>CAKTYE010000063.1 GCA_934631985.1 uncultured Clostridia bacterium | reverse complement strand
CCGCCGCAGCGCACGATCTCCTTGCACAGCTCCTTCGTTTCATCATCCAGCAGCACCACATGGTCGCTGTCCCAGCGAATGGGACGGGTGATGTGCAGCGCGATTTCCGGGAAGAAGGCCAGCAGCGCGGGGATCTTGTCGCTGACCACCTCCGTGGGATGATAGTGTCCGTTGTCCATCAGCGGAATGCACTTGCCCGGATGCATCGCAGCATAGCTCAGCGCATATTCCGCGCTGCCCACCGTGTACGCCTCCACGCCAATACCGAACACCTTCGACTCCACACAGGGCTTCACCAGCGCAAAGTCATACGGCTCGGAAAGAATCTCATCCATGCTTTCCTTGTAGCGCACGCGCGGCCCCATGCGATCCGCCGGAATATCCTTGAAGCCGTCGCCCGTCCAAATGTTCATGACGCAGGGCTGCCCCAGCTCCTCTGCCAGATACTGACTGATGCGGATGCAGGCCTTGCCATGATCAATCCAGAAGCGCCGCGTCTTTTCATTGGGCGAGGACAGCGTCAGCGGGTCGCACATGGGATGCGAGAAGAACGTGGGGTTGAAATCGCAGCCCAGCCCCCGCTCCTTGCAGAAATCCACCCATTTCTTGAAGTGCTTCGGCTCCAGCTTGTCCCGATCCACCCAGCCGCCGTTTTCCTCGCCAAAAATGGCGTAGGATGCATGCAGGTTCATCTTCTTCTGGCCCGGACACAGCTTCAGCACCAGATCAATGTCCGCCATCAGCTCCTCCGGCGTACGGGCGCGGCCCAGATAGTTGCCGGTGGTCTGAATGCCGCCCGTCAGGGGCTTGCTGGGGTCGGTGTCGTAGCCGCGCACATCATCGCCCTGCCAGCAGTGCAGGTTGAGGGGCGCTTTGCGCAGCTTTTCAAACGCTGCCTCCACATCCACACCAATCGCCGCATAGCGCGCCTTGGCATACGCAAACATGTCGCTCATGGTTCGTTCCTCCTTATTTTTTCGGATAATAAATCGTTACCTCAAAGCTGTCCCGTTCCATGGCGCGGGCCTGCGCCAGATCGGCAAGCTCCCCGCAGGCGATCCATTGCGCCATCAGGTTGCCCAGCGCCGTTCCCTCCGCAGGGCCTGTCACCACGCGAAGCCCCGTTGCATCGGCGGTCATCTGGTTCAGCGTTTTGTTCTGACTGCCGCCGCCCACAATGTTCACCGTGTCAAAGCGCTTGCCCGTCAGCTTTTCCAGCGCCGTGATCGCGTCTGCATAGCCCTGCGCCAGGCTTTGATGCACCACGCGCAGCATCTGCGGCAGGGGCAGCTCCTCACCGCCTTGCTCGATCACTGCCCGCTGTACCTCAGAAAGCATGCTCTTGGGGGCAAGGAAGCGATTGTCCGTCACATCCACCAGCCAGCTTACCGGGGCGCTCTCCGCCGCCATTTCCGCCATGCGGGCGAAGGTATACTGGTCGTCCAGTTCCCGACGGATGGATTGCAGCATCCACATGCCCATCATGTTTTTCAGATAACGGATCTTACCGCCGTAGCCGCCCTCGTTGGTGAAGCCGCTTTGCAGGCTCTCCACGCCGGTCAGTGGCGCATCGTTTTCCACGCCCAGCAGACTCCAGGTGCCGCTGGAAAGATACGCCGCCCGGTCGCTGTCCGCAGGCACCGCCATAAAGGCGCTGCCCGTGTCATGGGTGGCGGGAAGCACCACGTCGCAGTCATAGCCGACCCGCTGGGCCACCTCCGCCCGCAGCGCGCCCAGACGTGTGCCGGGCATCACCGGCTTTTGGAAAATATGCCGCGGAATGCCAGCCCTGTCCAGAATGTCCTGATCCCAGTCCCGCGTGGCGGCGTTCAGCAGCGCCGTTGTGGAGGCATTCGTGTATTCGTTTGCCATGCAGCCAGTCAGCAGATAATGCAGGTAGTCCGGCACCATCAGGAAGTGTGCCGCCTGTTCCAGCTGCTCCTTCGGTGTGGTCATCAGCTGATAGACCGTGTTGAAGGGCTGCTTTGCAATGCCCGTATGGGCATACAGCTCCGCAAAAGAGAGCGTTTCCTCCAGCCTGGCGTCCATGCCCGCCGTGCGTCCATCCCGATAGGCCACCGCATCTCCCAGCGGATGGCCCGCGCCGTCCAGCAGCACATAGTCCACCGCCCAGGTATCAATGCCCACCGACACGGGGATTTTCCTCTGCCGTCCGCATTCCTCCATGCCGCGCAGCACATGCTCCCACAGCTTATCCAGCCGCCAGCAGAGATGTCCGTTGATCTCCCGCATGCCATTCTGGAAGCGGTAGACCTCCTCCATCACCATCCGGCCCTGCTCCAAATGCCCCAGGATGTGCCGTCCCCCGGACGCGCCGATGTCGATCGCCAGCACATACTTCATTTCGTTTTCCCTCCTTCGTCCGTACAAGGAGCTCTTGCTTATGCTTATCATAGCAAAGGGTATACGAAAAAAACAGGACGTAATTTGCACGAAATTCACGTCCTGACTTGCTGAAGGGGTCTTTATTTGTTCTGTTCCGTCCGCCGTCGGGCCTTAGGCGACTGCCCGAAGCGCTGTTCATACAGGCGATAAAAGTAACTTGAATTGCTGTAACCCACCAGATTCATGACGTCTGCAACGGTCAGCCGCGTTCCCAGCAGCAGCTCATCCGCCTTTAGCAGACGCTTTTCCTGCAAAAGCTCCGTCCAGCTTCGGCCCGTGGCACGCTTGACCAGGCGGCTGATGTAGCTCAGGGTCACATGGCGGCGCTGGGCCAATTGCGTCAGGCTGGGAGCAGCGTAATGCTCCTCGATCTCCCGCAGGGCTTCCCACACAAGGGCGTGGTCGCTCTGCCCCGGCAGCGCGTCCGACAGGGTTTCCGGGCGGCTGAGCAGGTGCAGAAACAGCAGCGTCATCGCCGCCTGATTCACCCGCAGCGGTGCGCCGCCCTGCACCAGCGTCGCTACCATGCTTTCCATCACGCATTGCACCGGTACATCCTGTGCCACATGGAACACCAGGCTGCTCAGCGCTTCAGGGCGATCCGTCAGGCAGCCGATCAGAAAGCGGCCTAATGCATTATCCTCCCCCACGGCAGCCAGCATTTCCCGAAAAAAAGCAGGCTGTACAATGATATTCACCGCCACGTCGTTTTCCCCGGCGCAGGCAATGGCATGCACTGCGCGCTGATTCATCATGAGGATCTCCCCCGTGTGCAGCGTGATCTGCTCCCGGTCGTTGATAAGGTGATGCGTCTCGCCGGAGACCATGTACATCATTTCCACATAGTCGTGGCTATGGCGCGGGAACGCGGCGAAGCGCGTATGCGGCCGCAGGGAGATCATGGCTCCCGTGGGCATCACCTGACCGCTTTCCACGCGGAAGCCGTCCGATGTGCGCGTATAGTCCTCCCGGCGGACGCTTTCCCCGCGCAGCAGGCGCTCCTCCTCCGGGGACAGCTGCCGCAGCCTTTGCAGTATTTCCTCCCGCATGGCGCGTCCCTCCCTTCCGCAGCTATTGTAGCAGAAAACCAGCCGGAAGGAAAGCCGCAGGGCGGAACGCCTTTTTTCCTGCCGCGCGCTTGCTTGACATCCCCGTGGCAAACATCTATAATGATATTTGTTGTATGTTTCGTCATTTTCAAAGTCATTTTATGCAGGCTTTGGAAAGATCAAAGGAGGTTGTTCCATGGACGTTCAGGCGTTGGAAGCCACTTGCCGTCAGGTGCGGCGGGATGTGATCACCATGTGCACTGCCGCCGGGTCCGGTCATCCGGGCGGCTCGCTCTCCTGCACGGAAGCGCTGGTGGCACTGTATTTCGATACCATGAAGGTGGACCCCAAGAACCCCCGCGATCCCAATCGGGACCGTTTTGTGCTGTCCAAGGGTCACGCCGCTCCCGCACTGTACGCCGTGCTGGCTGCCAAGGGCTTCTTCAGCCGTGAGGAAATGGCGAATTTCCGCCAGCTGCACAGCATTCTGCAGGGCCACCCCGATGCGAAGAAGTGTCCTGGCGTGGATGCTTCCACCGGCTCGCTGGGTCAGGGCATCTCCATTGCCACGGGCATGGCGCTGGGTGCAAAGCACACGGGCAATCCCTGCCATGTGTACACCATCGTGGGCGACGGCGAGTGCCAGGAAGGCCAGGTTTGGGAGGCTTCCATGGCAGCGGCGCACTACAAGCTGGACAACTTCACCGTGATCTTTGACAACAACGGCTTGCAGATCGACGGCACCAACGAGCAGGTGATGAGCCTGGGCGACATTGGCGCGAAGTTCCGTGCCTTTGGCTATGACGTGATCGAGGTTGCGGACGGCAACGACCTAAAGCAGGTGCTGGATGCGCTGCATGCGCCCGCCTGCCCCGGCAAGCCCCGCCTGATCTGGCTGCACACCGTGAAGGGCAAGGGTGTATCCTTCATGGAGGGCCAGGTAGGCTGGCACGGCAAGGCCCCCAATGCGGAGCAGTGTGCCGAAGCGCTGAAGGAACTGGAGGGCTGAGAAGATGAGCGAGAAGAAAGCGATCCGCGTGGCCTATGGCGAGGCACTGATCGAGCTGGCTGCCACCAATGACAAGATTGTTGTGCTGGACGCCGACCTGGCCTCCGCCACCATGACCAATAAATTTTCCGCCGTATATCCCGACCGTTTCTTTGACGCGGGCATTGCCGAAGCGAACATGGTGGACATGGCCTCCGGCATGAGTACGATGGGACTGATCCCCTTCTGCTCCACCTTTGCGGTATTTGCAGGCCGCGCCTATGATCAGATCCGCAATGGCGTATGCTATCCCCACTTCAATGTGAAGTTTGGTTTCTCGCATGCGGGTATCACGCTGGGCGAGGACGGCGGCAGTCATCAGGCCATTGAGGACATTGCGCTGATGCGTGTCCTGCCCGGCATGACGGTTTTGGTTCCCTGCGATGCGAACGAGTGCCGCAAGGCTGTTCGCGCAGCAGCAGAGATCAACGGCCCGGTTTACATCCGCACGGCCCGTTTGCCCACCACGGTGTTTGACGAGATGCCCTTCGAAGTCGGCAAGGGCAATGTGATCCACGATGGCAAGGATGTGGTCATCTTCACCTGCGGCATTATGGTGGAGCAGTGCCTGGAGGTTGTGGAGCTGCTGAAGGCCAAGGGCGTTGACGCGGCGCTGGTCAATCTGCACACCATCAAGCCGCTGGACAGTGCGCTGGTGCGCGCCTATGCGGCGAAGTGCCACAAGGTCTTTACGGTGGAGGAGCATTCCGTGATCGGTGGTCTGGGCGACGCTGTTGCCGCCGAGCTGGTCGGCACCGGCACCTTCACCTTCAAGAAGATCGGCATTCAGGACACCTTTGGTCAGAGCGGCAAGCCTGCTGATCTGCTGCGCGAGTACAAGCTCACCGCCCCGCAGATCGCCGAACAGATCCTGGAAGCATAAAAGGAACGTTAAAGTACTGCGAGGGAGGCAGCTTCTGTGCCAGAAGCTCCTCCCTCGCGCTACCGAGGTAAGCAAAGGACGAAAATCAAATGCGCCCTTTGCAAGTAACTGTGCCGTCCAAAACGGTGATACTTTCTAAGGCAGCGTTTATTATTACTTCGGCCTTCGTCTCGATGTCTACCTCGTCCCACCTATCCATCAATGCTTTCATTGAGAGAAGTTTATCGGGTGAGGTTCTTGTTACCTCTAGTTTTGCAAGTTCATCGTTCAGCTCTTGACGCTGTTTGTCAAGGGCTTCATTTTTTGTGTTGGCGTAGGAGATCAATACAGCGTTCGCGCCCGTGAGGGAGTTGAGCAAGGTTTCGATCTCCTTCTCCACCTTCGCCAGTTCAACTTGGATAGCTGCTTTACGGGGGTAACAGCAGGATTCTTGGGTGAAAACACGAGGCCAGATAGCCGTTCTTTAAGCTGGTGTGTGATTTCTTTCTCAATGCTCTGAAGCCTTAGTTCAGTGCCTGTCCCCTCACACATGCCGTTAAGCTGCCTGCGGCAGTACCGTTGCCAGACTGCTTCTGGCTATACGTTTGTAGGATTCTCTCTAACTGAGACTTCACTTCTTCGATGGCAACAGACTTTTCTCCTTCAGTTGCAGGAGAGATGTGGATGAATTTCAGCGTTTCAACTTTCTGCTTCCGCATGAAATACCTCCTTTAGCAATCCGTTCAGGAATGTTCTTTTATACGGGACGTTGCTTGTGGCGATACAAGAACCGCAGGGCTTTACTCTCGGCGGTCAGCACACAATATTTCTTGGCGCGGGTGATACAGTCAGGATTTCCGCCGCCCGCTGTGCCGCTATGTGTATGCCATCCACCGGGACGCGCTGTTCGGGGACCTTTTTGCACGGCTTCGTACCTAAGGCGCTGCCTGCACAACGTAAAGCCCCCGGCATGCCTTGCTTTCACGCAGCATGCCGGGGGCTTCTCTATTTTTCTTTGTTACTGCCACATGGGCATGGGGTACAGGCCCTCCTCTGCCAGGCAGCGCAGCGCAGCCTTGACGATGGGCTTATCCGCCTGATAGGTCACGCCGTACCACTTGTCGGGAGACGGCAGCACCTTCACCGTTGCGGTGTTCGCTGCCAGCTGATTGCTGACCACCATCGGCAGGAAGAACTCCGCCTTGAGGGGATTTTCCGCCATGGCCTTGTCCAGAAACAGCGGGAAATCGTGGCTCAGCGCGTCCAGAATGCTGGGGGTGAAGCCCCAGAGATTCATGCTGACCAGTGTGTTCTCCGGCAGCTTGCGGTAGGTCTCGCCATCCTCGGTAAAGAGCGCGCCGTCCACCGTCTTGATGATGTGCGTGCGCTCCTCCACCGCCTTCAGGTAGCCATCCTCCCCCACCGTGCAAACGCCGCGGGCCACATGCCCGTTATCCGTCAGCGTGTTGTGCAGCTGATAGCCCACCATCATATAGCGGCGCTTCTCGTCATCCTGCATGTCGCACAGCGCCTCATAGGCGATCTTGAAGCAGTCGGGGCCATAGTAATCGTCCGCGTTGATGACGGCAAAGGGCGCGTCGATCAGCTCCTTGCAGCACAGCACCGCGTGACCCGTTCCCCAGGGCTTGGTGCGGCCCTCCGGCACGGTATAGCCCGCAGGGAGCTTTTCCACCTGCTGGAAAGCGTACTGCACGTCCATATACCGTGCAATGTGATCGCCCACCAGTCGCTTGAAATCCTCCTCAATCTCATGCTTGATGAGGAAGATGACGCGCTTGAAGCCCGCGCGGCGTGCATCGAAAATGCTGTAGTCCAGAATGACCTCGCCATCAGGGCCTACGGGGTCCATCTGCTTTAGTCCGCCGTAACGGCTGCCCATTCCGGCTGCCATAATGACCAGTATCGGCTCCTTCATGCTCCCATTTCCTCCATGACGGAAGCCACGACCTGCGCCATGGCTTCCTCGTTTTTCTCCATGTCTGCCAGCAGCGCAAGCTGGTTCCGCGCACGGACCAGATTATGCTCCGGGTAAGCCACCTTAAAGTACACATCTCCGTTCAGGTAATCCGTCAGGAAGCGAATGCCCACCTCATAGGTCATCATCCACGCGCCCAGCGGCAGACTCCTGATCTCCGCAGGGGTCAGCGCCTTGCCAGCCGCCGCCAGATAGCCCCTGGCATAAGCGCGGAACATGGGCAGGCTGAAGTGAATCTTGCTGGTGTCCGCCTCGTCCTCTGCGGCAGTGTTCGCACCGAAGCGGATCGCGTCGCCAAAGTCATAGGCGCACAGCCCCGGCATCACCGTATCCAGGTCAATGACGCACACGCCCTTGCCCGTTGCCGCATCCATCAGGACGTTGTTCAGCTTGGTGTCGTTATGCGTCACCCGCAGGGGCAGCTCGCCTGCCTGCTGCTGCGCCACCAGCGTCCCGGCCTTTTCCGCCCGGGCCAGTGCGAAGGCCGTCTCTGCCGACACGGATGCCAGCCGCCCCGCACGATCCTCTGCCATGGCCTGGCGCAGCGCCGCCACACGGCTCACCGTGTCATGGAAATGCGGGATGGTTTCATGCAGCGTCTCCGCCGGGTAGTCCGCCAGCATCATCTGGAATTTGCCGAACGCAGCCCCGGCCTCCTGGAACACCTGCTCATTCTCCGGAAGCTGATAGGTGCGGGTATCCGCAATGTTCAGATACACGCGCCAGCAGTCGCCGTCCGCATCCACATACCAGCAGCTGCCGTCCTTCGCAGGCAGCAGAGTCAGCGTCTCCCGTTCGGGGTCGCCGTCCGCCGCCACAATGATCCGCCGCAGATGCTCCGTCACGCCGCGGACGTTTTCCATGACCTCCACAGGCTTGGGGAAGCAGGCGGAGGACACGCGCTGCAAAATATACTGGTTCTTTGCGCCCTCGCAGGTCACCAGAAAGGTATCGTTAATATGCCCACTGCCGAAAGGACGGATCGTTTGAGCCTGTCCTTCCGTCTGGAAATGCGAAAAAATCTCGAAAAGCTCCTCCAGCGTTGGCTGGTGCATCGTTACTCCCTCCAATATCTCTGGACATAGCTTGTATTATATCATATGCTTCTGGAAATAGCAATGTTTCTGATAGCTTTTTCCGCCATTGCCCTGCTTAAAAGCAAACGGTTCCGGCCTGTGCCGACGTTTTCGACACAGCTTTGTTCCTATGTGCCGTAAAAAGCTGCAAAACAGCCCTGCACCGCTTTGCTTCGCGGTGCAGGGCCAGGCTATAACGTCGTTTTTAATAGGGAATCACGCCGGGCGAGGTCGTCAGGTGCGTCTCGTTGATTGCCACGATCTCCTTGGGATCGCGGGGCGCGTTGCAGCTGGGGCAAGGGGTCAGCTTGCTGTACGGCTCATTCAGCAGATCGCCAAGGGTGATCTCCGTCAGCGGAAGATACTTCGAGCGCACGGCGCTGCAATTCTGATCCGCATGGTAATTCGTGCCGCCGTCAGGATTATAGTACACCGGCACGGTCAGGTCAGGCATATCCATTTGACGGCCTGCATAGTCCTCCCAGATGACCAGCTTCGTGCCGACCTTGATGTTGTCCCACAGCCAGGTGTGGTTGATGCCCTCGGCATTCTTCTGGCGCTGGACACGAATGCAGCCATGGCTGGCGCGGCTGCCCAGCTTGGCCTCGGTGGTCTTGTAGTTCTTAGAGCCGTCGCCGTTTAGGACGTAAGGAACCTCATGCAGCAGGTCGCCGCTGTTGAAACGCAGCGCCTTGGCGCAGGTCATGGAATCCGACTTGAAATCCCCCACGCGGGAGACGATCAGGAACTCGCCGGAGCGCGTTTCGTTATAGGGCTGGCGGTCGTTCGCAAGGCCCGTGGAGACCGACAGCGTGCTGTACAGGTGGCCTTCCTTGAACAGGTACAGCGTCTGGGTCAGCTTATCAATGACCATGCCGTAGGTCTGGTTGGGCGTGACCGTCTTCAGACGGCTGGTCTTGATATAGCCCGTGGTAAAGGCGTTCCAGTGCTTCACCGTGCTGTCATGGAAGGAGGAGGAATACACCTCCACCAGCGACCAGCCGTTATCCAGATTTTCCAGCACATGCACCGCCTGACTGGCCCCGGTAATCATGGCAACGCCTTCGGCCTTGTCATCCGGCTCCGCGCGGAGAATGGCCTGCTGCTTCTGCTTCATGTCCAACACGGTCACGTCCGCCGTCAGCATGGCCCATACGGCTTCCTCATTGGTGATGTCCATGGGGGTGCACCAGTAGCAGTTTTCATGATTGGGATGGTAGCTGCTCATGTACGCAGGAGTAATGGTCTTGTTGAGGTTTTCCACACTCACCGCGGCTGCGCCGTCGGTCAGCTGCACCTCCATCTCGGCGCTGTTGTCATCGAGATTCAGCACAAGGTAGTAATCCCCCGCAGGCAGCGCTTCGCCGTTTGCCGTGCCGTCCCAGGTATAGGTTCCCGTACCGGCCTGGGTCTGGGTATCCGGGATCAGCACCGCCAGCTCGTCCCCGGCAGCGTCCTGCACATGCAGCCGCATCAGGCCGTCGTGAGGCAGGTCATAGGTAACGGTCATCTGCTCCCCAGCCCGCAGCTCCTCCTGTGAGACCATCAAAGCAAGCTCCGGCTCCTCTGCCTCCTCAGCCCAGGCCATGGAAAACAGCATACACAAAATCAGCAAAAGCGCCGTCAGACGCGCAGATCGTTTCATGCAAGCACCGTCCTTTATCGTTTGTATTCGCCTATCATCTTAGTGGGAATTTGCACGGCTGTCAAGCAAGGAGCGCTTTCCGGACCGCAATTGTTACAATTGTATATCACGGTTTTGCGCTGCTCCATGCCAACACAGCCTCGGCGGCGGGCTTCGTCATGCCCGGCACGTCCAGCAGCTCCTCCATGGTCGCTTCTCGAATGGCCTTCAGGGAACCGAAATGGGTCAGCAGCGCTTTACGGCGCTTGGGGCCGATGCCCGAAATATCCTCCAATTGACTGTGGATGCTGGCCTTGCCGCGCAGCGCCCGGTGATGCGTGATGCCGAAGCGGTGGGCTTCGTCGCGGATGCGCTGCACCAGGTGCAGCTCCGGGGTATGATGATCCAGACAGATGGGATCGTCACGATCCGGGAGATAAATCTCCTCCTGCTTTTTCGCCAGGCCGAACATGGGTACCTCCGCGCCGATCTCCAGCAGGGCTTCCCGGGCAAAACGAAGCTGCTGCGGGCCGCCGTCGATCAGCACCAGATCGGGCAGGTCGGAAAACTTGCCGCCAATGGCGGGTAGCCCGGCTTCCTCCCGCTCCCTTTTCTCCTGCAAGCCATGGGTGAAGCGGCGGCCCAGCACCTCGTTCATGGAGGCGAAGTCGTTTGCGCCCACAACGGTTTTTATGCGGAAGTGACGGTATTCCTTCTTTGCCGCCACGCCATCGATAAATACCACCATGGAAGCCACGGACAGCACGCCCTGTGTGTTGGAAATGTCGTAGCCCTCGATACGCCGGGGCGTTTTGGCAAGCCCCAGCGCCTTTGCCAGCCCTGCGCAGGCCCCCACCGTCCGCTCCTGGCGGATCGCCGCGCGTGCGTTGCGCTTGTCCAGCGCATCGGCGGCATTCTTCGCGGCAAGGCGCACCAACTCGTGCTTCTCGCCGCGCTTGGGCGTCAGCAGCGTCACCGCGCCGCCCTTCTGCTGGCGGAGCCAAAGCTCCAGCTGCTCCCGGCTGTCCTCCGGCAGGGCCTGCACCAGCACGCTGCGAGGGATCAGGTTGCCATCCTCATAATACTGGGTCAGGAAGGAGGCCAGCACCTCGCCGGGATCCTCGCTGCCCTCCCGGGGCAGGGGGAAGTGATCACCGCCCACCATACGTCCACCGCGCACATAGACCATCTGGATCATTGCGTCCAATCCATCCTGCGCAATGGCAAGAATATCCTGCTCCGCCATCTCCGTCTGAATGGCGATCTGCCGCTCCATCAGGCCCTGCACATCGCGGATCTTATCCCGCAGCACCGCCGCCTTTTCGTATTGCATTTTGGCAGCGGCCTCGTTCATGTCCCGCTTGAGCTTATCTACCACCTGCTTATAGTCGCCGCCCAGAAAAGACAGCACCCCATCCATCATGTCCCAATACTGGGCCTCGGTACACTTGCCCGCGCAAGGGGCCATGCAGCGCCCGATCTCATAATTGACGCAGGGGCGGCGGGGCGTTTTCAGCGGAAGCGACAGCTTGCAAGTGCGCAGCGGGAACACATCCCGCACCGCATCAATGACCTGCTTTACGGCGGTTGCACCGATGTAGGGGCCAAAGTATTTTGCGCCGTCCTTTTCCATGCGGCGCGCCAGCGTCAGGCGCGGATAGTTTTCCTTCAGGTCCACCCGCAGGTAAGGGTAGTGCTTGTCATCCTTCAGCAGAATGTTGTAATACGGCTTGTGCCGTTTAATAAGATTGCATTCCAGACACAGCGCTTCCAGATTCGTGTCGCACAGCAGGATGTCAAAGTCATGGATGTGGCTGATCATCGCGGCGACCTTGGGGGTGTGGTACGTTTCCCGGAAGTAAGAGCGCACGCGGTTTTTCAGGTTCACAGCCTTGCCGACATAAATGATGGTGCCAGTATCATCCTTCATCAAATAGCAGCCGGGGCTTTCCGGGAGCTTGGCGATCTTCAACTCCAGCTCGTCATTCCACTTGCCCATGGGTCCCTCCTTCAGCCTGTAGGGCCGTCGCCCGTGCCAGCAGCGTTTCCCGTTCATTGGGGAGTTTTTCATCCATCACTTCTGCCAGCAAGGCGTTCAGCAGCAGGCCCACCGTTTTGCCTGCCGGAATCCCTGCCTGCATCAGGTCGCGTCCGTTCACGGCAAGCTGCTTCAGCGTGACACAGGCATTCTCCGCCACCAGCGCGTCCACCAGGTCAAGACGTTCCTGCGTCATGGCTTCAATAACTGCCGGGTCCATGGTGCCTTTCCCCAGCGCATCGGCTCGCTGAACCGCCAGCAGCATACGCAGACGGCGCTCCCCCAGCTGATTCAGGCGGCACTTCATCAGCCTGCGGTCCGGGTCGGTAGGAATGTCGTGCTTTTCCACCAGCAATACTACATCCTCCCAGGTGGCACGATCCATTTTCAACCTTGCCATGGCTGAGGCGGCCTTTTCCGCGCTGATCCTTCCGTGTCCATAGGCATGGCCCACGCCCTGGGCATCCAGGGTGAAGGCTTCGGGCTTGCCTGCGTCATGAAGCAACACCGCAAAGCGGATGGTCTCCTCGGCAGGTGCCGCCGCCAAAGCATGCAGCGTATGCTCCCACACGTCATAGCGGTGATAAGGCGTGTGCTGGGCAAAGCCGTACATCGCTTGCGTTTCCGGCAGAATGGTATGCAGCACATCCGGATAAGCCCGCAGCACCTCCGCTGCAGCGGGGCCGCACAGCAGCTTGCCCAGCTCCACGCGAATGCGTTCTGCCGCCACGTTTTTCAGCGTTGGGTGCAGCGCGTGAATCGTTTCAGCAGTTTTTGCTTCGATGGTCAGCGCGTAAGTCGAGGCAAAGCGCAACGCCCGCAGGATGCGCAGCGCATCCTCCTCAAAGCGCAAAGGCGGCTCTCCCACGCAGCGCAGCACCCCAGCCGCCAGATCCTGCTGCCCTGCAAAGGCATCCACCAGCCCTGTTTCAGGGCTCCACGCCATGGCGTTGATGGTGAAATCCCGCCGCGCCAAATCCTCGCGAACATCTGTGACAAAGCGCACATGGTCGGGATGGCGGTGATCCGCATAGCCCTCGTCCACACGGAAGGTTGTCACCTCATACGGCACATGATGCAGCACCACCGTCAGCGTACCATGCTGACGGCCCGTCTCCACCACATGAAAATCGTGAAAGATGCGCAGCATTTCCTCGGGCGTGGCGGAGGTACACATATCCCAATCCTTCGGCTCCCGGCCCAGCAGCGCGTCACGGACGCAGCCGCCCACCACATAGGCCTGATGCCCCGCCTGATGGAGGCAGCGCAGAATGACCGCCGCATCCGTGGGTATGTTCAGCATAAGATCCTCCTTTATATAGGAAGGGCCGCAGGAAGCAGCCCGCGTTTTTCCCGACGATTATACCAGAAAAACACGCGCAGGAAAAGAGGTCCGTCCAACCCTGCATTGGTCGCTTTTGACAAATTTCCATCGTGAATTTCTCCTTTGTACACGCGCCGCTCCCTCCCGCGCCCGCCGCGCAACCCTTGCCCTGCCTTGTCTCCCCTTTTGCAAAAATAATTTTTGAAAAAATGCAAAAAGCCGTTTACAAATTTTCCTTGCCGTGATAGAATGTGATGGTTACAAAGCAGGTCTGACTGATGGGCGGCTGCATGTCTCCTCCTCGGAGATGTGTTCCATCAGTCTGCCGATAAGTCTTCTCAAGTATGCAGGCATTGCGCCAAGCGCCTTCCAGCGACGCGCGATGCCGTCCCGCCTGCTTTCACCTCGCGGGACAAGAAGCTGCGGAGAACGTCCGCCTTCCGGGTAGGGTTGCCTCGAAGGACTGACATATCCGCTTCTTTCAGCGCGGCACAGGGCCGCAAGCACATTTTGGAGGTGTATTACACACATGGCACGCATTGCGGGCGTTGACCTGCCCAGAGAAAAGCGCGTGGAAGTGGGTCTGACCTATATCTATGGTATCGGCCTGGCGACTTCCCAGAAGATGATCGCGGAGATCGGCATCAATCCCGACACCCGGATCAAGGATCTCTCCGAGACCGAAATCAGCAAGCTGCGTGACTACATTGAGCATAACCTGAAGGTTGAGGGCGACCTGCGTCGTGAGGTTTCCCTGAACGTGAAGCGTCTGATGGAAATCGGTTGCTATCGCGGTGTTCGTCATCGTCGCGGCCTGCCGGTTCGCGGTCAGAACACCAAGCAGAATGCTCGTACCCGCAAGGGTCCCAAGAAGACCATTGCCGGCAAGAAGAAGGCCACCAAGTAATTTCGGCCTGACGCAATGAAAAGCCCCCAAGAGGGCACGGAGGGATTAGAATGGCACCTGCCAAGCAAAAGCTCAAGAAGGTAACGCGTAAGCGCCGTGAAAAGAAGCTCGTGGAGCGCGGCGCTGCTCATATCCGTTCTTCTTTCAATAACACCATCGTCACCATCACCGACACCAACGGCAATGCCCTGTCCTGGGCTTCCTCCGGTGGTCTGGGATTCCGCGGCAGCAAGAAGTCCACGCCCTTTGCGGCGCAGATGGCTGCCGAGACCGCTGCCAAGGCGGCCATGGAGTTCGGCCTGAAGACCGTGGAAGTTTATGTCAAGGGTCCCGGTTCCGGACGTGAAGCTGCGATTCGTTCCCTGCAGGCCGCCGGTCTGGAAGTGAACATGATCAAGGACGTGACGCCCATCCCCCACAACGGCTGCCGTCCGCCCAAGCGCCGCCGCGTGTAAGGTATTGAAGGAGGACAACATACAATGGCTGTCAATAAGCAACCGATCGCCCGCAAGTGCCGGAGCTTTGATATTTCCCCGGC
>CAKTYE010000062.1 GCA_934631985.1 uncultured Clostridia bacterium | reverse complement strand
AACGGACGGAAGAAATAAAAGGAGGTACTCCACATGAAGGCCAAGCGAATCCTGTCCCTGCTCTTGACCCTGGTCATGCTGGTGGGCTGCACGTCCGCGTTTGCGGAAGCTCAGTTCCCGCTGACGACCGAGCCTGTCACCTTCAAGGTCATGGCCCGTACCAACAGCTTCTATCCCAACCAGAATCTTGGCGATGTTGCCAACATGAAGGCTTACGAGGAAATGACCGGCGTCCACATTGAGTGGGAAAACGTCGACCCCAGCGTGTTCAACAACACTCTGGCTGCTTCCATCGCCGGTGACGAGCTGCCTGACATCATCATGAAGGCTGCTCTGAGCAACTCGCAGATGTTTGAGTGGGGCGAGGACGAGATCCTGGTGGATATCGCGCCCTATATCGACACCTGCATGCCCAACTTCAAGGCCCTGCTGGAGCAGTATCCTGACATCGCTAAAGCCATTACCGCTCCCAACGGCGCGATCTACGGCCTGCCCCAGGTTGTGCTGGCGCCCCAGATGCGTGTGCCGGATAAGATGTACATCAACCAGAAGGCTCTGGAAAAGACCGGCAAGGAAATGCCCAAGACCACCGACGATCTCTATGAGCTGCTGGTCGCTATCCGCGACTGCGACCTGAACGAGAACGGCGTGGCTGACGAGATTCCGCTGGTTTCCAGCGTCAACTTCCTGTACTACTACTTCTACGGCTGCTTCGGCCTGGGTACCCGCGGCGTTGCCCATCACACCGTGGTGGACGTGGACCCCGACACCAACGAGCTGCGTATTTTCGCCCAGAGCGACAACTACCGCAAGTTCCTGGAGTATCTGCATAAGCTGTACAGTGAGAAGCTGATCTATCAGGAAATTTTCACCGACGGCAACAAGAGCGTGGCTGCCCTGTCCGGCGAACAGCGCCTGGGCATCAGCTGTGACACCACCCTGTACAACATCCCCACCGAGTATGTGTCTGACTGGGTTGGCCTGAAGTGGCAGCTGGCGGGCCCCGATGGCGATAACAAGGTTGCCAACGTCCGTTCCAACCTGCACACCACCGGCAACTTCGCCATCACCACCGCCTGCGAGAACGTCGAGCTGGCCCTGAAGTGGGTGGACTACTTCTACAGCGAAGAAGGCAGCCTGTTCTATCACGCTGGCGTGAAGGACGTGAACTGGGAAGTCAAGGCTGACGGCACCCTGGGCTATACCGAGGCGACTGCCGCGACCCGCACTGCGGACATGACCCAGGATACTTTCATCGCGCAGTTCGCGATGTGGCCCGGCGGACGCAACCCCGCTGTCATGATGGACAACCTGTGGGGCGGCGAGTATGAAGCGGAACCCGCTTCCACCGCTTTCGCCATGATGGATTACATCCCCGAGACCGTGTGGCCCATCTTCTCCTGGACGGAAGAAGAGAATAAGGTCATCAACACCGTGCAGAACGACATCAGCACCTTCATCAGCACCAACACCGCGCAAGCGATTGCCGGCGAGGTCGAGATTACCGATGAGTGGTGGAACAACTTCGTCAGCCAGATCGACGCCATGGGCGGCGCGAAGCTGCTGGCGGCGTACCAGACCGCTGTGGAGCGCATCTACAACGGCGGCGCGTATTGATCTGAATCCCTGGCGGGAGGGGGCCTTGCGTAAGCAAGGCCCTCCCCATCTTTATCAAGCGGACGATCCACACCGCAGGAGGGAACGTAATGAACACAAGAAACGGCTGGAAAAAGGCGCTGATGAAATATTGGCAGATGTATTTGCTGCTGATTCCCGTCATCGTCTACTATATCATCTTTAAGTATGTTCCCATGGTGGGTGTGCAGATCGCTTTCAAGGACTTCAAGTTCCGGCGCGGCATCTGGGGGAGCGCCTGGGTGGGCATGGAGCATTTCGAGCGCTTCTTTTCCTCCTATAACTCCTTCAACATCATTTGGAATACCCTCTATCTGGGCTTTTTGAGCCTGCTGTTCTGTTTCCCGATTCCGATTCTGTTGGCGCTGCTGGTGAATGAGATTCATGCAAAGCGGCTGAAAAAAGGCTTGCAGACCATCACCTATGCGCCCCACTTCGTGTCCACCATCGTGGTGGTGGGCATGCTGATGTCCATGTGCTCGCCCTCCACAGGCGTGGTGAACAAGCTGCTGGTGAATATGGGCATCGTTTCTGAACCCCTGTACCTGATGGGCAGCGCGAAGTATTTCCGCCCCATGTACATTGTCTCCGGCATTTGGAAGGACGCGGGCTGGAACGCCATTATCTTCATTTCCGCCCTGTCCGCCATCGACGTAACGTTGTATGAAGCAGCTGAGGTTGACGGTGCAAACCGTTGGCAGCAGCTGATCAAGATAACCCTGCCCAGCATTGTGCCGACCATTGTCATCATGCTGATCCTGGAGGCTGGCAAGGTGCTGAACATCGGCTTTGAAAAGGTCTACGCCATGCAGACCGACCTGAACCTGTCCGTGTCCGAGGTCATCTCCACCTACACCTATAAGATTGGTCTGGAGGATCTGGAATACGACTACGCCACGGCAATTGGCCTGTTCAACTCAGTGGTCAGCTTCGTCCTGCTGCTGCTGGTCAACGGCATTTCCAAGAAGGTATCTCAGACCAGCCTGTTCTGATTGCGCAAGCACAAACGACCTTGCAGGAGGGAAAAGCAATGAAACGGAAATCTCGCGGCGACCGCGTGTATCAGGTCGTCATCAATGTGATCGCCGTGCTGATCGGCATCATCACCCTGTATCCGCTGATCTATACGCTGAGCGCGTCCCTGTCCCAGCCCATTCACATCCTGAGCGGTGAAGTGGTGCTGTGGCCCGTGGAGCTGACGCTGAACAGCTATCGCCGGGTGTTCGCCAGCGCGGACATTCTGAACGGCTACAAAAACACCATTTTGTATTCCGTGAGCGGCACTTTCCTCAACGTGATCCTGACCATCATGGCGGCCTATCCGCTGTCCCTGCCCGACCTGAAGGGCAAGAGCGGCATCACATTCCTGATCACCTTCACCATGTTCTTCTCCGGCGGTATGATCCCGTCCTTCATCAACGTGAAGAACCTGGGCCTGATGAACTCCCCCCTGGCGATCATCCTGCCCAGCGCCATTAACGCCACGAACATGCTGATCCTGCGCAACTATTTCATTAACTCCATCCCCGGTGAATTGCGGGAGGCCGCGTCCATTGACGGCTGTTCGCCCTTCACCACCATGAACAAGATCATCCTGCCGCTGAGCAAGTCCATTCTGGTGGTTATCACCCTGTACTACTTCGTGGGCCACTGGAACAGCTACTTCGAAGCGATGATGTACATCCGCAACCGTGATTTGCAGCCCCTGCAGGTGCTGCTGCGCCAGATCCTGCTGCTGTCCCAGATGGGCGACATGTCCGAGCAGATGGGCGTGGACGACGTGAACACGGTGCTGATCTACGCCTCCCTGAAGTACGCCATCATCGTGGTCTCCGCAGTGCCGCTGCTGGTGATCTACCCGATGATCCAGCGCTTCTTCGAAAAGGGCATCATGATGGGTTCCATCAAGGGCTAAAGAGCGCGAAAACAAACAAGCAGGGCATATGCCTGCACAGCAAAACGGAGGGGCCGAAGGGTCTCTCCGTTTTCGCATTTGTAACAATGCCGCCTGCCGTCCCCGGGAATCCTCCTTCCGCATGGACAAGACGCGCCGCTGGCAGTATAATGAACACAAACACCCGAAGGGAGGCGCGGCATGGGCAGAAGGCTTGGGGGACTGTGCTGTATCCTGCTGCTGTGCCTTGCCACGGCGCAGGCCGCGCCGCAAACACCTTATGACCCGGCGCTGCTGCTGTGGTACGGGGAGCTTTCGCCCGCGCAGCAGCAGGTGTTCGATCTGTGCTACGACGCGGCAGGCAGGGGAGAGACCACCGTTGCACTGCCCGCGCACACGGCCTATGACGATGCTTCGCTGGCGGTGCAGGCGCTTTTGCAGGACTGCCCGGAGCTGAGCTGGCTCAGCCGATATTATGCCATCCGCTATTACCAGCAGAACCCGGACATTGCCGTGCAGATCACGCTGATGTATACGGGAACGCCGGGGGAGGACGCGGCCCTTGCAGCGGCGCGGACGCTGGCGGTCTCTGTCACGGGCAGCGCGGAAGACAAGGCCCTTGCCCTGCACGACCTGCTGTGTCAGCAGACGACCTATGGCGAGGGGACGCGCAGTCATGACGCTTTCGGGGCGCTGGTGGAGGGTACGGCAGTTTGCGACGGCTATGCGGCGGCTTATACGCTGCTGTGCCGCATGGCGGGCATCCGCTGCGGAACGGTCATCGGCACAGCCACCACGCCGGAGGGCGCAACGGGCGACCATGCCTGGAATCTGGTGGACTTCGGGGATTGGGCCATGCTGGCGGATGTGACCTGGGACGATCAGGATAAGCTGGGGCTGATCCTGCATGATTATTATGGCATGTCGGGCGCGGAAGCAGAAGCCACGCACCACGCGGCGGATTTTCTGCCCTGCCCGGCCTGCCTTGCAAAGGAGACACAGCCATGAAGCTGCTTGCACCCGCATTGGGGGATACGCTGGAAACCATGACGTTGCTGCCCCAGGAGGATGTGGACAACGCCCGTTTTGTGGGCCTGACGCTGGATGGTCGCGCTCTGCCTCGGCAGGAATTTTCGAAATGCATGTTTGAGCGCTGCACCCTCACGGGGGACTTTGAGCGCTGCGCCTTTGTGGACGTGATCTTCGATCACTGTGATCTGTCAGGGCTGCGCGGGGAGAGCGCCGCCTTTCAGCGGGTGAGCTTTCGCAGCTGCCGCCTGATGGGCGCAAGCCTTGCCCTCGCAGCGCTGCGCAACGTGACGTGGAAGGAATGTAAGGCGACGTATCTGAACGTTTCCGGGGCCTCCATGCAGGGTGTGGCCTTCACGGAATGCCAGCTGGAGGAAAGCGCCTGGGAGCAGGTGACATGGAGAAACCTCACCATGACGGACTGCGACCTGACCCGCGCGGTGTTTCATCAAACGGCGCTGGCAGGGCTGGATCTGCGCACGGACAGGCTGGATGGCATCATCGCTGCACCTGCATCCCTGCGGGGGGCCATTGTGACCTCCATGCAGGCGCTGGTATTGGCGCGGCTGCTGGAAATGGATATTCGGGATTGATAGACACAAAAGGAGTTGTTCGGTTTGGTTCTTGGCTGTCATTTATCTGCGTCAAAGGGGTATTTGCACATGGGGGAGGAGGCCGTCTCCATCGGCGCGAATACCTTTCAGTTTTTCACCCGCAATCCCCGGGGCGGCAACGCTAAGGCGCTGGATGCGGCGGATGTTGCGGCCTTTCGCGCCTATGCGGCGGCACAGGGCATCCCGGTGATCCTGGCCCATGCGCCCTATACGCTGAACGGCTGCTCAGCGGACGAAAAGATTCGCGCCTTTGCCACCCGCACCATGGCGGACGATTTGCAGCGCATGGAAAGCACGCCGGGCAATTTGTATAACTTCCATCCGGGCAGCCATGTGGGGCAAGGCGTGGAGTCGGGTATCGGCTTCATTGCGGAGATGCTGAACACCGTGCTTTTCCCGGACATGACCACCACTGTGCTGCTGGAAACCATGGCGGGCAAGGGCAGCGAGGTGGGCAGCACCTTTGAGGAGCTGCGCGCCATTCTGGACCGGGTGCAGCTTCAGCAGCACATGGGCGTGTGCCTGGACACCTGCCACGTCAGCGATGCGGGCTATGACGTGGTGAACGATCTGGACGGGGTGCTGACGGCCTTTGATAAGGTCATCGGCCTGGAACGGCTGAAGGCGGTGCATGTCAACGACAGCAAAAACCCGCTGGGGGCGCATAAGGATCGGCATGAAAAGATCGGCGAGGGGACGCTGGGGCTGGAGGCCATCGTGCGCATCATGACGCACCCGGCCCTGCGGGATAAGCCCTTTTATCTGGAAACACCAAATGATCTGGCGGGGTATGCCCATGAGATCGCCCTGCTGAGGGAGCGCTGCGAATGAGAGTGTCGGCTGGATTGTGCTTTCAAGGAGAGAAAATCTGGATTTTCAAGCGGGGAGCAGGCCGCAGAAACGCGCACCTGTGGGAATTCCCCGGCGGCAAGGAGGAAGCAGGTGAAACGCCGACCTCCTGTCTGGTGCGTGAGCTGCGGGAGGAGCTGGGGCTGGAGGTGCGCGACGTGCAGCCCGTCCGGGAAGCGGACTGGGAGGGCATCCATTTTACCTTCCTGACCTGCGAAGCGCTGAATGCGCCCACCTGCACCGAACATGAGGACTGTGCGCTGGTCGCGCCCCGGGAGCTGTTGCACTATGCTTTCTGCCCGGCGGATGCGCCTGTGGCCCGCGCCCTTGCGCTGAACGCGCCGCCGCTGACGGAGTTCTTCTGGGACTTTGACGGAACGCTGATGAACACCTATCCCGGCATGGTGGGGTGCTTTGTGCGGGCCGCCGCGGGCTTCGGCATGCAGGCGGATGCGGCGCAGGTGCTTGCGCTGATGAAGGACAGCCTGGGACAGTGTGTCCGCACCTATGCCCGGCAGGGTGGTGTTGCGGAAGCCGAGCTGCTGGCGGCCTTCCGCCGGGAGGAAAACGCCCTGCCCCCGGAAAGCGTACCGCCTGTGGCAGGCATTCCGGCAGTGCTGCAGGACTTGCAGGCCCGGGGCGGACGGCATTATCTGGTGACGCACCGGGATCGGCTGGCGCTGGCCTATCTGGACGCCAGCGGTCTGCGGGACTGCTTTACCGACATTGTGACCAGCGCAGACGGCTTTCCCCGCAAGCCAGCACCGGACAGCATCCTGTATTTGATGCGCAAGCATGAGCTGAACCCGGCGGCCTGCGTGATGATCGGCGATCGTCCGCTGGATGTGGAGGCAGGGGCCAATGCGGGCATGCTGGGATGCCTGCTGGACGAGGAGCATCGCTTCGATGCACACCCCTGCCCCCTGCATGTGGCAAGCGCCGCCGCACTGACGGAGACGCTCTGCCCCCTGCCCTTGCAAAGGAGGAAGTGATATGCACAAGCGTTTGCTGCTGGGCCTGCTCTGCCTTGCGCTGGGTCTTTGCGCTCTGGCCTTTGCGGAACAGCCTGCGCATTTGAATGTTTACCCCGTGGTGGAGACGGTGCGCCCCGGCAAGGGCGTGACCCTCGCCTATGACGCGCCCATGGCGGGAGAGGCCTGCATTCAGGTGGTGGACGATGCGGAGAACCTTATCCTGATGGTGGACCCGGCCCATCCTACGGTGGCAGGCTACAATGAGTTCATCTGGAACGGCACCTATGAGGGCGTTCCTGCGCCTGCGGGAATGTATAACCTGACCGTGCGGCTGGGGGAGGAGACCGTCTCTACGGCGCTGCATGTGGGGGAATACGCCCCTTATCTGCGGGATATTCAGGGGGCAAGCGCCGTGCTGACCCCTGGCACAGCGTGGACGGTGACCTTCTCTGCCAGCCGTATGGGAACGCTGCGCTGGAGCGTCTATGATGCGGAGGGAACGGAGCATCCGCTGGGCAGCAAGACGGTGGAGGGCGACCCGGACAGCGTGACTTGGGACGGCCTGCTCCCGGACGGCACGCGGCTGGTGGACGGCACCTATGCCTTTGCGCTGACACTGATGGACATGACGGGCTTTGACTCCAACGAGGAGCATGTTGCCGTGACGCTGGCGGGCTTTGCAACGCCTACGCCTGCACCCACCGCAGCGCCGTCCCCAACCCCCGTGCCTACGCCTGTGCCGACGCATACGCCTACGCCCACGCCGATGGCAACGCCTACGCCCACGGAGGTCCCTACGCCGACCCCTACGCCCCGGGCGTTCACCCCGGCCTATCGCAGCACGGACACCTCGGACATGTCGCTGAATTACTGGACGCTGCCCATGGACATTACGGACGAGGCCGCCGTGTGGGAGGTGCTGATGCAGCCCATTACGGTGATTGACGGCGGGGAGAAGTCCTTTATTTATCTGCGGAAGGAACCCAGCGAGGACGCGGAGGCCGTGGGGGAGATCACCTGCGCCACGCAGGGTGTGCATGTGCTGGAGAACCTTGATAACGGCTGGAGCCGGGTGGAGGCCTATTCCAGCTCCTTTGCCGACAGCAAGGTGAAGGCCTATGCCCGCTTTGTTATGGGCTATGTGCCGACGAACAAGCTGGTGCAGAAGCAGCCTGCGACGGAGTACGGCCTGGTGGTGGACAAGCTGACCCAGCGGCTCTATGTGTTCAAGGATGGCAAGCTGTTCTCCACGCTGCTTTGCTCCACGGGACTTGTCAACGAGGAGCAGCCCTGGAATGAGACCATGTCCGGCGAATATGTGACAGCCAGCGCCGTGGGCGCGTTCGCCAGCGGCAACATGACCTGCGCCATGGGCATTCGCTTCAACGATGGCGATATTCTTCATGAAACGCCCTACATCAAAAACAAGGACGGCAGCAAGAATTACGGCTACACCGAACCGAACCTGGGGACCCGCGCCAGCCACGGCTGCATTCGTGTGCAGCGCAAGCGCACGCCCGAAGGGGTCAACATGTCCTGGCTGTGGAACAACCGCAAGAAGAACGTGAAGATGCTGATTTGGGAGGACTGGCCCGGGCGGCAGATTCCCATCCCGGCGGACGACACGCTGGTCTACTACAACCCCAACGGTGGCGTGAGCTATCACAGTCAACCCACCTGCTATAGCATCAAAAACGGCAAGGTAGAGGCTATGCAGGCCTTCACCTATGGCGAGCTGGATCAGCAGCCCTACGCTTCCCTGAAGCGCTGCGAGTATTGCGCGCCCGTGCTGCGCCGCGCGGAATATGAGGAGATCAACGCCCGTTATCAGGCCTTGGAGGCGGCGGGTGCGGAAACAAGCTATGACAGTGTGAAATAAGGAGGGGCTTCCATGCGAAAATTTTTGAAGATCGCCGCGGTGGTGATGCTGACCTTTGCGGGGTATTATCTGCTGCTGGGCGCTGCCATGCTGATGTCCAGCGGGGAGATCGGCGAGCTGGCGCAAAGCACGGACAGCGCCATTGACGCGGGAATGGCGACGCAGGCCACGATATTCATGGGTGTGCTGATGCTCATCAACGGCATCGTGCAGTGTGTGACAGGCGTTTTCGCACTGCTGGGCAATAAGCATCGCGGACTGCTGATCGCCAGCGTGGTGCTGGCAGGACTGATGCTGGCATTCGTGGGTGTGACGGTGTTTGGCTCGGAATTTAACCCGATGTATTTATTGGAGCTTCTGGGGCCTGTGCTGGTGCTGATCGCAGGGATCGGGGTACTGCGGGCAGGGCCAGAGGAGGCTGTGCCTACGCTGAAAAGGTGAAATAAAGGCAGGGCTGCTCCTTCCTGATCCTTAGTGTGGTCAGAGAGGGAACAGCCCTGTTTTTTTGTATGAAATTATATAAGGGTGGAGGAACGCGCCAAAAGCCTCCCCTGAAAGGGGAGGTGGGGTTCCGTCCGCCCAAAAGCTACCTGTTCCCCTTCAGTCCTTCGTTGTCCCCATCGCCCCGCGGCGAATCGCGCCAAGGAAATCCTTATACGCGCCGGGGGTGGAATCCGGGATCACATGCGCGCCCACACACTTTTCATAGAATGCCACCGGGCCTACGCCGCCGATGATGGCGTAAATGTATCCCTCGTCCCGCATGGCATGCAGGCAGCGCAGCAGCAGCGCCTTGCCAAGACCTTTGCCCTGCTCCTCGTCCAGCACGCGGGTGGGGCCGAAGAAATCCGGGGCTGTGGCGTTATAGCAGGCATAGCCCAGAATATCGCCGCCGCGCGTCGCTACATAGCAGCTGATGGGCGTGTGGGCAAAGCATACGTCGCACTCTCCGGCGGCGCTGGGGCCGGAATGCTCCTTCACCCAGTCCACAATGGTCAGCTTATCGGGGGCCATGGCCCGGCGAATGTGAAGCCCGGCAGGCAGCGCAGGCTCCTCGGGCAGTGTCATCAGATTGACTAGCATATCCATACTTCAGCGTTCCTCCTTTAGCTCCCGGGCCAGCAGGGCCGCACCCATGGCGGCACTGGCGCGGGGCGCGATCACCTTCATATCAGGGTAAGCCGCGCGGCACAGGCGTGTCACGCCCGCACGAATGCGCTCGTAACGGGTCAGGATGCTGCCCAGCAGCGCCAGCTCGCCGCCTTGCAGCCCCAGCTTGCGCCACACGGCACAGGCCAGCGCCGCCAGCTCCTCGGCAGCATGATCCGCAATGGCCAGCGCGGCGGGATCCTCCTGCGTCAGCGCCGTCAGCAGCAGCGGCGCAAGGGAAGCGATTTCCTTCTTCCCAGTGGTGGAAGCATACAGCCAGGTGATGACTGCGGAGACCTCCGTCACTTGCAGCTTTTCGTAAACCAGTGCAGTCAGGGACGTTGTAGCACCCCGTCCGTCCGCAGCACGGACGACTGCCTTCAAAATATCCCGGCCCAGGGCATAGCCGCTGCCTTCGTCATCGATCAGGTAGCCGTAGCCCCCGGAACGGGTGCGTTGTCCTGCGCCGTTCCTGCCGCAGCAGATGGAGCCTGTACCCGCCACCAGCACCGCGCCGGGGCCTTCTACCGCGCCTGCCAGCGCAATTTCCTGATCTCCCAGCACACGCAGGGAGCCTGTGTAGCCCGCTTCGCGCACACTGTTCTCAATCAGCTCCACGGCATGATGGTTGCTGACCCCTGCCGTGCCGATGACCAGCGCCGCGCAGGCGGCAAGTCCGCCGGGCTGCGCCGCCATAAAGTCTACGCAGTCCTGGATGGTAGCGCGCACCTTCTCCGGGGCTGCACCGTTGATGTTCAGGGGGCCAAAGGCCGCATCCGCCAGCGTTTCCCCGGCAGGGGACAGGCACAGCACCTCTGTTTTGGTGCCGCCGCCGTCCCAGCCGCAGACATAGGTTTGTTCGTTCATGCCTGTTCCTCCAGCGTGACGGGCAGCTTTCCGGCGGGGATCAAGTCTCCGCGCAGCACCTCTGCCACGATTTCCAGACTGCTGATGCTGTATTCATAAACCTCCAACCCGTAGGCATGCTCCGGCAGGCCCTTCAGATCATCGGGATTGCGCAGCGCCACGCACACCATGGGGATTTGCAGGGCTTCCAATGCTTCCATCAGGTGCTTCTGCCCCGGACGGGCGCAGCCGTTGTAGGTGCCCAGCACAATGCAGCTGTGACCCTTGGCAGCCTCCACTGCACGGGCTACCTCCTCGTCGGAGGGGTTGGTGTCCGTCACAAGGCTGTCGCCGCCGAACTGCTCCATCAGCCAGGTGGGGAAGCACACATGGGTGTCCACAGGGCTGGAAACCAGCGTCACCCGGAACGGATAGCAGCCTACGAAGAAGGGCTTGTCGCCCAGCGCCGGGACCTGCGCCGCACCGCCCAGATGGGTCGCGCCCGCCTGGCGCAGCGCATGAACGATCTCCCGATGCGCTGCACTGCCCACCGTATCAAAGGCGGCGGGGTCTGCGGGATGCAGCCGCGCCTTGCAGGCCGCGATATGTGCCATGGCAACGTCCATTTCTTCCGCCAGCACGCCGCCCTTTTCCGCTTCCTCGCGGATGGCCTGGGCCGCCTGCCCTGCCAGCTCAGCACTGTGAGAGATGATGACCATATCCACGCCCGCCTTGCAGGCCGCAACGCAGCCGGGAATGGTGCCGTAATAATCCTGGATCGCGCCCATCATCATGCAGTCGGAGATGATAAGCCCCTTGAAGCCCAGACGTTCCCGCAGCAGCCCCGTCATAATGGTGCGGGACATGGTGGCGGGAATTTTCTCCTTTTCCAGCTTGGGGAAAAGGATGTGCGTCGTCATCATTGCGTCAATGTCTGCGTCAATGGCAGCGCGGAAGGGGATCAGCTCGCATGCTTCCAGCTCCTCCAGCGACTTTTCCACCAGCGGCAGTCCCAGATGGGAGTCCACCGCCGTGTCGCCGTGCCCGGGGAAGTGCTTGCCGCAGCTCAACACGCCGCCCGCCTGCAGGCCCCGGGACATGGCCACGCCATAGGTCGCCACCAGCTTGGGAGACTCGCCATAGCTGCGGGTGCCGATGACCACGTTCTTGCGGTTGGAATTCACGTCCAGCACAGGGGCCAGGTCAAAGTTCACACCCAGCGCCGCCAGCTCCTCGCCCGTCAGCTTGCCCGCCGTATAGGCGTTTTCCGGCTTGCCCGTGGCGGAAACGCACATCGCCGAGGGCACAACGGCGCAGTCGCCCTTCAGCCGGGAGACGATGCCGCCCTCCTGATCGATGGCGATGAGCGCGGGCGTACCCGTCTCCGCCTGTACCAGCGCCTGCAGCTCTGCGCACAGGCGGCGAAGCTGTTCCTTGTTCTCCACATTGTGTTCAAACAGAATGATGTTGCCGATCTTATAGGTATGCACCGCATCCCGCAGCGCCTGTGAGATCTCAGTTCCCTCAAAGCCCGTCATCAGGCGTTGACCGATCTGCCATACAATGTCGCGTTCCATCGAATGCGATCCTCCTTCGTTTCCGTCCGCAAGGGTTACAGGCTCAGCTTGCCCAGCACCACGGGATGACGCGCCCCGGTGACCCGGCACACGTTGCCGCAGTTCTGGAAAAGATATTCATTCGCCAGCAGGGCGAAGGCCACGGCTTCCTTGGCATTGCTGTCCAGCCCCAGATCCTCGTTGCGCAGCACGCGCACCCCGGGCAGGCAGTCCGCCAGCATTGCCATCAGCGTGGGATTCTGACTGCCGCCGCCGCCCACGATTAGCTTTTCAGGCTTCGCCGTGCAGTCGTTCTCAATGGCACTGCGAATGCACTCCGCCGTGAAGCGGGTCGCCGTGGCAAGCTGATCGAGGGGCGAAACGCCCAGCGCTTCAGCCTCCCGCACCAGCGCGTCCACATAAGGCGCGCCGTAGCATTCCCGCCCGGAGGTCTTGGGGGGCTTGCGCTTCAAATAGGGATCCTGCATCATAAAGGCCAGCAGACCGGGATGCACATGCCCCTGCGCCGCCAGCTTGCCGCCCTCGTCAAAGCGCTTTTCGCCGCCTGTCATGCGGGCCACCAGCTGATCCATTACCATGTTGCCGGGGCCGGTGTCAAAGGCGAAGGTATCTGCCAGACTGCCGCCTCGGGGCAGTACCGTCAGGTTGCCGATGCCGCCGATGTTTTGCAGCCCCACCGTGGCGTTTTCATCCCGGTAGAGCAGAAATTCCGTATAAGGCACCAGGGGCGCGCCCTGACCGCCCGCCGCCATGTCTCGCACGCGGAAATCGCTGACCACGGGGCAGCCCAGCGCCTCATTGATATAGGACGGCTCGCCCATTTGCAGCGTTCCGGTGATCTGATAGCCCAGATAATCCGCGGGGGCGGGCTGGTGCCACAGGGTCTGTCCGTGGCTGCCCACCAGATCAATGTCCGAGGGCTTCACCCCCGCCTGACAGCACAGCGCCAAACAGCTTTCCGCATAGAGCCCCCCCAGCAGGGCACTGAGCAGCAGCAGCTCCCGCGTACCGCCCACCTCGCCCCCTGCCAGCGTCAGGATACGCTCCCGCAGGGGTGCTTCAAAGTCCGTGCAATGAAAGGCCTCCATGGTGACGCGGGTGGTCAGGCCGTTCCCGCGGATGCGGCACAGCGCCGCGTCAATGCCGTCCGCGCTGGTGCCGCTCATCAGCCCAATGACCAGCCGCTCCGGCTTGGCGCAGATAGGTTCCAACACATGCATGGCGGACACCTCGTTACTTTCCGTTTTTCAGGGCGTCAGCGATTCGTCCATCGGCCTTTTCCAGCGCCGTGACGGCCTCCTCCGGGGTCACGCCCAGCAGAATGGACACGATGGCGGGCTTGCAGGCAAAGTGACACTGCTCCAGCACCTGCTTGGCTTCGTCCTCCGTCACGCCCGTGGAGGTGCAGACGATGGACACCGCCCGCTGATACAGCTTTTCATTGCTGGCCTTCACGTCCACCATCAGGTTGCCGTAGACCTTGCCCAGCTTGATCATTACGGCAGTGGAGAGGATGTTCAGCACCATTTTCTGTGCCGTGCCGCTCTTCATGCGGGAGGAGCCGGTAACGACTTCCGGGCCGGGAACGGGGGCCATGGTAATGTCCGCATGACGGGACAGCTCGCTGTTATGGCAGCAGGTCAGGGCCAGCACAGGTGCGCCCACGCTGTGAGCATAGTCCATTGCGCCCAGCACATAGGGGGTGCGTCCGCTGGCGGCGATGCCCACTACCACGTCCTTGTCGCAGAAGTTCATCTTTTTCAGATCCTGCTGTCCCAGCTCACGGCTGTCCTCCGCGCCCTCAATGGCCTTCAGGAAGGCAGAGGGGCCGCCCGCGATCAGGCCTACCACCAGATCCGGGGATACGCCGTAGGTGGGCGGGCATTCCGCCGCGTCCAGCACGCCCAGCCGCCCGGACGTGCCTGCACCCACATACACCAGCCGCCCGCCCTTGCGAAGCTGGGCATAGATCACATCCACCGCCTTGGCGATCTCCGGGGTGACCTCTGCCACCGCCTCCGCGACCTTGTGATCCTCATCGTTGATCAGCCGTACCATGTCCAGGGTGGACATGCTGTCAATATGCATGGAGCGCTCGTTGCGCTTTTCCGTGTCGATCTTCTTCAATTCAACCGCCATGTCAGGGGGCCTCCTTTATCTTCCTCTTTCTTCTTGTGGAATGCCGGTTTCTACGGAAAGTATAGCCCCGGAGTTTGCAGATTGTCAAGGACTTGTTTATGAAACAATGAAGAAATATATGAACTAGTTTAGAGAAGATTGAGCAAAGGACCGCCCAAATAAAGTATCGCCCCCTGCATGGTTCACAGGAGCCGTGCAGGAGGCGATAATATTTACTTAAGGCAACACCGCATAAATGGCAGGATTCACATAGGCGGACATGCATTTTGTGAAAATCAACAGGATGCCCTATGT
>CAKTYE010000061.1 GCA_934631985.1 uncultured Clostridia bacterium | reverse complement strand
CCCCCGGGCGGCTTTGCCCACTTTGCCCGAGTGCAAAGTGGGTCGTCCGTCCGCAGACGGACGAAACGCTCTCTAGCAACAGATTGCAATGCGGGGGTGTGCCGCCAGGACCGGGGCTTGCAGTTGGGACTTTATAGGCGGTTTGATAGCCCAGCGGGGGAGTTTATCCTCCACTATCCGGCCTTCTGCGGAAGGAGGCAAGATATGCACCTTGATGAAGGTAAGGAAGAATACGGCTTGTGAACATATCCTCCTGCCACCCTCGGGGCGGCTGTCCTCCCGAAGGCTGTGCATTCAATTTTTAATTGAATGCACAGGTCGCAAAGCGACTTGGCTTTTCCTTGGAAAAGCCAACCTCGCTGGAGGAAGGCTTTGGGAAGACGAAACCCCTCCGTCCCTTCGGGACACCTCCCCTTTCAGGGGAGGCTTTTGGGGTAGGGGGTGGCTGCTCTTTCTGTGGAAGAAGACGGTGCGGCAAGAAAGCATATCTGCCGCGGAATGGGTGCATTAAAGCATTCGGTGCTTCGCGCCGCTTTACTTATGCCGGCGGGGCAGCAGCACGCACAGCGCAATGCACACCACCAGCATCGGGATCGCCACCACCAGCGCCACACCCGGCACTAGCGACGCAGTGGACAACGCGGGCCGCATCGCCGTCTTTGCCATAATGTCCAGCTGCACGGGCTTTTCCCCGGAAAGATAGGTGCTCATCGTCAGGATAAACTCCTGGGCGTCAGTCATCACATACACCTGACTGTCCGTCAGCACCGTGGAACAGCCCAGCACAAAGGCCTTCGATACGTTGCCTGCATCCGTCACCCGCTGGGACAGCAGCGCCAGCGCAAAGGGGCCGATGGGGTCGTCATCCTGCTGGGTGATGTCACTGCTGCCATCGCTCAGGTCACGCAGATAGGCTTTGTAACCGGAGGTCAGCACCACCTGCGTCGTCAGGTTGTTGTCCCCCTCCTCCGGGGTTTCAAAGGCCCGCGCGCCCGCCAGCAGCAGCGTGTCCGACTTTTCTGACACCAAATCCATGGTGGCGGCGGAGTTCTGCATGTAGGGCAGCAGCAGCACCGGGTAGCCCTCGTAGTAGGTGTTCGGCTCCTCGGTGCTGGCGACCACGATGCCTGTGCGGGGCTGGAAGCCATAGGAGCGCAGCAGCGCCTGATAATTGGGCATGTTGTCCACCGGGTCGGAATAATCGCAGGTAAAGAAAATATTGCCGCCCGCCGAGGCAAAATCAGTCAGGGCCTTCAGCTCAGTATCCATAAAGTCCCGCTGGGGAGAGAGGATCATCAGCAGGTCCTCGGTGTCCAGCGTCACGTCTGTGTCGGAAAGCTCGAAATACTTCACCTCGAAGTTGTTTTTGGTGAGGAAGTCCGCCAGCACCGCCGTTGCGTCTGCACTCAGCTCGCCGTGGCCTTGCAGAATCATCACCCGCGGAATGCTCTCCTGAGTGACATAGGAAATAGCAGAGGTGATCTGCTGCTCATACGTCAGCCCGGAGACCTCATAGCCGCCGCTTTCGTAATTCAGGCTCAGGGACACAAAGCTGTCCGGGGACAGGATCTTATAACGCCCCGTCTCCGCGCAGGAGACCACCAGCGAATCGTTGGTCAGGGGATTGTCCGAGGTGCCTTCGAAGCGGCTGAGCAGCGTCGGGTTCAGGCTCACGTCCGCCTGCTCCCACTGCACATGGCTGCTCATGGCGGCATAGCGATCCAGCACCTCCATCAGCTGTAAGTCCTCCTGCCCGCTGGAGAACAGGGCGTAAATCTGAATATCCTGCGTCAGGCCGTCCAGAATCTTCCGCGTGGTTTCACTCTGGGTGGTCACGCCGTTGAAGGAATAGTCCACTCGCCAGCCGTTCTGTTTTTCCAGACTGCTGAACAGTGCGTTCAGCCCCACCAGCGCCGCCAGCGTAAGGCACAGCATCAGCGTGCTGACGCTGCCATAGCGGAAACGGGGCTGCTTCCAGAAGGGAACGCCCTGCTTTTTGTTCGTGTGCTTTTTCATGCGCCGCGATACCTCCTGCTGTCCAGTGTGTGAATGGTCAGCACCAGAAACGCCGCGATAAACGACAGGTCATAGCCGATGCTGGCAAAGGACAGCTGCCCCATCAGGAAGGGATTGTAGCGGTCATACAGGCTGAAAAACTGCAAAAGCTCCTTCAGCCAGCTTTGGGTCACGTTGCCCGCCAGCAGGTCCATCAGCCACAGCGCCAGATTCACGCCGAAGGCCGTCACCGCCGCCGTCACCTGACTGCCCGCGCACCCGGAAATGAACAGATCCAGCGCCAGAAACGCGCTGCCCTGCAAAATAAAGCCCAGATACCCCACCAGCAGCTCCGAGGGATACACCTGCCCGTACATGGCGATGATCGCCACATAAATCAGCGTCAGCAGCACCGTGCAGAGCATCACCGTCACCGCCGCAAGGTACTTGCCCAGCACAATGCCTGGCAGCGACACCGGGCTGGTCAGCAGCAGCTGGTCGGTACGCTTCTGCTTTTCTTCCGCCAGCAGCCGCATGGTCAGCACGGGCGAAAGCAGCATCCACAAATAGCTGATCTGCCCCAGAAACGTCAGCACATCGCTGGAACGGGAACCGAGGATCAGCATATAAAAGAACGTACCCGACAGGGCCAGAAACACGCCCATGAACACATAGCCTACCGGCGTGTAGAAATAGCTTTGAAGCTCGCGCTTCCAGATTGCCAGCAAGGAATCAGCTCCTTTGTTTCATTGCAGTGGGAAGGTTTATCTTCTGCCACCCACCTAGCGGCGGGCGGTCCCCCTCCTTCATGCCCCCGAAGGTCCAGGGCGATCGGAAAGCCCTGGTCGCCTCCGCAGAGGCGAAACCTCCTTGGTGAAGAAGCCCGCAGCCGCAGCGGGTGAGTTTATCTTCCACCATCCGCTTTGCGGCAGGCAGCCCCCCGATCCTTCATGCTCCGAAGGTCCAGGGCGCTCGGAAAGCCCTGGTCGCCTCCGCAGAGGCGAAATCCCCCCGATGGAGAACCCAGCAGCCGCAGCGGAGAAGTTTATCTTCCACCACCCGCCTGATGGCAGGCAACCCCCACCCCTTCATGCCCCGAAGGTCCAGGGCGATCGGAAAGCCCTGGTCGCCTCCGCAGAGGCGAAATTCCCCCGATGGAGAACCCAGCAGCCGCAGCGGAGAAGTTTATCTTCCACCACCCGCCTGACGGCGGACGGTCCCCCTCCTTCTGCGGAAGGAGGCAAGCTAAAGTCTCGCACTGAAGTGTGCGGACATGAAGGAATGTCCATGTCAACATCTTTTTCGTTGGCATGGGCTTCCCTTTACTCCTCTGTCGTTGCCCGCAAGAATACTTCTTCCAATGTATCCCGCACTGGCGTCAGCTGCATCAGCGGCGCATCCAGCCCCGCCAACAGGTGGAAAAGCTGCGCCTGCGCCGGGCCGCGGGCCGTCTCACGCTGACACTCCAGCTCCAGCTCCGTGTAATCCGCATCGGGCGTGGGCAGTACCTTCACCCGGCGAATACATTCCATACTGTTCAGCGCGGGCATCAGCAGCCGCTCCTTCATGGCGATGGTGGCCCGCAGGCGCAGCGTGTCGCCATTGCCCCCGGTCAGCTCGCTCATGGCAGCCTCCCGCACCAGCCGACCCTTGTGAAGGATGACCACCCGGTCGCATAGCTGCTGAATCTCCGGCAGCAGGTGCGAGGAGAAAATCACCGTGTGCGTCGCGCCCAGCTTGCGGATCAGCTCGCGAATCTCCTTGACCTGCAAGGGGTCCAGGCCCACCGTCGGCTCATCCAGCACCAGCACGTCCGGATCGCCGCACAGGGCCTGCGCAATGCCCACGCGCTGACGATAGCCCTTTGATAAATGCCCCACCAGCCGCCCCGCAACGCCCGTCAGGCCGCAGATGTCCAGTATCTCCCGCAGGTGCGGGGCAATCGCGTCCCGCTTCACCTCGCGCAGCTGACACACAAAGGACAGATAGGCTGTCACCGTCATTTCGTCATACAGCGGAGGGCGCTCCGGCAGATAGCCGATGCGGCGCTTGCAGTCCCGCGGATGCGCCAGCAAATCCATGCCATCCACCTGCACCACACCGCTGGTCGGCGGTAAATAGCCGGTCAGGATGTTCAGCGTCGTGGTCTTGCCAGCGCCGTTCTGCCCCAGCAGGCCGACGATCTGCCCCTTTGGCGCGGAAAACGACAGGTCGTGAACGGCTTCCACGTTGCCGTAACGCTTCGTCACATTGCGTAGTTCGATCATGGTTTCAATCCTTTCCCTGGGTTCGATCTCATCATACCATGAAAAAGAAGATAGGGTATGAACAAAATGTGAAGTTTGCGTCTGGCAGAAAAAGCAAAGGGCTGTTTTGGCTGCCGTCCCCGTCCTAACCTGTAACAACTTTCAAAAAAGCTAGGCATTTCTGACCAACAGGCGTATAATAAGGCAACTAGGTAAACAGTCCGCGGCATCATGGCGCAAAGACCTGTGAGGGATGCTTACGCTAGCATGCAGCGTATGGAAGCAGCTGCCAACAATGACCCGAGAAAAAAGCGATACAATTGCCCAATGCACCGATAAAGAGAAAGGGAGGAATCATCGTGAATCGTAAAATGCTTACATGCTTCTTGCTCATTTTGCTTCTTGCTCAATGCTGCGTAGCGTATGCGATTGATACAGATGAAGGAGAGATTATCTTAGGCATAGATGATATGCCATATATTACGGAAATATATTCACGCAAAGAACTGCAATCATGTACAAAGTTGAAATTGGTTGGCTCAAAGCATGGAGATAGCATATTTTGTGCTGAAGAACTGATGTGCATGCCTAATATTCAAGAATTGTATGTAGCAGAAGGTGCATATTTGGATAACTATAGCGATCTTGAAAAATTTCAAAATCTTAAGGTTTTGAGACTCCCTAATCAGAATATATCTGATATTTCGTTTATCAATCATTTGACAGAACTTATAAGAATTGATTTTAGGAATAATTCAATAGAGAATATTGATCCGATTGGTGAATTAAAGCATTTGCGAATTGTTAATTTGAGTTATAATAACATTTCGGATATAAGCGCATTAAAAAGCTCAGCCGATTTAGAGTTGCTAAATCTTAGCTTTAATGAAAATGTTTCGGATTTAAGCGCTATTAGCCTATTAAGTAAGATAGAAAGCCTATCTATATCAGGAACGAATATTAATGACCTTTCACCAATATCAAGTCTGACCAATATGGATTTTTTGTGCTTTGATGGATGTAATGTTGGAGATATTACACCCATCTCCGGATTGACTAAATTGACTTATTTGGACATGCGCTATAATTCAATAAGCGATATCGCTCCACTTTCTGAAATGCATGAATTAGAGTACCTGTATTTAGCCGGGAACCCTATTACGGATTATTCGGTGCTTGATCTCTTACATAAGTCACTGGAATCGGCTATGTATGAACCGCTTGACTGGTAAGCTCTAAAAGTATCTTGAGCTGAATAAGCCGAATGCAGAGATCGTCATGTGGTGACAAAAAAAGCGGCTGCTTCCCCCACGCAGGAGAAGCAGCCACTTCACATCAAAAATTCAAATTTACCCCTTCACGACCTCGCCCGGAGCCACGGCAACTTCCTTGCCGTTCAGCACCAGCGACACCGCTTCCGTACCCTCGTTCTTCACCGTCACCGCGTCCCGCGTTGCCTGCACGCGCAGCTGCTGACCACGCCAGCACAGGGGTGCGTTCAGCTCGCTCCAGGCCTTGGGCAGGCGGGGCGATACATGTAGCTCACCGCCGACCACGCGCACACCGCCGAAGCCGTATACCGCGCACTGCCATACGCCGCCCATGGACGCCGTGTGTACACCCATGTCAGAGGTGGTCATCACGGGGCCCAGGTCGATCTCGCCGCAGCCCTTGAAGAAGTTGTAGGCCGTGTCATCCTCGTGCAGATCCGCCGCCAGCACACAGTGGGTGGACTTGCTCAAAGAGGAATCGTGCAGGGTGCGCTCCTCGTAGTAGTAGTAATTCTTCTTTTTCACATCTGCGGGGAACAGGTCGTCCATCAGCAGCATCAGCACCAGCGTATCCGCCTGCTTATGTACCTGGAAGGTGTTGATCTGCTCAATATTGTAATCGTTGTAGATCGTACCCAACACACTGGAACGCTTGTAGGGCGTCAAGTCAATGTGTTTCAGGTCGAAGTAGCCGTCAAACTGCGGCACAATGCCGTTTGCGTCGGGCTTGGGCAGATACATGCGATCCATCACGCCCAGCAGCTTTTCACGGGTGTCCGCAAAGTTCAGCAGCGTGTTCAGCCGCTCGTACAGCGCACCGCCGCGCTGCTCCACCGTCTCCATCGCCGCCAGCGCCAGACGCATGTTGTTCGCCGCCATGTAGTTGGTGTAGGCGTTGTTGTTCACATGCTCCTTGTACTCATCGGGGCCGATCACGTCCAGAATCACATAGGCCTGCTTCGCCTCGTCCCAGGTCACGCGGCTGGCCCAGAAGCGCGCCGTGTCGATCAGCATCTCATAGCCATAGCGATCCATGAAATCCTGGTCGTGGGTCACGGCAAAATACTGATCCACCGCAAAGGCCACGTCCGCAGTGATGTGCTGCTCGATGATGCCCGTCAAAATCTTCATGGGCTTGCCCGTCACAACGTCCGCCGCGCCCCACAGGGGAGTCACCTCGCCGTCGTCCACCCAGGCCGCTTCCCAGGGATACATCGCACCCGTGAAGCCGTTCTCCTGAGCCTTGCGCCGCGCGCCGTACAGGCCCTTGTAGCGGTATTCCAGCAGGGAGCGGGCTGCCTTGGGCTGGGTCAGAATGAAATAGGGCAGAATGAAAATTTCCGTATCCCAGAAGGAATGGCCCTTGTAGCCCTCGCCGGTCATGCCCTTCGCGCCGATGCCCACGCGGTTGTCGTCCTTCTTCGCCATGATGTTCAGGTGATACAGCGCAAAGCGCACCAGCAGCTGGTCAAAGGGACGCTCGGACTTCACCTGCACGTCCGCCTTGGCCCACAGCTCCGCCCACTTGGCATTGCTGGCAGCAAACAGCTTGTCATAGCCCTCCGCCGCAGCGGCCTCGATCATCTTGCCGCCGTCCTCCTGGGCGCGCTCCGCCTTGTTGTCCAGCACGTCATAGGCCAGGTCGCGGGAGGTGGTGACCACGGTCAGCTTCTCCACGGTCAGGGTCTGGCCCTGCTCCACATGGAAGGAAGCGCGCATCGCCATGTAGCGGCGGTCGATGATGGGCAGCAGCTTGCCCTGCACCTCCGCGCCGTCCACCTTGTAGGTGTGGACCGTATGCAGGCAGCAGGTCACGTCGGACTGCACCGTGCGGGAGGACATGCGCAGCACGCGATTGTTGAAAATGCGCTTGTCGCCCTCATGGAAGTGCTGCGCACCCGTGTTGCTCACACGCCCGTCAATGCCGCTGTCCACGCGGATGTCCGCCGCACCGTCCAGCGCGGTGATGCTGGCGCGCAGGCCCAGCAGATGCTCGTTGTCCATGGACGCAAAGCGGGTGAACGCCAGCGCAAAGCGCCGTCCGTCGGGATGGATCCAGGTCAGGGTGCGCTTGACCTCGCCGGTTTGCAGGTCCATCACCCGCAGGTAATCGGCGGTGTTGCCGTCCTCCATGGCGAAGCGCTTGCCGTCCACGGTAAATTCCAGGTTGGTCACATCGGGCAGGTTGGGCAGCTCGGTGACCTCCTCCTCGCCGCTCTTGTCAAAGGTACCCGTCACCATCAGGTCGCGGGTCTGGCCCACATAGCGCTCCTCCAGCGCAGCGCGCTGGCCCAGATAGCCGTTGCCGCTGCAAAAAATGGCTTCGCACTTGCCCTGATGTTCCGGCTCAAAGGCGGTCTCCGCCACCAGCCAGTTCTCCTTGCTTCCCTGTCCAAGATCATATTTCAGCATAAATACAGTCCGTCCTTTCTTCGTTTACGCCTGCGCCACCCGCAGGGTCACCGGTTCGTTCTCCGTAAGGGTCATGTCGCATGCGCCCTGGAGCAGCGTTTCGCCGTTCTTCAGCGCCAAATGCAGCTGCTTCACGCCGCGGCCCGTCACCGTCATGGTGTAGCCCTCCGCGGTCTTTTCATAGTGCAGGTCAAGCTCCCCGTCCAGCACGCGCACACCATCCAGCTTGGCCTTGGGCCACGCCGCAGGCATGCTGGGGGTCAGGGTCACGCGGGCCTTATCCGCCTCGGGCTGCACGCCAAAGAAGTGGCGCACTACCGGGGTGAACAGCGCATAGGCCGTCCAGGCCTGACAGAAGCAGCCGTAGTCCGGGGACATTTCGGAAATGGTGCCGAGGGTCGCCATGCCGAAGGTGGAGCACATGCGCTCCAGCAGGTTCAGCGCCCGGTCCGCATGCCTGTACCGCGCCTGGCCCACTGCCACCACGCCGGTGGAAATGGTCATGGTCGCATCCCGGTTCAGGGCGTTCAGATACACGCCCCAAGGGCCGACAAAGCGGTTGGTGTTCATGTAGGCCAGGGCGCGTTCCGCCTTATCCGCAGGGGCAAGGCCCGTTTCCATGGGGGTCGCCAGCGTCCAGTTGCCGTTCATCAGGAAGCCGACCTCCTTGCTGCTGTCGCCCTGCTTGCGGGCCAGCATGGCGTCAAAGTCCTGCTCGGCCTCCGCCGTGCGCTCCAGGCGGCGGCCCAGAATGCTCTCTCGGCGGGAGCGCACAAAGTCCGGGCTGGCGTAAGCGTCGCAGTAGGAGCCTGCTTCCTCATCCCACATGTTGGCGTTCAGCGCATCGCGGGTGCGGCGGAACATGTCCTCCGCCCGAGCGGCGTTCTGCATGTCCCCGGTCAGGCGGCAGAGCTGCGCGTAGCAATCCCACGCCTGCGCGGTGTAGGCAATGGTGTCGATCATCTCAGCGTTCAGCCCGGCGATCTCAATAATGCCGTAGCCGCTGGGGAACAGATCGCCGTCGTCGTCCTGGGCTTCCAGCCATGCCATGGACTTGTGCAGCAGGGGCATGACCTCCCGCACAAGGCTTTCGTCCCCGGTCCAGCGCCAGTAATGCCACACCGCCGTGACATAGTGGGCCGTCTCCTGGGTGTTACCGGGGTTGGAGCAAAGGCCGTAGGTGGTGATCTCGTGAACGATGCGTCCGTTACCGTTGGCCTTTTCGGAATAATCCGCCAGCAGCTTCAGGGTCTGGCGGGCCAGCTTATACTGACCGATCGCCAGCAGACCCTGAATACTGTAGCAGTTGTCGCAGCCGAACCACCAGGGATATTCCGGCATGCCCGCGCTCAGGGCGCGTCCATACTTGCCTGCGTTGACGATGAGCCAGTCGGTGTTGACCTTCACCCAGTCCCACACCTGCGCAAAGCGGGGATCGTCCACATCCAGGCGGCTGTGCGCCAGCAGCGCACCATAGCGCTGCTCCTTCTCCGCGCGGAAATCCACAGGAGCGGTCAGCGCGGTCAGACGGTCCTCCACCTGGGCGGCGCTTTCCGCAGAGCCGGTCAGGTAAAACGTCAGGGTGCGCACGGTCTGCGCTGCCAACGTCATGTGATAGGTGGCGGAGAAGGACACGCCCCGGCCCTTGGTCTGCTGGGGGCCGAAGAACTGTCCCACCTTCGTGCTGTCCGGCGTATCGCTCAGGCGAATGCCCGCGAACCAGGGGTTCAGCGCATCCTTGGCGCGGAAGGTGTTCGTCTCCGCGTCCCACGCGCCCTCGTCCTGTCCATCCTCGCAGAAGTGGCTGTCCAGGCTGTACCAGGCAGGATACAACTCCGTGCGGGCCAGCCATTCCACCTCCACACGGCGAGGCGCGTCGTCATGGTTGGCAAAGGCATAGGTCACCACCACGCCGGGGGCGCTTTCCGGGGCCAGCTGGGTGCGGTGGATGGTCACACGGGTGTGGCCCAGACCACTCAGATAATCAAAGCTGTTTTCTCCCGGCGCGCAGGTGTAGCGGTCCGCCAGTGTCCAGGTATCCACGTTGTCAGCCTCAAGGTCCTTAAAGCGGAGCCAGAAGCCGTCCAGCACCTTGATGGGGTGCATCCACAGTCCGCCCATTTCCGCCTCGCTGTGATGACCGAAATCGGGGAACTGACCGTCCGTGCCGCTGATGAGCTTGGCATGCTCGCTGGCGCACAGCGCCTTGGGCGAGGGCGCATTGGTGACAAAACGCATGTCGGATAATTGCTTCATGCTCTATCTCTCCATATCCCAGCAACGCCGCTGCACTGCTCTCGCGTGCAGCGGCGTTGCCGACGTTGTTGTATGGTTTTCAGGGGGATGCCCCGGCGAACCTTAGCCCTTGGTACCGCTGGAGATGGAAATACCGTCGATGATGTAGTCCTGCGCCACAAAGAAGATAATCAGCACGGGCAGCAGCACCAGCACCGTCGCCGCCATCAGCAGGTTCCACTTGCTGGTGTACAGGCCCTTGAAGAAGCTCAGGCCCAGCGCCAGGGTATATTTGTCAGCACCGAGGTAGATCAGGGGGCCGTTGAAGTCGTTCCAGGAACCCATGAAGGTGAACACGGTGATCGCCGTCAGCACAGGCTTGCACATGGGCAGCATGATCTGCAGGAAGTTACGGAGTGCCCCTGCGCCGTCGATGGTCGCCGCCTCGTCAAAGTCCTTCGGGATGCCGCTCATGTAGGAGCGGATCAGGAAGATGTTGTAGCCGCTGGTGGCAAAGAAGGCAGGCACCGTCAGGGGCAGGAAGGTGTTGACCCAGCCCATCTGGCGATACAGCAGGAACTGCGGAATCATGGTGATCTGTCCGGGGATCATCATGGTCGCCAGCAGAATCAGGAACCAGACACGCTTTCCCTTGAAATTATACCGGGAGAAGCCGTAGGCCACCAGCGAGCAGCTGACCACCTGACCGATTACGTTAGGCACCACAATAATCAGGGTGTTGCGCAGGTAGCGGAAAAAGTCGATGGAGGTCACGGCCTTGTAGAAGTTATCCCACTGAAGGGTCGTGGGGAAAAAGTGTCCGTTGTAAATCTCGCCGTCGGGCTTCAGCGCCATGCAAACCGTCCAGATCAGCGGAATCAGCACCACTGCGCTGAGCGCCAGCAGGATCAGCATGGCCAGGGTGTGGCCCAGAGCCGAGAGGAAACTCGTTTTTCTTTTTTTCGTAATCGCTGTCATTGCTTACTGCCTCCCTGCGTCAAATGTTCGCTTCGTTCAAGTAGAAGACGAGAACTGTCATTGCGATGTCCTCCTTAAATCTTGTCGTCGCTCTGGTAGTAGACCCAGAAGCTGGAGGAACGAATGACCAGCAGGGTGAAGAACAGAATGATGATAAACATGATCCACGCCAGCGCGGAGGCATAACCCATCTTCAGCTCCTTGTACGCCTTGGTGTACAGGTACAGGTTATAGAACAGCGTGGAGTTCAGGGGGCCGCCCTCGGTCATGACGAAGGCCTGGGTGAAATACTGGAAGGAGCTGATGACCGCCATGACCACGTTGAAGAAGATGGTCGGGGAGATCATGGGCAGGGTGATTTTGAAGAAGCGCTGGAAGGCGTTCGCACCGTCAATGGAGGAAGCCTCGTACAGCTCCTCGCCGACGCCCTGCAGGCCGGAGAGGTAAATGATGATGGTGTTGCCGATGCCCCACAGGCCCATCAAAATCAGGCCATAGAGGGCCGTCTTGGGGTCGTTCAGCCACGCAGGGCCCTGAATGCCAAACACACGCAGGCCCTGGTTGATCAGGCCGTCCTTGCCCAGAATCTGCGCCCAGATCATGGACGTGGCAATGGTGGGGATGATGGACGGAAGGAAGAAAATCAGGCGGAAGGTGCGCATAAACTTGATGCGCATGTTCAGCAGCATCGCGACCAGCAGGGAGCAAATCTGATACATGGGGATGGAGATCAGGCAGAACTTGAAGGTGACTTCCAGCGCCTTATAGAACTTTTTGTCGTTGAAAATTTTAGTGAAGTTCTGGAAGCCAATAAATTCGATCGTAGACAGACCCTTCACGATGTCCCACTTGCAGAAGGACAGCACCAGGGAGAAAAGCATCGGGATCAGGGTGAAGACAAACAGTCCGATCAGCCAGGGCATAATAAAGCCGTAGCCAATGCGGTTTTGCCGCGCAGCCGCCTTCGAGGGATGCTTCACGGCACGCTTTGCCATCGACATGCAGAAATTCCTCCTTCTGACCCTGCGCCTGACTGCTTGCACGGACCGCGCCGGATCGCTGTTGTTATTTCAAAAATCAGGGGCCAGACCAGCCAAGCACTGGTCTGGCCCCCAAACGTTTACATCGTTTCAGTGAAGAGGCCGGGCGCTTTGCAAAGCGCCCGGCAGCAGGGGGAGCTTACTCCTCCATGGCCTCCGCCACTTCAGCCACAGCGTCGTTCAGGATGTCCTGCACATCGCCGTCGTTGAACTGCACACGCTCGAAAGCGTTGGAGAAAGCGGTCACAGCGGGGTTGCCCATCTTGCCGCGCAGGCCCACGGGCTGCACAGCGTACTCCAGGCTCTCCAGAATGCCCATGTTCTCCTCGCCGTAGTCGGCCTTCATGGCCTCCAGCAGCGTGGTGCTGGTGGGCAGGGCAGCGGTGTACTGGGCGCGCAGCTCAGAGCACTCGGTGCCGGTCAGGGCCTTCAGCACTTCCCAAGCAGCTTCGGGATTCTTGCAGGTAGAGCTGATCGCGAAAGCGGAAGCGCACAGATAGCCAGCGTGGTTGCCGGGGATCACAGCAGTGGCGTAGTTCACACCAGCGTTGGCGAAGGTCGCCTTGTCCCAGGCGCCGGAGATGGTCATGGCCAGCTTGCCGTTGATCAGCATCGCGCTGGCGGAGCCGAAGGTGTCCTGATCGGCAGCATCGGGAGAGATGCGGTCGTCGCCGGTGGAGAAGCCCACATACTCAGCCAGAGCAGCAGCCATCTCCGGGCTGTTCAGGTAGCCGTCCACAGCGGTGCAGTCCTCATTCACAATGTCCAGACCCTTGGAGGTGAAGTAGGACAGCGCAGCGTAGGCCCAGCTCTGGGCGTTGAAGCCGAAGCACTCATAGGTGCCGTCGTCGTTCTTCACGGTCATCTGCTTGGCAGCAGCGATCGCATCATCCCAGGTCCAGTCAGAGGTGGGATACGCAACACCGTACTTGTCGAACACGTCCTTGTTATAGAACAGGCACAGGGGGTTGTAGTCACGCACCATGTAGTACTGGTTGCCGCCGATGTTGCCGAAGTTGTACAGTGCTTCGTCCATCTCGTTGGTCCAGGTGGTGTCGTTGGCAATCAGGTCGTTCAGGGACAGGGGCAGATCAGCACCCACCCACTTGTAGAAGTCGCCTTCACCGGAAGCGAAGATGTCGTAGCCTTCGCCGGAGGAGAAGGAGGTCAGCAGGTGATCGCCGTAGCCGTCGCCGGGCACCACATCGTACTTGATCTCGATGTCAGAATGCTCAGCATTGAACTTGTTGATCATCTGCACTTCGGCGTCGTTCTCGCTCACTTCGCCCCACCAGGTGACGCGAATGACGGTCTTCTCGCCCTCAGCGTTGGCAACAGCCACAACGCTGAACAGCATGGTCAGGGACAGAACCAGAGCCAGCAGCTTTTTCATTGAGAAACCCTCCTAATAAGAATTTTATGCAAAAACGTTTTTGAGCCAGGGCGGAAACGCTCCATCTCGCAGCGCTTTTGATACAGTATCCGCAAACGCAAAAACGTTTTTGCGTTTGTGCGAAAAATGCGCTTTACGGTTTGCGCCGAACGCTCTCCCGTATCGCCAGGGAATAAGGCACCAGCTTGTGACCGCCTGCGCCCCGATGCTCCATCAGCGCGTGCAGCATCGCCGCCGCTTCATAGCCGATGGCGCGCTCATCCTGCACGACGGTGGTCAGCGCCGGGGTAATGACCTCGGTCAGAAACAAGCCGTCAAAGCCCACCAGGGAAACATCCTCCGGGACCCGCAGCCCCAGCTCCCGCAAGGCGCGCAGCGTTCCCAGCGCCATCAGGTCGCTGAAGCAGAAGATGGCTTCGGGGATACCGGCGCTGCTTTGCAGCCGCTCCTTCACCCGGCTGTAGGCCACTTCCTCGTTGAAGTCGCAGTACAGGCAATCGCATTCCCGGGCAGTGATCTGCGCCGCCCCCAGGGCCTCCAGCACGCCCTGCATGCGCACCACGTTAACGTCCGCGTTCTTCTTGCCGCTGACGATCAGCACCTGACGAAAACCCTGCGCCAGCAGGAACGACACCGCTTCCCGCGCCGCGCCCCGGTTGTCGATGGACACCCAACCCGCGTTTTCGCCATGGATGGGCATATCCACCGCCACGGTGGGAATGCCGGAATCCATCAGCTCCTCGAAATAAGCGTCGTCGGTGGTGATGCCGGAGACAATGGCCCCGGACACGCTGTGCTGCGCACAGAACTCTGTGAAGCTCCGCTTGCGCTGCTCCTTGGAATCGGTGGTATACAGCGCCAGCTCCAGCCCGTGGGTCGTGGTATAGCCCACAATGCCCTGCAAAAGCAGGTAGATCAGGTTATCGCGCTTATCGCCCTCCAGTAGGCCCGACACGATCAAGCCGATGTTCGGGGGCTTTTTTGCGGAAAGATTGCGGGCGCTGACGTTGGGCGTATAGCCCAACTCCCGCGCCGTGGCGAAGATCCGCTCCTTGGTCTCCGGGCGAATATCCTGATAGTCATTGAACGCGCGGGACACCGTTCCGATGGCGACGCCGGCTTTCCTGGCAACATCCTGGATCGTAGCCGCCAACTGTTACACCTCCCGGAACGATTCCACAAAAACGTTTTTGTGGCTACGAACATATTATAGCAGGTTTGTGCAAATTGTAAAGTACCCTTTTACTTCTTTTTCAAAAAAAGTTGAAACATGTCGTTTCTGGTAGAGGGGATGACATTGCCGGGCGGCGGAATATGTGTGTGCTTTTTGCGTGATGGTAGATAT
>CAKTYE010000060.1 GCA_934631985.1 uncultured Clostridia bacterium | reverse complement strand
GATCATGCCAATGCCCATGGCAATGGCCTCGCGGGGGCTGCGAATGGACACAGGCTTCCCGTTCAGAAAAATGCGCCCGCTGTCCGGCTTGTAAATGCCCGACAACATGTTGACCATGGTGGTCTTGCCGCTGCCGTTCTCGCCCAGCAGCGCCAGAATCTCTCCCCGGTTCACCGTCAGGCAAATGTTCCGATTCGCCTGCACCGGCCCGAAGGACTTGCAGAGGTTTTCCAGGCGGATGGCCTCAGTGGGACTTTGGGGCGTGGTCTGCACAAAAGCACCTTCCTCTATACACATGATGGAAAACGCAACGTTCACTCCCGCAGGCCGCCGCATCAGCCGCCTGCAACAAATCTATTATAGAGGATTCCCTGCCTTTTTTCAAGAGAAAACCCGAACGTTATCAAAAAATGTCGCTCCCATTTTCGGAAATATAAGAGGGGATAGTGATGCGAGGGAGGCAGCTTCTGTGCCAGAAGCTCCTCCCTCGCGCTCCCTCCCGAAGACCATTGAACAAAATCCGCATCGTCCGCTTCGATGCCGCACACCCGTCCCTCAGCAAAGCCGTACGTCAGCACAGAAAAACATACACTCACCCATTCCTCCCCCCCCCAAGCCTTCCATACTCACAAGCCACTCCCCCCAAACCTAAGCACAGGCCCTTTTTTCGGAAGCGCACGCAGTGCCGCTGCCGAAAAAAGGGCCGTTAGGGCGGAACCGAAGGCAGCTCGGTTTGCATCCCCCCGGGAAGGCTCCGACCCAGGCGCAATTTCGGCACGAGGAGTCCGGGGGCCGGCACGCCGCATGGGAATTTTGCTGGCCCCCGGGCGGCTTTGCCTACTTTGCCCGAGTGCAAAGTAGGTCGTCCGTCCGCAGAAGTGATTTTGTCAAGGATATTGTGAAAGACCTGCGCAGTCATAGACGGCTTGAGTTTCGGTCTGCAATGTTTTAGTATCAATATTATTAGTACTCCGGATTCCATTAACTGTTACGGTATAGACCTGTATAAACAGGAAAGCAGCTCAGTATATCCCTATTATTAAAAGAAAATGAGCCATTACAGACTTAGAATAATGACAACTGGAATGTTTACATAAAAAAATCTGTTTTTTTTATAAAATAGCTTGCATTGTTCTGTGCTTTGCGTTATAATGCCATCAGAACTTGTTCAACAAGTTAAAAATAGGTTGAACAAAAACAGCAAGGAGGGTACTGTATGAAACATCTATGGAAGGTCCTGTCTGTCCTGCTGGCGCTGGCAATGCTGCCCTTTGCAACAGCCTCTGCATCAGAAAGTGTGAAGATTGGCGTCATCTACACAGTGGCAGGCCTGGGGGGTGCATCCTTCAATGACGTAATTCATGAAGGCTGCCAGCGGGCAGAAAAGGAACTGGGCATTACGTATGAATACGTTGAACCAAGCACCATTGCCGACGAAGAAACGGTCATGGATGAAATGTGCATTTCTGGCGAATATGCGTTAATCATCTGTGTGGGTAATGAGCAGAAGGATGCTGTGAGTACCGTTGCAGCAAACTATCCGGATCAAAAATTTTGCTATATCGATGCAAGTGTGGATTTGCCAAACGTGGCGAACTACGAGTGCAAAGAGAATGAGGGCGGCTTCCTGATTGGCGCACTGTGTGCGCTTGCAGAAAAGGAAGGTCTAAGTCCGATGTTCAATGCGGAGAAAAAATTTGGCTTTCTGGGCGGCGTGAACAATGCGATCATCAATCGCTTTGCTGCTGGCTTCCTGGCCGGCGCACGCTATATTGATAATAGCTATACCGTTGAGGCTAACTATGTTGGTGGCTTTGCAGACACAACAACCGCCAAGGCGCAAGCTACAACAATGTTCAACAACGGCTGTGACGTGGTATTCCATGCGGCAGGCGGCTCCGGCGTCGGCATGTTCAATGCAGCTGAGGAGTTGGGATTCATCGCTGTGGGCGTCAATACGAATCAAAATGCGATGAATCCGGATCACATCATTGCTTCTATGCTTAAGCGCGCGGATAACGCTGCTTACATGGCCATTAAGAGCGTGATTGAAGGCACTTTTGCGGGTGGTACCGTGACTTTGTCGCTGGCAGATGAGGGCGTTGGCTACACCAACGAAGGCAGCAATATTAAGCTGAGTGATACCATCATCGCTGAACTCGATAAGATTGAGGCGGGCATTGTCAGCGGAGAGATCGTCGTACCGGCAACACTTGAGGAAGCGGCTGAGTACAACAAGTAATTCCGATGAGGAGCCGTGCCACAAGCACGGCTCCTTTTGTAAGGAGGGAAACCAATGTATGCCGTGCAGATGAAGGAAATCTGTAAGGCTTTCCCTGGTGTACTGGCCAATGACCATGTGACACTTGAGGTACAGGAAGGTTCCATTCATTGTCTTCTGGGCGAGAACGGAAGCGGAAAAACCACCTTAATGAATGTACTTTTCGGCTTGTATCACATGGAATCTGGCCGGATACTCATGAATGAGAAGCCGGTTAGCATTAATAGCCCTGCGGATGCAGAACGATTAGGGATTGGTATGGTTCATCAGCATTTTATGCTGATTCCACAGCTTACGGTACTTGAAAATATTATTTTAGGGAGCGAGCCATGCCGTTTTAAGCTCAATCGAAAAAAGGCACGTGAGCAAGTGCAAAAGCTGATTGATACATATCATTTTCAATTGGATGTGAATCAGAAAGTCGCTGATCTTTCTGTTGGAATGAAGCAGCGCGTAGAAATTCTTAAGCTGCTGTATCGTAAGGCAAATGTCATTATTTTCGATGAACCTACGGCCGTGCTAACGCCACAAGAGGTTGAGGAGCTGTTCTTAATTTTCCACAGACTGGTAGACAGCGGTTGTACGGTCATCTTTATTACTCATAAGCTTAACGAGATTTTTGCAGTGTCTGAACGGGTTACAGTGCTGCGCAAAGGCAAATGCGTTGGCACAGCAGAAACGGCAAAGATCACACCTGAACAGCTTTCTGAAATGATGGTTGGCAGACAGATCGAAGAAATTACCCAGTTAGAATCGGTTACGGTGGGAAAGCCTGTGCTGACTCTTGACCAAGTGCGGTTGATGCCGTTGGCAAAAGAGACTGTTTCTTTGCAAGTGCGGGAACGAGAAATTGTCGGCATTGCTGGTATTGACGGTAACGGTCAGCTAGAGCTGGAAGAACTGATTACGGGTATACGCAAGTGTACACAAGGCAGCCTCTCATTATGTGGACAACCAGCAGCACAGATGAGCGTGCAGAAGCGGCGCAAGCAAGGCCTGGCTTATATTCCATCCGACCGAATGTATTCTGGTGCAATGGGAAAGGCCTCTATCAAAGAGAATTTTCTGCTGGGGCATCAGGAACGGAAACGATATAAAAAGCATGGATTTGTAGATGATAAAAATCTGAGCGCAGATGCAAAACAGCTTGCCAAAGATTATGAAATAAAACTGGTGAATATCGATCAATCATTCGAGGGGCTTTCTGGCGGCAATCAGCAAAAGGTTGTGCTGGCGCGTGAAGTCAGCAAAGACGAAAAACTGGTACTGGCAGCGCAGCCGATTCGTGGATTAGACATAGGCGCAATCGATTATGTCCATAAAACGTTGCTTCGTTTACGCAGTGAGGGCAAAGGTATTCTGTTGATTTCGGCAGAATTAAGCGAATTACTGGCTATCAGCGACAGAATTCTCGTCCTCTGTGATGGCTGCATAACGGCAGAATTTGCACGTGAAGAATTTGATGAAAAACAGATTGGTCTGGCAATGATCGGTGCAAAGGAGGGAAAGATCACGTGAAAGCAAAATCCATTCGGCAGGCAGCCAAAATGATTGGTCAATCGCTGATTTCCATTTGCGTGGCAATTCTTGCAGGTGCATTGATCATTTTAGCCGTTGGTGAAAATCCAATCACGGCTTTCGGAGAGCTTCTGCGTGGTGCCTTTGGCAACAAAACTTATTTAGCAAATACAATCAGCCGTGCAGTGCCGTTGATTTTTACTGGCTTAAGCGTAGCGTTAAGTCTTCGCTGCGGCATGTTTAACATTGGCGCAGAAGGACAGCTTTATCTGGGTGCAATGACTGTAGCAATTTTAGGCCTGTACATGGAAAATATACCGCGCTTGATTGCTATTCCGCTTTTGCTGATTGCTGGCTTTCTGGGTGGTATGTTTGGCGGGTGGCTGATTGGCGTACTGCGTACTCGATTCCAAATTAGCGAGGTTATTGCGGCGATTATGCTCAATTACGTCTTCAAGCTATTCACCTCTTACCTGGCATCGGGCCCATTTTCCAGTGGAGAAACCTCCGTGCAGACGGTGAAGCTAAGCACAGATTTGAGCCTGACGACGTTAATAAAAAGCACGAAGCTTACCACTGCTATCCTCATTGCACTGGCTATTGTCATACTAATGACGGTATTTCTCAATAAGACAACCCTTGGCTTCAAGCTGCGTGCGGTAGGATATAATGCCTCAGCAGCAGGTGCAAGCGGCATAAATGCCAGAAGATTAATGCTGCTGACAATGGGCTTGTGCGGTGGTTTGGCAGGGCTGGCAGGTACCTGCGAAGTGCTTGGCAGTTATCATCGCTTTATTGAGGGGTTCTCGCCGTCCTATGGCTTTACTGGAATTGCCGTGGCAATTCTGGGGCGAAGCAATCCGTTTGGCGTAGTGCTGACCTCCCTGATGTTTGCAATTTTGGATTCTGGCGCACTGCGCATGGCGCGCGTTACATCAGTTTCCTCAAGCGTGGTTGTTGTAATCCAGAGTTTGATTATCATGGCAGTTGCAGCACCTGAAATGATTCGTTTTCATCGCCGCAAAAAAGGAGGTGAGCAAGCATGATTCATTTAATGAATTTGACACTGGCGTTGACAATTCCCATCACGTTGGGCGCGCTATGCGGCACAATTTCCGAGCGTGGCGGTATCATCATGCTGGGCGTTGAAGGCATGATGCTTATGGGAGCGTTTTCCGCAGTGCTGGGCAGCTATGTAACGGGCAGCGCTATCATCGGAGTGCTTTTTGCAATGCTGGTTGGTGGATTGCTAGGCTTCCTATATTGCTTGTTCTGCCTCAAATTCAAAGCGCACCAGAGCGTTATTGGCGTGGGTCTCAATCTGTTTGCAAGCGGTATTACAAAGGTATTGCTTAAAGCAATCTGGGGACAAGAAGGCATGAGCACCTTTGTGGATACCATTGGTAAGGTGAATCTTCCGCTGCTCAAAAGCATTCCAGTTATCGGACCGATTTTCTTTGACCAGTCACCTTTTCTGTACCTAACACTGGTCATTGTTGCGGCTGTTTGGTTTGTATTTTACCGCAGTAAGTTTGGGCTTCGATACCGGGCAATTGGTGATCATCCACTGGCCGTACGCACTGTGGGAGTGGATGTTAACCGTTACCGCTATGTTGCACTAACAATTGCGGGTATGCTGGCAGCTCTGGGCGGTTCGTTTTTGTCCGTTTGCTACAACAATCTGTTTGTAGCAGACATGGTTTCGGGACGCGGCTTCATGGCATTGGCTGCAAGTATATTTGGCGGCTGGACTCCGTTGGGCTGCTTACTGGCAAGCATGGTCTTTGCCTTTGCGCAGGCGCTGAGCTACAGTATGTCTGACCTTTCGATTCCAATTTACTTTATTCAGATGGTGCCTTATGTGACAACATTGCTGATTCTAATGGTTACAGGGCGCCGTGTGCGCGGACCGGAAGCTCTTGGAAAATTGATTGAACAATAAAAGAAGGAGAGAATAAAATATGAATATGGAAATGCTTCATACGAATTTGACTAAAGAAGATGTTGGTGGATATGCTTTTTTGCCGGGCAGTCCACAGCGCGTCAAGCGTATTGCAGAATATTTAGAGAATCCACGCTTTGTGAAAGTTAATCGTGAACATGAAACATATGAGGGATACCTGGAAGGTGAGCGTGTGCTGGTGACATCTACCGGCATGGGAGGACCTTCAACGGCAATTTGCCTGGAAGAATTGATGCGTTTGGGAGTACATACCTTTATTCGCATTGGCAGTTGTGCAACGGTAAGTGAAAAGGTTGAGCGCGGCGATGTCGTCATTCCCCAGGCAGCTATTCGTATGGAGGGTACATCTTTGCATTATGCGCCGATCGAGTATCCTGCTGTGCCGGACATGGAGGTGTTCGATGCCTTGCGGCAAGCAGCTGATACTCTGAAGTATTCATCTAAAGTTGGCACGGTGATTACGCGAGACGGTTTCTATACGCAAAACGAGGCAGCACTTAAGCCCATTGGGTATGAATTGACAGGCAAGTGGAATGCGTATAAAATGATGGGAGCGATCACAACGGAGATGGAGTGTGCGCCGCTGTTTATCGCAGGTGCCAGTATGGGCGTGCGTACCGGCGGCGTGTTGGTCTGCGCAACAAGCATGAGGCCTGACGATGAGAACAAAACGTACCCTATTTCCTTTGAACCGCGTGCCATTGAAGTGGGCATTGAGGCAATGCGCCGCTTAATTCGAGCGGACCACGAGAAAAAATAAGTAGGTGGAAATATGGGGCAGGAGAATAAAACCTATCCGCGTTATGTGACCGTTTACGATCAGCTTAGTGCTGCAATTCAAAAGGGTGAGTATCAGCCTGGTGAACAGTTACCTGGTGAAAATGAACTTGCGCGCCAGTTTGGCGTCAGCCGCAATACCCTTAGACAAGCACTGATGCTATTGCATGAGGACGGCTATATATACATGCGGCAAGGCAAGGGCAACTTTGTCCACCGCAATCAACCTACGCGGAAGGAAAACCTGTCCGATCTGACTGATTTGCTGGAAGCGTTGGCTGTTGAGCCGATTGAAAAAACAGAGACGTTTCTGGAAATTCGAAAAGTCTCCCCTAAAAATAAAACAATTTTCGGGTTGGATGATTCGCGCCTGTTGGTATTGGTAGAAATTGTCTGCTACGGTACGCAATGCCCGATTGGATGTGGTCTGGCGTTCATTCCCTATGATCTTTTTGCGGAAAACGCTATTTCCCTTGAGGATATGAAGCAAGTAACAGCCTTTTACCATCACTTGTTGACAGATGCTGGAGCTACTTCGGAGAGCGTTTTGCGCATTGTCAGTCCGCGAGAGCCGGTTACACAACTAATGAATGTAACGTCACAAAATCAGTTGCTGATGCTCGATGAGCTGATTCGCGATAGGGGTGGGCATGTTGTAATGACGCAGAAACTTTTTTTCCAGCCGAGCGCCTATGAATTTACGCTATTACGAAAAAAATGAGAAAGGATATTGCTGTGAAAGAAAAGAAAACGACATTGTCCTGGACGCTTATCTTTGCGCTGGCGGCACTGGCATTTTCTATGCGTGCTGCAATGAGCAGTGTGGGACCACTAATTTCGCTCATGAAATCCGACTTGCAGCTTAGTTCCACCATTGCGGGTTTTCTAACCACCATCCCACTAATTACTTTCGCGCTTACGTCACCATTTGCGGCACAATGGGGAACAAAAACTGATCTTCGTGTGTTGCTGGTTGCCTGTACATTAGTCAATGCTATAGGAGTTGCTGTTCGTTCACTGTGTGGTGTTGCCGGGCTGTTTATTGGCACTATCCTTATCGGCTTAGCAACAGGCACACTCAATGTCATCATTCCTGCATGGGTACGTTGCCAATTCTCAGAGCGCATTGGTTTCATGATGGGATTGTACTCCACTGTTATGACGCTGGCCTCTGCAATTAGTGCGGGGATAGTGCAGCCAATTGCTAGAGCGACTGGCAGCTGGCGTGTCAGCCTTGGCTCATCGCTTGTAACCTTTGTCATTGCTTTGCTGACCTGCGTTCTTGCATGGAAAAACATGCAGCCATGTTTGCCACAGCCTGTAGGCACAAATGGCAGATTAAAAATCCGTCCACGCTATATGGCCATTGCATTCTTCATGGGACTTCAGTCTTTCTTGTTCTTTTCCTGCCTGTCATGGCTGCCTTCGATTGTTGGCAGTCTGTGTCCGGGTATGACGCAGACTGGGATCCTGATTACTGTGATGCAGTGTGCGAGCTTGATCCCGGCTTTTGTAATGCCTATTGTGTTGGGAAAAACGCAAAAGCAGGGTGTGTTAGCCTCAAGCATGGCGTTGCTGTTAGGATTGGGATTTCTGATTTTACTGCTTTCTAATGGCTCTGTGGCATTGGTAATGCTTGGCACGATTCTTGCAGGTATCGGCTCGGGCGGCACACTGAGTGTCGCCTTGACGCTGGTGGCTATGCAGGGAAGCAATGCTGGTGAAACTGCAAAAATTTCTGGTTTTTGTCAGTGCATTGGTTATTTGCTTGCGGCATTTGGTCCAACAGGTTTTGGCTATTTGTTCGATGCAGTGGGCAGCTGGGTGCCAATTCTTTGGATCATGGTTGTGCTGTCATGTGTAATGATGCTTATCGGCTGGAGAGCCGGAAAGAAAGAGTGAAGTCAGAAATCTGCAATATCTTTAGTTACATGTTCTTAACAGCATAGATATGCAGCCAAAGATAAAGCCTCCTGTTTGTAGCATCCATAGAGAAGCTACAGCGGGAGGCTTTATTAGTCATGGACAGTACCGTCCCAAGTATTTACGATCCGCGCACCACTCCGATAGGCAGCCGCAGCCACCGCAGAGCGGCCTGTACTTCGTTGGATCATTTGTATATGAAAGTGAAAAAAATCCATGCTGTCTCCTCTCCTGTTCCAAAGCATTTGTATTTCCTAATCTGTGGCCTAGAGTATGGGGCTTGCCCCATCGCGGCGCAGCCGCAACCAGCGCCGCAGGCCGCAAACATACGTCAGTATGTATAAGTGCGCCCTTCGGGAAAATGGTGGATGAGCGCTCTGGTTTACCCCTAGGGCCGCCCACCACCATAGTCAGTTACGCCGCAAGCTCCCTCAAGAACACCACTAGTTCAACCTTATTCATCATTACCGTTTGCGGGAAATAAGTTTCAAAAAGGGCTCCGTGCTCAATAAGCCGGTGCGTCCGGGCTTTGCGCTGACGCTCCTTTTCTCGTTTTTCAGCAAGGATTTTCTGGTGTTCTGCTTGTACAGCAGTCAATGCTTCCTCTGTTTTAGGCATGTCCGGGATTACTTCCGGTAAAATCAGCTTCATAAGTACGCTCCTTTTGATGCTTGCAACATGCAAGCTAGTATCTATTTATGCATGCTACTTGCAAGCATAAATTGGTTAATTCATGAGAAAAATGCAAGCAGATTGCAAGCGTTCCATTGAGGATGCTTGCAATCTGCTTGCTTATCAACCACCGGCAAAATCCCAGTCAATACCGGAATAGTCGGCAGTAGAAGAATCCGTAGGCCCTGCTTAAAGATTCATACCGCTGCTCTGGGATTCTTCCAAGTGCATAACCTCCGTACAGTTTGTTCAGCACGATATTCAGTTCCGCAAGACGTTCCTCTGCGGCATGTATTTCGGCATAAAGCTCCCGGCCTTCCAGTGCTTGCTGCACTTGCGATGCTTCTCGCACTTGTGCAGCGAAAGAAAGTTCATTTTCGATGGCATATTTGCTGACCGTTTGGATTGCTTCCAGCAGGAGTTGCTTCACGGTATTGGTACGGATGTAATGGCTGCAACAGGCATTCTTCTGTGTATAGGTGGGACAATTATAGCAATCCTCCTCACTACTGCGATGGTTATGCAGCTTTGCTCCGCATTCCGCACAGTAAAGCAGTCCAGTTAATGGATTGGTTTTGCCTTCTGAATTTACTCGCCTGCGACTAGTCAATGTGACCTGCGCCATGTTCCAAACCTCAGGAGCAATAATAGCTTCATGCGTATCTGGAAAAGTCATCCGCCTATCTGGCACATTCAGCTTCCGCTTCTCCTTGAATGACGCCTTACTGGAACGAAAATTCACGGTATGCCCCAGATATTCCCGGCGCGTCAGGATATTGGTCACAGTCGCACCATTCCACGCATAGGGCCGCGTCATGTTTGTACCAGATCGCTTCATGCTGGTTTCATGAACGACATTAGCACAGGACGATGCGCCTGTAGAAAATGCAGACGTAACATTCCGTATTTGCCCAAGGGCTGCTGGTCGGTTTCATTTACGGCAAGGTCGGGAAGCAGGTAATCTCCATTGCGGTAGTAGGTAAGCTTCATGGGGGAGTCACTCCTTTCAGATGATGCAAAAAGGCAGCCATAGCTTGAAGGTTTTTCCTTCAGGCTGTGACTGCCTCTCTCGGAAGGTGCTGCCTTCCTTTACATAATAACTCCCAGACGGACGAAACACTCTCAAGTCAAAACCTCAGCGCGGTCGTGTGCCGCCAATCCTCCTTCCTCCCTACACCAGCCCATGACTTTTCACATCTCCTACTCCCCCATCCAGCAAAAGCACCCCTTTACTCCTCCAAAATCAAAAAAAGGAAGCCCCCGCTGCACTTCCTTCCGCACAGCAGGGCCTTCCCCAAGCCTGTCAAAAATTCTCCCCATCCGTAGGATTATTCAGCACCCCAAACGCTGCCAGCGTCGCCAGCAGCGCCGTGGTCAGCGCCTGCCACGTCTCCGATGTGATCCCCAGCCGCTCATACCCGCCAAAGCTCGCTAAACATAACCCCACCAGCGAAAGCAGCGACGCCCACGCCGCCTTGCTGCGATACCGTGATTGCTTCATCTCCATCCCTCCTTACTGCATGTACCGATCCAACCGTAGCCGCGCCTGCATGCCGCATTCCTCCTCCCGTGCCAGACGCACCGTCAGCGCCGTTAACTGCTCCGCCTGCCTGCGCTGTTCCTGACGGATCTCCTCCGTCAGCGTCAATAACCCCGCTAACTGCGTCCGCAGCGCAGCATGCTCCTCCGCCCGCTTCCGTACCGTGGCCCAAAGCCCCGCTAATACCCCTGCAAGCGCACAGACCACACTGATAACTGCCGCCCAGCCGCTCATGCCTCTCCCTCCTTCAGCGCCGCCGTAAGCGCCTGCAAAAGCTCCTCTGCCAAGGCCCGTGAAAGCTCCACCCTGCCCCCATCACCCAAATACTTCCGCATGACGTAGCCCTGCTTTCCCTGCCAGGTGACCCGTACCCAGTCCGCGCCTGCATCCTCCGTCTCCAGGCGCATCCCCTGCGGAATGCGTCCCAGCAGCGCCGCCTTCACACTGGGCGATGCCCGCAGGTTCACCGACACCGCCTGAACCTCTCTTTCCATCCGTTCTGCTTCCTCCTCTCGTACATCCTTGAGCCATGCTGCGTGCGTCCAGCCGCGGCATACGCTGTCTGCCCGAACCTTCGGCGGCGTGGCGTGAACGATCCGCAGGGGCGCGTCCGCCGTCACCAGCCCCACATGATAAAAATCCTGTGGCAGCGCAGGATCATAATATTTCCCGCCCTGCTGATAGGCTGCCGGCGGAAGCGTATCCCTCGCCTTGAACACTACCATGCCGCGCTTCAGCGTGACCTCCTTAATGGGCTTCAGCCATGCGCAGGCCGTCCGCGCCATGCGGTTGCTCCCGTGATACAGCGTCTTTCCCTGCCGCCGAAATGCCCGTACAAACGCCCCCGAGCAGTCAATGCCGCGTTCGTCCCCCGTCCCGGGGCTGGCATAAGGCCATCCCACCATCGCCTCAAACTCCTCCGCCAAACGCGCTGCTTCCATCGTTTACCGCCTCCCTTCCTGCCTTCGATGGTAAGTCATGTTTTGCCAAAATGCTCCCTTTTCGCAGAAATTTTCTCCCGCATGCCCTTTCTCTCTCCCGCATACGCTTTTCCGAAAAGCAAGGGAGGGTTCTTGTATGGATCAGCCGCTCACCCGGCAATATGTTCTGCTGCGCTGCACAACGCAGGGCGGCGCGGGCTTTGCGCGTCTGGAGCAACGCCACGGTCACGGCACCGTCATTCTGCGGCTTTCGCGCCTGACAACGGATGCTCCCCTGCGCGCCCTGCTGCTGTCCGGCACCCCCGACACCGGGTCTGTGCTGGATGTAGGCACGTTGCAAGCAGATGCCGCCGGGCGCGCCAACCTGTATCGTGATCATCTGCCCCTGCCGCGCGGCTTCGGATGCTATCATACGCTGGCGGTTGCGGCGGACTGGCCTCACCCGGCGCTGCTGTTTCACGGCCCACTTTCGGCGCATGCCATGCCCCTGTGGCAGCTGCGCGAGGCTGTACAGCGATATTTGTCCGTGCCGCAGTCCTGCCCCGGCGAAGCTGCGCCCGTGCCTGCCCCGCGTTCCGTTATGGCCCTCCCCACCCTGATCTGGCCCGAGCCGCTGTCCTCACTCCAAACGCTGTTTGAGATGCTGCCGCCCTTCGCGCCCTTTGACGCACCCGGCTGGCGTTTTGTGCGCGCACCTCTGCCCGATGCCGCGCCTGCGCCCTACTGTGCCGTAGGCATCCAACGGCAGGGCGGACGGCTTTTGCAGGTGGCCTATGCCCTTCCCGGCACCTCAAACGCGCCGCCCCCGATCGACCTTGCCGCCTATCACTGGCTGCTGGGCCGCCACGGACAGGGCTATTGGCTCACGATTCAGCAGGTTTTGGGGAGCCATGCAGGCGAGCGGCTGCCCATTACGGCATCAAGCCCTGATGCATGACACATTCGGTCAATCTTTCCTCCAAAATAAGCAATGCCGTGCCGAGTTTTCGTCTTACATTTTGTATATTTATGCTTTATCATTCACTGATTTGCATGTAAAGCTCTGCATGCTTTCCCATTTTTCATCCAAATTCCCTGTGTTCCCCCGCTTTTCCACAACCCTTTTTCCCTGTGCAAAGCTGTTGTGGAAATTGAATGAGTCATGTGGATAAGCCCCTCTCATTCTCTGGAATTTCCCATGTTTCAAGGCTTTTTGCGTAGCGTCCCTGTTGATAACTCTGTTGAGAATGTGGAGAACACCGCTTCTTTATCCACAGTCCGCTGCATTTGCCTTTAAGGACGCAATATACTTCCTATGCACGTCAAAAGCTGCTTCCCAAAAATGACAAAGCCCACATGGCATCCCTTTAAGCTTCTTCCATGCCGGGCTTATACATCCGCACTGTATGTTTTTCGCTTGTTTCCAACACTGAAAGGAAGTGTTTCCATGACCGATCGCCCTTCGCTCCTGGCCCGTCGGCTTCGCCTGCTGACCATGCTCACGGTGGTGCTTGGCGTCAGCCTTGCCCTGAGCATGGCCCTCCGCACTGAAGCACCTCCCGCCGAGCAGCCTGCCGAGGCCAATGTATCCCTGCCCCTCACAGGCCTGACCATTCTGGTCGATCCGGGCCACGGCGGCTATGACGGCGGTGCGCGGGCGCGGGACAGCGGTCAGTGGGAAAAAGCGCTGAACCTCGCAGTCGCTTTGGAGGTGGAAAAAGCCCTCACTGCGCAGGGCGCTGCTGTAACGATGACGCGCCGCGAGGATACCGAGCTGTCCGACGCCTCCCCCGTAGGCGTTACCAAAAAGCGTCAGGACATGGAGCGCCGGGTCGCGCTGGGGGAAAGCATCGGCGCGGATCTTGTGCTGTCCATCCACATGAATGAGTACCGCGACCGCCGCCAATCTGGTCCGCAGATCTTTTACCGCGCGGGTTGCGATGGCGGACGGCTGCTGGCAGGCTGCATGCAGCAGGCGCTGATCGACGGGCTGTCTCCCGAAAAAAAACGCACCGCCCTCGCCGGCGACTACTTCATCCTGCGTCTGCCGGTTCCGTCGGTGCTGATCGAATGTGGTTTTATCTCCAATCCTGCGGAGGAAAAGCTCCTATGCGATCCTGCCTATCAGGCCAGGCTTGGGCAGGCCGTCGCCCAGGGCGTTATAACATATCGGGTGCTTGAAGCCCGACGCTCCGCAGCCCCTTCACAAAGTCCGGCGGAAGCGCAGCCGTGAAGGTCATGCGCTCCCCCGTGCGCGGATGCGTAAAGCTCAGGGAATAGGCATGCAGCATCAGCCGTCCCACCTTCACCCCATGCTTCGCCCCATAAATGGGGTCTCCGGCAACAGGATGATGCAGCGACTGCATATGTACGCGAATTTGGTGCGTCCTTCCCGTCAAAATGCGCACATCCAGCAGCGTTGCGTCCTTGCCCCGGGCCAGTACCCGCCAGCGGGTCACCGCGGATCGTCCCGCCGGGTCAATCGCCATTTTTTTGCGATCCGTTTTGCTGCGGGCCAGCGGTGCGTTGACCTCCCCCGCGTCCTCCTTCATCAGGCCGTCCACCAGCGCACGGTAGTGCTTTTCCATTTCCCGCGCCGCTAGCTGACGGCTGAGTTCCGCATGGGCCGCGTCATTCTTTGCCACCAGCAGCAGTCCTGAGGTATCCTTATCCAGCCGATGCACGATCCCCGGGCGCACCTCGCCGCCAATGCCAGAAAGGTGATCCAGGTGGTGCAGCAGCGCGTTGACCAGCGTTCCATCCTCATTGCCCGCTGCGGGATGCACCACCATGCCGCAGGGCTTCACCACCACTGCCAAATCCTCATCTTGATACAGAATTTCCAGCGGAATGTCCTCGGCCTGCGGCACAGCTTCCCGGGGCGGAGGCACGTCCAGCGTCAGGCGTGCGCCCGACTTGGGCTTCAGTCCGGGCTTTGTCAGTTTTTGCCCGTCCAAAGTGCAATGCCCTTCGTCCATCAGCGCCGCCACGCGGCTGCGGCTCAGCCCGGATGCCGCCGAAAGCAGCACGTCCGCCCGCGTTCCACCGTCCGCCACAGCTTCAAACTGTTGTATTGTCTGTGTTTCCATGCTTTCTTTCGCTCCATTCTCCGGGCATCCACAACAGCGTCACGCCCATGATGACCGCGCCAACCGTCAGCGCCACATCCGCCACGTTAAAAATGGCGAAGCGGAACAGCAGCACCTCGATCATATCCACCACATAGCCGGTAAAAAATCGATCCAGCATATTGCCCACTGCGCCGCCCAGCATGAGCATTGCTGCGCACTTCGCGTTCTTTCCCAGACGATAGCGCCGCAGCAGCAGCCAAGCCGCAACGATCACCCCAGCAGACACCACACCCAGCAGCCAACCGCGTCCGCTGAGCATGCTGAACGCCATGCCCGTATTCTCCGCATAGCGCAGCCCTAGCACCCCCGGGATCAGCGTCACGTTTTGCCCGCCCGCCAGAAAGCGGGTCGCCAGCGCTTTCGTCCCCTGATCCAGCGCCACCACCAAACAAGCGATCCAGAGCATCGTTAACTCCTTAAGGGATAGGTGATGCGAGGGAGGCTGCTTCTGTGTTAGGGTAACGCTGCACCATGCC
>CAKTYE010000059.1 GCA_934631985.1 uncultured Clostridia bacterium | reverse complement strand
ATATACAGCTTCATTTCCAGTGCGCTGTGCCAGTTCTCAAAGGCAAACATGGTGCGCCAGTACAGCCAGAAGTTGGAGTTCAGCACCTCGTCGTCGAACACATCGGTGATGCGCTTATCGTAGAGGTCCTCGTCCGGGGTGAAGAACAGGTGCATGATCTCCATTGCGCCCTTGTCGGAGATAGCGAACTTGCCGTCCGTGTGCGCGTCCTGACCGCAGTTCTCGGTGGCACGGCACAGGGAGTAGTTGGGGTCCTCCTTGTTCAGCCAGTAATACTCATCCAGCACGCTGGCGCCCTCGGTCTCCAAGGAGGGGATGGAATGCAGCAGGTCCCACATGACCTCGAAGTGGTTGTCCATTTCACGACCGCCGCGCATCAGGTAACCAGCCGCCACCTTGCGACCGTCGCAGGCGCCGCCCGCCACGGGGTCCTTCTCAAAGATGTGGATGCGCTCGCCCTTCATCTGACCATCGCGCACCAGATAGCACGCGGCGGTCAGGGCCGCCAGGCCGGACCCGACCAGATAAGCAGACTTATAATCAACGCCCTCCGGCTTCTTGGGACGGGCAAAGGCTTCATAGTTACCGCTGGAATAATACATCGTGCATGACCTCCGTTTTGTTGTATTACCTTTCGGTGATGGTAGGATACCACGTTTCCCGTTGGCTATACAATCGACAAAAAAGCCGCCGTGATAAAGATTTATGCACGGCGGGAAAGCTGTCTAAAATTTTATCATTTCACGGTGTTTGATGGGATGCGTAGCGGATCATGGCGGCCTCCATGCTGCCGGAGAGCAGCAGGCTCAACGTTCCCACCAGCTCCTCGGGATCAGCGCGCATGCCGCCCTGGATCCATTCCAGCATCAGCCCCACAAAGCCATACTTATAGAAGTTGGCGATAAACTCCTTTTCCGATTCCGCCACGGGATGGGTCTTCGCTTCCTCGTCCACCACGCCGCGCACCAGATGATACACCTGCGGATACAGGAATTGCTCCACCCTTTCCCGGCTGACGCAGTGGTACACGTTCATAATAAAGGGCTTATTTTCCTGCACAGCATGGAAGATCTGCAAAAGCCCCTGCTGCCAGGTGTCGTGTGTCTTTTTGCCTGCCAGCGCCGCCCGCGCGTCCTCCTCGCAGCACCACTCCACCAGATCGTAAATATCCTTAAAGTGATAATAAAAGGTCATGCGGTTGATGCCGCAGGCATCAGTAATGTCGCTGACGGTAATCTTTGTCAGCGGTTTGGTCAGCAGCTGCTGCTTCAGCGCCGCTTCCAGCGCACGCTTGGTGATTTGAGACATAATGCGCCTCCCTCTGATCGTGATGGTTTTATCATAACACAGTTTCGGCCTTTTTGCATCGGACAATTCCGGCAAATGCCCAGCGAAAGCGCAGCATCAAGCAAAGCTATAGCCAAGCCCAATCCTGCGCCAGCCCCAAAAGCCTCCCCTGCAAATCTCGCTGTTCACCGCCGCCGACAACGAGTACACCGTGCATTGCAGCCCGGTATGGAGGAATGGGACTTCATTGTTGCCGGGCTGAGCCGCTACTGGTCTCCCGAGGCCATCGCCGGCCGTTGGCACTTGTCACGCAGGTCGACAGGCGATCCCACTTTACAGTAGCAGCTCTGTTGCAAATCCGTAACGCTGTGCTCACAAAGGATACTATTTGCAAAATGCTGCACGGTTTGCCTGTGAACAGTATCAGTCTGGACAACGGATCTGAATTTGCAGAGTTTCGCGCTCTGGAGGAGAAACTGCATACGACAGTCTATTTCGCTGAACCACACAAACCCTGGCAGCGCGGCACAAATGAAAACACGAACAACCTGTTTCGCTTCTTCTTCCCAAAGGGGTTTGATTTTCTTTCCACTACGCAAGAAAATGTGGACCAGGTTGTCAATCTTATCAACAATCGCCCCAGAAAGTGTCTTGGCTGGCGTTCTCCTGCTGAAGTTTTCCTCGCCGAATGTGTTGCACTTACTTGACTTTCTGCCCAGCCGCCCCGAGGGCGGCTGGAGGATAAACTCCCCCGCCGCACACCCCTTCACCTCAAAAGAAGCCGCTGCACGATCCCCTCGTGCAGCGGCTCCCTTTTCAAATGCTCAATACGTAAACACCGTAATAACCCCGCCCATATTATCCAGCGAGGAATCATACTGCGCGGTCTTCCCCGTCAGCTGCAATTCGATGTTCTCGGAATCGCCCACATACTGGCGGAAAATCTCATAGCGCAGCACACCGTCCTCGAACACCGCAACGTGCGGATGCTCCTGCAAATACTCGATGTACTCCTCCAGGCACAGGTCAAGGGTGTGCATCACTGCGGCATTGCCCTTGCCCACATAACGATAGAGGTTCATTTCCGTGCTGATACCCGTCTTGTAGCTCTTGTCCACGGTGTATTGCAGCGGGAAATCTGTCAGCGGGAAGCGGAACACAATGCCGTAGCGCCAGCTGTTTTCCGCCAGCCACTGGCCCTGCGCGCTGGTAGAGAAGGACTGGTTGTTCACCGAATCGTCGCCCTTCTTGTAAATGCGCAGGCGGAAGCTCAGGCCCGTCTGGTATTCGCTGGTGCCGGGATAGTTCACCACCTGCTTGGTGCGCTCGATCAGCGCATCACCCTTGTAACGGCTGGACAGGGCTTCCATCTGCTTGTCGAACAGCGCCTGCTGATCCTCCATGGAGCGATAGCCTTCCAGGATGGTGTAATCCGTCAGGCCCAGGGCGTTCGCGTCGGCAATGCACTCGTTCAGCGCGTCGATCGCCACGGGCATCAGCTTGGTGGCGCTGCCGGGAACGCCGTAGAGCAGGTTGTTCCAGCCCACATAATTGGCAATACCCACCAGCTCCGTCTCATCGAAGTCATCGGGGCGGGAGTGCCACTGATTCACCAGCAGCATGCCGTGATTCATAATGTCCGCGCGGGTCACGGAAGCGGTGTAAACGTTTTCCAACGGATAGTTGGTCAGATCCACCACATCCCAGCCCTCGGTTGCCGCAGGGGGCCAGGCCAGATTCGCGCCGCTCTGGGACGCAGCCTCAAACTCCGCCAGCGCCACGGCATACTGCGTGTCACGCTCAGCGTTGATCTGCTCCACCTCGTCCTGCCGGGCCTTCAATACGCCCGCGCGATAGCTTGTAATGGCATTGCCCAGCAGCAGCGCGCCCACCGCCAGCACCGCCAGAATGATCGTCACCCGAAGCATGACCTTGATCGGATCGCGTTTCTTGTCCTTGCTCATGCGCATTCACCTTTACCCTTCTGTTTTTGCGCTCAGTCCCTACAGATAAAACAACGTTGCTGTATGCGCCGTTTCATCCCATGGACGGCAAAATAGACAGCTACAGTTTCTTAATGATTCTCCGTCTATGCCGCGATTCCTGCTTTTGGCAGGCGGGTATGCGCTGTTTCTGGACAAACTGTTGCTGAAAAACGCAATAAAGGAGCGATGGAGCATGAAGCGATGGGGACAATGCCTGCTGGCGCTGTGCATGGCTGTCAGTCTGTGCGCCTGCACTGCCACAGCCGAGGAGCTGACCGGCGAGGCCGAGGGCTATGGCGGGCCGCTGAAGGTCGCCGTCAAGGTGGAAAACGAAAAGATCACGCAGGTACGGGTGATCTCGCATCAGGAGACTGAGGGCGTAGGCACCAAGGCCATCGACGCCCTGCCGGACGCCATTGTCGCGGCAAACTCGACGCAGGTGGATATTGTGTCCGGGGCGACCTATACCAGCCGCGCCATTCTTGCCGCCGTTGATCAGGCCATGAGCGGCGGCACCGCTTCCCCCACGGCGCAGGCCGCCGCCACAGACCCCACCCAGGACGGACGGCGCACAGGTCTCGGCATGAGCGCGCTGGGCCGCCTTGGCCCCGGCAGCGACGCAGACGGCAACCCGGTCTATTCCTTCAACGTGGTCTTTTGCAGCGCTGCTTTTGACGCGGCAGGCCGCATTCAGGAGGTGCTGTTCGACCAGCTGGAGGTCACCTCCTCCAACATCGGCGATGCGTCCACGCCCCAGTTCAGCGGCTTCCCTGGGCAAACGGACATACAGGGAAAAGACACCGTCACCGAGGAGCAGTTTTTGCAGCAGCTTCCCGCCTGGATCACCAAGCGTGCCAAGGGCGACAGCTATAAGCTGAACACCGCCCCCTGGTATCAGGAAATGGATGCTTACCAGCGCTTCTTCATTGGCAAAACCGTGGAGGAGGTAGACGCATGGTTCGCCAAATACTGCTCGGACGAAACGGGCCGTCCCCTGACGGCGGAAAGCAGCCAGGAGGCCGATCAGGAGAAATACAACGCCCTGACCGATGCCGAGAAGCAGGAGCTTGCCGACATTACCTCCTCTGCCACCATGTCCCTGAAGGATAACCACGGCGACCTGCTGGCAGCACTGCACAACGCCTGGGAGATGGCACAGAAATAAAGGCAGTTGAAAAAAGGCAGTCATGCCGGAAGTTTTTTCTTCCCACATGACTGCCTTTTCCTATTTCTGCTTTCTACGCGATCTTCACGCCAGCGCCTGTTCATACGCCGGAAGCGAATACAGCACAGCCTTCGCCATCAGCTCCTGGCCCTGCTCCGTGGGATGAATGCCATCCTGACAGATCAGCTCCGGGAAATTCCGCTGCTCCAAAAAGACCTCTCGCAGGTCCACCAGCGGACACTGCTTCTGCACCGCCACCTCGCGGACGGCCTGGGCATACCGCTCCTGCCAGCGATAGATATGCTCCACATCCCCCAGGTATTGCAGCACACGGGCCGGGTCCTCCCGGCGAGTCACCCAGGCAAAATAGCGCTGAGCATGCAGCGGCGGCGGCGTGACCAGCATGGGCCGGAGCTGACGCGCCCGGGCCGCGCGAATAAATGTGGTCAGGATTTCCCGAAACGCCGCCAGCGGCACCTTGCCGTCATGGAAGGTGTCCGGCTCCGCCGCCACGGCAGACCAGTCCAGGTCACAGTCATTGCCGCCGAACTCGATCACCGCCACGCCTCCCGGAACCGTTTCCGTCTGGCAAAAGTCCTCATAGCCATCCAGCACGGTGGCTCCCATCTGCGCATGGTTGTCCATGTCCAGGCCTGCCGCGCTCAATTCCTTGCTGCACCGATGCTGGGCCAAGCAATACCGCCCACGCTCCGGGTTATAGATCACGCCTTTGCCAATGGAGTCTCCCCAAAGATATACCATATCTGCCATAGCAGCTCACCTCCTTATCGTCTTATCTAGTTTTCTACACTAGATTATCACATATCGTATTCTTTTTCAAGTGCTTTTCAAAATAATTTGAAAAAAGATGTCCATCGTGTTATACTGATTTCATTGTATAGGAGGTGTCCGTCCATGACCCTGGAGGATTATCAGCAGCGCTTGCAAAGCACCATGCTCCCCGAATGGGAGCAGCTTCCCGATTTCGGCCTGTATATGGATCAGGTCATGACCTACGCCGACCGCTGCTTTTCCGGGGTGTATGACAGCGAGCAGCGTCCCATGACCCCCGCCATGATGAACAATTACGTCAAGGGCGGTCTGGTGGATCGTCCGCAGGGGAAAAAATATTCCCGGGAAAGCCTTGCCCAGCTGCTCATGCTGTGCCTGCTCAAATCCTCCACCTCCATGGAGACGCTGAAGACGCTGCTGCATCCGGCAAACGTCACCACGCAGGAGCTTTACGATTCCTTCCGTCAGGCACAGGCGCGCATTGTGGCCTCGCTGACGGCGCTGCCCGATCCCCTTACCTGTGCACTGACCGCCAGCAACTATCAATTTTTGTGCAGTCAGCAGGCCGCGGCGCAGCAGACTGTGCAGGAATAAGCAGCATGCGCCGCGCATAAACCCTTTTCGTCATAACCAAAGGCACACGCTTCCCGTGCCGTGCATCCGCTTCGAATTTGCCGGATATGGGAAATGTGTGTCTTTTATTGTCGGGAAACGGCACGAACATTTTTTCGCATTTTAATCTATTCACCTATTGCATGATTATGCGAAACATGTTATACTTCTCTCATCAACAGGAAGGATGGAGAACGTTGAAGCAGATTGGCTTATTCGTCCACAGCGGACGGGCGGACGCGCCTGCCTATGCGCATAAGGTCGTGGAAGCGCTGCGCTGCGCCGGGGCTTCCGTCTGGGCCGAGGAGGATGCCGCTCGCTATCTGCATGTGCCGCCCCTGGCGCAGGCAGCGCAGCTGGACGCACTGATCTCCCTGGGCGGAGACGGTACGCTGCTGCGGGCCATGCAGGAGGCTGTTCGCCTGAACGCTCCCCTGCTGGGCATCAACCTGGGCCGCGTAGGCTTCCTGACGGAGGTCGAGCCGGAAAACATGACCGACGCCATCACGGCGCTGATGGGCGGCAGCTACACCCTGGAGGATCGCCGTCTGCTGCGCGTGGAGCTGCTGGGAACCGCCGAGCGCTTCCTTGCGCTGAACGACGTGGTGGTCAGCCGCGGCGGCTATGCGCGGCTCATCACCCTGGACGCGCTGGCGGGGGACGAGGTGGTCGGTCACTATGTGGCAGACGGGCTGATCGTCGCCACGCCCACCGGCTCCACGGGGTATTCCCTGTCGGCGGGCGGCCCCGTCATTCACCCGGCGGTGGACTGCATGGTCATCACGCCCATTTGCGCCCACTCCCTTCAGCACCGTCCGGTGGTGGTGCCGGGGGACGAGTGCATCCGGCTGGCCCTGCGGCACGGTGAGGAGGACGGCGTAGTGGTGCAGGTGGACGGGCAGACCCGCTGCTGTCTCCATCCCGGAGAGATCCTTCAAATTCAAAAGGCGGAGGAGGTCGTGCATCTGGTACGGCTATCCTCCCCGCGATTCTTCCCGCTGGTGCGGGAAAAGCTGACGGAATGGACGCGGTAACGCGCCTTCATTAAAGGAGAAACATCATGAAAACAGTGCGGCAGGTTGCCATCCTCGACATTATTGAAAAGCAGGACATTGAGACCCAGGAGGATCTGGCGGAGGCACTGCGCAAGCGCGGCATCAACGTCACCCAGGCCACCGTCTCCCGGGATATTAAGGAGCTTCGCCTTTTGAAGGTGCTGTCCGCAGGGGGCGTATATAAATACGCCACGGCGGACAAGGCGGAGCATGGCCTTTCCGACCGGCTCATCCGCATGCTGACCGATTCGGTGCTGTCCATTACCTCTGCCAACAACCTGATCGTGGTCAAGACGCTTTCCGGCAGTGCCAACGTGGCGGCAGAGGCGCTGGACAGCCTGCACTGGTCCGAGGTGCTGGGAACGCTGGCGGGTGACAATACCATTTTGATGATCATCCGCAGCAATGAAGAGGTGCCGGTGATCATCACCCGCATTCAGGAATTGATGAAGTAAGGGAGCGGAACCATGCTGCTTGAGCTGAGCATGCGCAACATTGCGCTGATCGAAAGCCTGACGCTGACGTTTGCACGCGGGCTGCATGTGATGACGGGCGAGACCGGCGCGGGCAAGTCCATCGTGGTGGATGCGGTGAATCTTGTGCTGGGCGGACGCGCCGACCGCGACCTGATCCGCACGGGTACGGACAAGGCGTGGGTGGAAGCCACCTTCGACCTGTGTGACTGCCCCGGTGCGGAAAAGCTGCTGGAGGCGCAAAGCCTGACCGCCGAGGGCGGTATCGTCACGCTGTACCGCGAGATCAGCCGTAGCGGACGCAACCTGTGCCGCGTGTGCGGCGTTGCTATGCCGGTGAGCTATTTGAAGGAGCTTGCCGCCGCCCTGATGGACGTGCATGGACAGCATGAGCATCAATTTCTGATGGACCCGCAGTATCACATGCGTTTTCTGGACGCTTTCGGCGACAAGGCCCATCAGGCGCTGCTGCGGGAAACGGACGCGGCCTATCAGGCCTTCATTCAGAACCACCGCGCCTATGCCCGGCTGGTCAAGGAAAACGAGCAGAAGAACCGCCGCCTGGAGGATCTGAAGGACGATCTGTCCATGCTGCAAAAGGCGCACCTGAAGCCCGGCGAGGAGGAAGCCCTCACCGCCGAGCGTGATCGTTTCCGGCATGCCGAAAAGACCAGCCACGCCTTCCGCGCAGCGGAGGGCGCGCTGACCGCCACGGGCGAGGAGGGCGGCGGCGCAGTCTCTGCATGGCGCAGCGCCACCCAGGCCCTGCGGCAGATCGCTCCCCTGTCTCCGGAATATCAAACGCTATATGAGCGCTTTGAATCGCTGGGCTATGAATTAGAGGAAGCCGCCTACGATCTGAGCCGCATGAAGGACGCGCAGGATTTCGATCCGCACCGCGCCGAGCAGGTGGAGAATCGGCTGGATCTCATTCGCCGCCTGGAAAGGCGCTTCGGCCCCACCGTGGCGGAGGTGCTGCAAAAGCAGCAGGCGCTTTCCGAGGAATATGACCGTCTCAGCGGCATGGAGGAGCAGGTTTCCGCCATGGCTGCGGAGCATAAGCGGCTGCTGGCGGCCTATCGCCAGTGCGCGCGTTCCCTGACCGAAGCCCGCACAGCGCTGGCCCGTCGCTTTGAGCAGGCCATGATGGCGCAGCTGCAAGACCTGGGCATGGAAAAGACCGTGTTTCAGGTGGCCTTTGCGCCGCCTGCGGTCAAGCCGCCCATGCCGCAAAGCTGCGGGGATGATACCCTGCAATTTATGATTTCCCCCAACCCCGGCGAGCCGCTGAAGCCCCTGTCGAAGATCGCGTCCGGCGGCGAATTGAGCCGACTGATGCTGGCCATTAAAAGCCTGGAGGCAGCCCACGGCGGCGTAGGCACCATGGTCTTTGATGAAATCGACACCGGCATCAGCGGACACATGGCGCAGGTCGTCGCCGAAAAAATGGCGATGATCGCGGCCCACCGTCAGGTTCTGTGCGTCACCCACCTGCCGCAGATTGCCGCCATGGCGGACCATCAGCTGCTGGTGGAAAAGCATCAGGAGGCCGACCGCACCCACACCACCGTGCGCACCCTGGATCACGCTGGGCGGGTGCAGGAGCTTGCCCGAATGATCGGCGGTGCAGGCGGCGCAGAGGATACCAGTGCCCTGCAGCATGCCGAAAGCATGCTTACCCAGGCAGCACAGGCCAAGGAAAGCGCCGCTAACTGAAGCTGCGCCGCACCCCAGCTATCAATTTCTTGTGGAGGATACGCATATGGCGACCTTTGAGATCAAGGACGATTTTTACCTCAACGGCATTCCCTTCAAGGTCATTTCCGGCTCCATTCACTATTTCCGCGTCGTGCCGGAATACTGGCAGGATCGGCTGGTGAAGCTGAAAAACATGGGCTGCAACACCGTGGAAACGTATCTGCCCTGGAATGGACACGAGCCGAGGAAGGGACAGTTCCGCTTCACCGGCTTGTATGACGTGGAGCGCTTTATACGTCTGGCGCAGGAGCTGGGGCTGTGGGTCATTCTGCGGCCCTCCCCCTACATCTGCGCCGAGTGGGAATTCGGCGGCCTGCCCGCGTGGCTGCTGCGGGAGGATGGCATGCGCCTGCGCTGCAGCGATCCCGCATATCTGGCCCATGTCCGGGATTATTACGCGGAGCTGCTGCCCCGGCTGGTTCCCCTGCAGATTACCCACGGCGGCCCCGTGCTGATGATGCAGGTGGAAAATGAATACGGCTCCTACGGCGATGATACGGCCTATCTGAACGCGCTGCGGGATATGCTGCGGGCGGGCGGCATCGATGTGCCGCTGGTGTCCTCCGACGGCCCTGAGCCGGACATGCTGTCCTGCGGCAGGTGCGAGGGCGTGCATCAAGCCTGCAATTTCGGCACCCATGCCGCAGCGTCTTTCGACTTTATGGCGTCGCGCGGCATCAAGCCCCTCATGAGCATGGAATTCTGGGATGGCTGGTTTGACTACTGGGGCAATGAACAGCATGCCCGCACAAGTGCGTCGGCTTCCGCGCAGGACTTTGGTGAAATTCTGGATCGCGGCAGCGGGAACCTCTATATGTTCCACGGCGGCACCAACTTTGGCCTGATGAACGGCTCGAACGACTTCGGCGCGCTGACCCCTATTGTGACCTCCTATGACTATGACGCACCGCTGACCGAGGACGGTCAGCTTACGGAAAAATATCGGCTATATCAGGTGGAGATCATCAAACGTCTTGGCCCCGTTCCCCAGCTGGATACCGAGCCGATCCATCGCTGTGCTTACGGCACGGCGAAGGAGGAAGCCTGTGCGCCGCTGCTTTCCCTGCTGGCTGCACTCCCTCGCCATACCAGCGTCACTCCCCAAAGCATGGAGCGGCTGGGACAGGACTATGGCTTCACCCTGTACCGGCGCACCCTCACCCATGAAACGGAGCTGCGCTCCATCCGCCTGACGGGTGCGAACGACCGGGCGCACATTTTGCTGGACGGCAAAATCATCGCCACGCTGTATGACCGTGAGCTGTTGGAGGAATACACCTTCGACCCGCCCCTGCCCGTGCAGCCCGGCGCAGAGCTATCTATCCTTGTGGAAAATCTGGGGCGTGTGCATTTTACCTATAAAATTGAAGAGCAGCGCAAGGGCATTGATGGCAGCGTAGTGGTAAACCATCATAGCCTGTACAACTGGGAGATCCTCTGTCTGGACGAGGATGCCCTGCGCAGCCTTGCGCCCCAGGGGTATACGCCCGCAGAAAAGGCCCCCAGCGTTCACAGGCTTTCCTTTGAGGCGGCTATAAAGGGTGACACCTTCCTGGCGCTTCCCGGCTGGGGCAAGGCCACGGTATTCCTGAACGGCTTCTGTCTGGGCCGTCTGTGGGAGATCGGTCCGCAGAAGCGGCTGTACATCCCCGCCCCCCTGCTGAAGGAGGGCCGCAACGAACTGCTGATTCTGGAAACAGAGGGTCGCTGCGGTGAAGTGCTGCTGATGGACACACCTGAGTTGGGCTAAGCAGGCATCAAAAAACCGTGACGAGCAGGAACGTTATTGCTCCTTCTCGCCACGGTTTCTTTCTATTGCTGCGCTTTACGCATCCCCGCAGATTTGCAGCAGCTTTTCTCCCTGCGCTGCATAGGCGTAATCGCCCCACAGCGCCGCATCCTCCAGATGCTCCGCTGCTGTAGTCGGAATGTCGCAGGCCTCTGCATAGGCAGGCGCAAACAAGTCCCACGATTTGGCAATCTGTCCGCCAATGACGGCCTTTTCTACAGGCCAAGCCTTCACATGAGCTTGCAGCATAGCCCCCAGGTTCCGCCCTGCGTCCGCAAAAAGCCGCTGCGCCTGCGCGTCGCCTGTACGGGCCAGTGCTGCGATCTCCTTCACGGAACGCGCTTCCCCGGTCTGCTTGATCCACTGTGCCGCTAAGGCACGCCCGGATACATAATCCTCGCACTGTCCACCCTGCCAGGGCGCGTTCCACAAGGGATGCAGCGGTGTGCGCACGGGCAGCGTCAGCACGCGCCCATGACGGCACAGACCGAAGCCCAGCCCTGTCCCCAGCATGATGCCCACGCCGCAGTCCACACCGCGCAGGCCGCCATAGACCATTTCCCCCAGCAGGAACGCCACACCGTCATGCAGCATTGCGACCTTTGTTCCCGGCAGCTGCGCCTCCAGGCTGTCGATCAGCGAAACGCCGTTCAGCGCGGCAAATTTATGCGTCATGCGGCTGGTGCCGGTGGCGTAGTCCATGGGGCCGGGCATGCACAGCACCGCCTGCTTTGCCGGGTGCGCCCGCAGAAAATCCGCCAGCGCCCCGATGATCTCCGCACGGCTCCCCTCCTGACGAATGGGAAACTGCCCCTGACACGCAAAGCATCCCGCTTGCATGCCGCCGTATTTGACGAACGTGCCGCCAATGTCCAGCATCATCGCATCATACATGCCTGTCATCCTTTCACACCTGATGGCATTCGAAGCCCAGCAGGAAGCCCAGATCCAGCACCTCCTGGGTCACATCCCCCGCCACAAGGGCGTAATGCTGCGTCACGCCGATGGCAAGCAGCTTATCAAACAGCGACTTGCAGCTCTGTCCCACCGGGCGGAAGCGTCCATGGGAGTAGGTCGCCAAATGCGCCTCCTCCGGCAGGGATTCCACCAGCGTCACCGCCATCACAAACTTGCCGTTGTGCTGGGACAAATGCACCATGGTGTGCAGCCCCTCCGGGAACACATGCCATGCAAAAGGTGCGCCCGCATAGCGGTAGCCCGTTTTGGCAAAGCGCACGTCCCGGGCGATCTGCGTCCGTCCGCCGGGTGCGGTGTAGTCGTTCGGCCCTGCATGTCCGCCCTCAAAGGTGTCGGAGGGCAGGTCCACATGGAAGGGTTCAATGAAGTGGATATGTCCGCCCGTCAGCAGCCGCAGCATATAGCTGGCTAAGCCTGCGCCCACGTCGCCCTCCGGCACGATGACCGTGCGGACGCTCTCATCCGTGGGATAGAAGCCGGGACGAAGCCCCACCTTCTCAAACAAAATTTTGTCCACATCGTTCAGCACCAGCAGCTCTGCGCCATGGGCCGCCGCCTGCCGCTCCATGCCGATGGAGGCCCGAATGGACGCGCGGAATTTCTCCTCCTCCACGTCCGGGCGCACGGGATATTTCTCCCGCAGCTTGGCTTCCTTCGCGTCCACTTCCGTCTCCGGCACCGCATCGATCAGGTCGCACAGCTCTGCCACAGAGAGGAAGTTCAGCTCGGGGCCAACCTGCATGAATATGCTGTAGGGATCGATATAGGTGGACCACATGATCTCATTGTAGGAGGCCAGCAGTCCCACATGGCTTTCCCGCAGCAGCATCCGGGCGCGGGCCGCGTTGGCAAAGGCGTTCAGCCGTACCAGCAGCTCCGACCAGGTGCCGGAGACCGTGCGCAGCATGGGCCGCTGATACCGCGCCACATCGCCGCTGCCCTCCAACGAACCCACCAGGCCGCCGCAGCACAGATATTCCGCAAATTCGTCCTCGTCATGGGTGTCGCCCAGGGATACGCTGTCCCGCATGCGCCAGGCATAAAGCATAGGCACCGGGGGCATATCCCGCAGAAAGCGATTCAGCGCAAAGTCCTGCGACCAGCTCAGGAACAGCACCAGCACGCAGTCTACTTCCTCCCGCACAAAGGTGCGCACAGCCTGCCGCGCATCATCGGCGGTGTAGATCACGCCGGGGAAGACCACGTCCATGGTCTCCCCGGCAGTGCGCACCATCCAGGCGGCTTCCTCGGCCTTGCGCCGGGCATAGCTGCCCCGTGCCGTGCCTTCGCCAATGGTCTTAAAGCTGGCGGGCGCCAGCAGGAAAAATCCTGCCTTCGGCTTCCGCATGGCTCCTCACTCCTTCTTCAGCAGCGTCTTATGCACCGTCACCGTACCGACGCCCAGGTTTTCAATGGTGTATGCGCCCAGGTTAGCGGGGATCACGATGATGTCCATGCTGTTCATGATATAGCGCTTGCTGGGATCGTTCACCGAGGACACCCGCACCTTTTCGCCGTCCACCAGCGACAGCACATGGAAGTAGCCCTCCGTGTCGTCCGACACCTGGTGGTCGAAGATCAGGTTGCGCAGGGAGAAGTACAGCAGGTCGTGTTCGCCTACGATGATTTCCTTCCAGCCCTCGCCCTGACGCACTACGCCGCCGTGGTTCACCAGGTTGGCGTTGACCCACTCCGCCGTGCGCTCGCCATGGATGACCTCGCTGCCCATCTTCAGGTGGATGGGGCGGCGGATGCCCGTCTGCGGGTCGGTGCGCTGATAGTCATACAGCTTGTAGGTGTAAGAGCCGACGGTCAGGCTGCCGATCTCCAGAATCACCTGGTTGCGGCCCGAGGCATGCACCGTGCCTGCGGGGATCATCACCTGGGTGCCGGGCGTAGACGGCACGGCGTGGATGTACTGCTCATAGTCGATCAGCTCACCGCTCTTTTCCGCCTTGCGCGCCAGCTTGAAGAACTGCTCGCAGCTTTCCTCATGCTCAAAGCCCAGGAAGGTTTTTGCCCCCTGCCCCGTCACGCAGATGTAGTAGCTTTCATCCTGCCGTCCAAACTCCCCGTGATTGCGCACCACATACGGCCCGTCGGGGTGGCACTGGATGGACATGTTGCCGGAGGAATGATAGGTATCGTCATAGTTGAAGCGGATGGGGAAGTAGCCGCCGAACTGCTGGAAGGCCTGCTTGCCCAGCAGCTTTTCGCCCATGGCCTGCACAAAGGTGAAGAAGGGCGCTTCAAACTCGTAGTCCGCCGTTTTGGCAACGATGGACACCTCCAGCGGGATCATGTCGAATACCCAGGCGCAGTTGCGCATTTCCTTGGGCAGGTGGCGCAGCCGATGGATGTAGTAGCCGCCCCATACGCCCTCCAGATACACCGGGCGGCAGCGGAAAGGACGCTCGCACAGCTCGTTAAACAGCTTCAGCATGTCCTCAAAGGAGACCATCATCATCTGCTCCGGAATGTCCGCGCTGATGTAGTAGTCCATCTTCTTGGCGCGGATCAGATTCCAGCGCTGCTCCATTGCCGTTTCAAAATCAACGTAATAGTTGCGGCGCATGGTCAGGTTATAGGGCAGGTCGCGCTCGGAGCCGAGGTTGCGGGCATGACCGTTCTTGTAGGCCAGCACTGCCGTGCGGGGCGTTACGTCCATCCACACGCGCAGATCATAGCAATCCTGCAAGGCGGGCGCCAGCGCGCCCTGACCGTACACCAGAACGGCCCCGGCGCTTTCCAGCGTCTTTTTCAGGGCCTCCACCTTTGCCGCGTCCTGCAGGCCCGCGTAGCCATCCAGATACCGCCGACCATACAGCAGCACGGGGTCGTTTTCCCGATCCTCGGGCAGATAGGGAGCCAGCATCGCGCCGATCTCCGCAGGGGTTTTCAGCAGCGTTGCCGCGTCAATAAACGTCACATCGCTGCCGCCGTCCGGGTTCGCACACACCTGGCGCAACACATTCACCAGCGCCAGATAATCCGTCCCGGGATAAGCGTCCAGGCCCACGCGCTTGCCTGCGTGAAGCTGGGCGGCAAGCGCCTTTGCCGTGGCGGCAAGCCCCTTCACCGGCTTCACGCCCATGCCGGAGACTGCATTGACTGCGTTCGGGTCGCTATAAGGATAGGGGTGGAACATAAAACTCATTTGGGATTCCTCCTTCTTCCGCACAATATCTTATTTTTCATACAGGAACAGCACCTGCTGCGATGCGATCTCTGCCGGGATGCCGTCGCCCTCACCGTCCGTGGAGGCCCAGGTATTCCATGCATGCGCTTCCGCCAGGCGCACGGGCTGGGTGCTTGCCGTGTCGTTCCACAGCACCGCCGCCGTCTTTCCGTCCGTCTGGACGAACAGCCCCGCCTTCACGCCGGGAACAACCTCCTCCAGGCCTTCCTGCCCCTTGAAGGTACCCAGCAGCAGGTAGTCCTCAAACCGGCGACGCAGCGCAGCCAGCTTTGCAACATAGTCCCGTTCCTCCGCATGCTCGCCTGCGCGGATCAGCTCCCGATCGGTGGCGAAGCGCAGCTCCATTTCCAGCTTGAAGCCATAGGTCAGGGCGTAGTTGGC
>CAKTYE010000058.1 GCA_934631985.1 uncultured Clostridia bacterium | reverse complement strand
AAACATGCTAGAATAACCAAGCTAACGTGTTTGCAAACTCCAAAAGGAGGTGTAGATCCATGGGAAAGTTTTGCGAAGTATGCGGCAAGGGTACGCTGAACGGTAACAACGTGAGCCACTCCAACCGCAAGACCCACACCACTTGGGCACCCAACGTGCAGAAGGTGCGCGTGGTTGTGAATGGTCGTGCCACCCGGCTGAATGTGTGCACCCGTTGCCTGCGTAGCGGCAATGTGGCCCGTGCCCTGCCCACCAAGTCTCAGGAGGCTTGAGTTGCGGTTATAGGGGTTGCCGATGCATGCGGAAAAACTTCCTATTCGGCACGGTCGCACCGCTGGAGATAAAACCCGCCTGACAAGTTGTCAGGCGGGTTTTGCTGTATACAGGTGAAAATCGCTGCTTGCACTGAAAGGTTCTTTGTGCAGCGAAGTGGTTATTGAGCGTTATTCCGCGCCAGCGTGAGGCTTTAGCTAGCCTCCTTCCGCAGAAGGAGGGAGACCGCCTGCTGTCAGGCAAGTGGTGGAAGATAAACTCACCCGTAGGGGGATCAAAGCGTTTATATAGTCCCAGCCGCACCCCCAGTCTCGGCGGCACACCCTCGCGCTGGATTTCCAGCTAGAGAGCATTTCGTCCGTCTGCGGACGGACGACCCACTTTGCACTCGGGCAAAGTGGGCAAAGCCGCCCGGGGGCCAGCCAAATTTTCCATGCAGCTAAGGCTGGCCCCCGGACCCCATGAGCGCCCCCAGCCATCGCCTGGACCGGAGCCTTCCCAGGGGGACACAACCGGGGTCGCCTTTGGTTCCGCTCCATGGCATTCCGGCGGCTGACTGTATACAGCCGCCGGAACACCTTGTCGCTTAGAACGGGCATGTGCAGCAAAAATTACTCGCGCTGAAAAGCCATCAAGCAGCAGGAAAACAGCTAAGCTGCACCTCGCGCCAGCGCCAAAAGCCTCCCCTGAAAGGGAAGGTGTCCCGAAGGGATGGAGGGGTTATGTCTATGCTTCCCTTCCTCCCAAACTTTTCACCGAAATCTCCCCTTTTGTGTCGCCTGCACTTGTGCTATAATACCGCCGAAGGAGGAACACCCATGCACGGAGAAACGCTTTTGTCTTATCTGGATACACGGTATGCCTACAGTCTTGCCAAGCGGATGGAGGAGATCAAGTCCAACCCGGTACTCGGCTATCGCACGGCGGGGTCCGTGGCGGAGCGTCAGACGGGGGACATGCTGGCGGAGGAAATGCGCCGCATCGGCCTGCAAAACGTCCGCAAGGATGCAATTCAAACGGATGCGTGGGAGTTCCATCACGCAATTCTCGCCTATACCGACGCAATGGGGCGGCGGCGGGAGGTACAACTTGGCGCGTATCAGACCCAGCTTGTCACCGACGGCTTTGAGTCCCTGCAAATGGTCTATCTGGGCAAAGGCACCGCAGCGGATTATGCGGGCAAGGATGTGCGCGGCAAGTTGGTGCTGGTGGACATCAACCAGCGGGATGAGTGGTGGATCAGCTATCCCGTTTACCAGGCGCACCTGATGGGCGCACGGGCGCTGATTGCCGTGCAGAGCGGCGGCTATGGCGAGGTGGACGAGGAAGCCCTCAATGCCCAGGACATCGGCGGCCCCGAGAACGCCCCCGCCTTTTCCATTTCCCGGCGGGATGCCATGGAGCTTCGCGCCCTGATGGTGGGCGGCGAGTTGACCGTGCAGCTGAGCGCGGACACCCGCGTTACCCGGGATCAGACGACGTACAACATTGTGGGCGAGATTCCCGGTCGGCACCCCGAGCGGCTGATCTTGTTCTCTGCCCATTACGATAGCTATTTCTGCGGCTTTCAGGATGATAACACCGCCATTGCCATGATGCTGGGCATTGCCCGGGCGCTGGTGCTGGGCGGGTATCAGCCGGAAAACACACTGGTCTTCTGCTGCATGGCGGCGGAGGAATGGGGCGTGGCGGACAATTGCTTTGACTGGTCCACCGGCGCATGGGAGCAGGTGTTCATTCGCCACCCGGAATGGGCCGGCAAGGTCGTAGCGAACATGAATTTCGAGCTGCCTGCCCTGGCCCACGGCACCCGTGCCCGGGTGCGCAGCTGCTACGAATATGTCCATTTCCTGAAGGATTTTCTGGGCGATCTGCCTGCGCTGACCCAGGCCTATCCGGAGGAGGCTGCGCCCACCGCGCCCATTGAGACCTGGTCGGATGATTTCTCCATTGCCATCTCTGGCATTCCGTCCCTGGTGAACGACTTCACTGGCGGCAGCTTTATGGAGACAAACTATCACTCCCAGTTTGACAATGATGATTATTATGACGAGCAGGTCTATCGGCTGCATCACGAGCTGTTTCTGCTGCTGTGCCTGGCCTTTGACCACACCTGCGTAGCGCCCCTGTGCTTCACCCCGGTGCTGCGCCGTGCCGCCGAATGCCTGGAAGAATTGCCGGACGAGCTGCCCACGCCCGTCCGCAGCAAGGCGGAAGCGCTGCTGGAGCTGCTCCGCACACGGATGTACGCCAGCGATGCGGCATGGCATGCGCTGGACAAGCTGAACCAGGCCTACGCGCAGGCTATGGAGGAAAACGATCTCTCCCGCGCGGAAGAAATTTTCCGTCAGACCCGCGCTCTGGAAGCCGCTGCACTGGCCCGCTTCAAGGCCGAGCAGGATGCATTCGTCCGCATTGACTGGTACGGCAACGTCAGCTATCCGCATGAGCTGCTGTTTAACAAGCTGCACCTGCTGCATGGGGCCATCCGCAATCTGCGGGGCGGACACACGTCCTCGGCCCTGCGCAAGCTGTATCAGGTGGATAACAACGCTTATGCTTTCATGTTTGACAAGGAGGTCTATCACCACTTCACCGATTCGGTGCTGCGTCAGCCCTGGCGGCGCTCCAAGTGGTGCTATGGACGGCTGGTGGGGCATGAAGACCTTTACGCGCTGGTGACGAGCCTGCTGCGCAAGGAAAAGGAGGGCGTAACGGACTTCACGCCTGAAATTGCCGCCCTGGAGGAAGCTGCCGCCCGCCAGCTGCATCTTCTTTCCGACACGCTGGACGAGATGACTGAGGTCATCCGCCGCGATTTTGATTTTACCACGGACCCCATGCTTGACCATGAAGCCAGGGCAAGTTTCTAACATAAGCCAAGTGCAGATGCCGAGAATGCTGCCAGGCAAAATTAGAAACGCGCCCTGGGTAAGGAGAAAAACAGACCTTTATGGAAAGTGAAAAGCTATACCGCGTGGAGCGAAAGGACCTGCCGCAGCTGGAAAAGCTGCTGAACCGATGCTTCGCCCACGATCCGCTTTATGAGACGCTGATCCCCGATCCCGACGTGCGAAAACGTCTGATGCCCGAGTTATTCAAGTGTGACATGGACGAGTTCTATGCCACTTGCGAAATTTTTGCCGACAGCCCGGAGCTGCACGGCGTACTGGTGGTTTCTGACCGCACGGAAGCCCCGTCCATGCTGAAGCTGCTCTACAGCGAGGCGAAGGCCGCTGTGGTAACGGACAGCGCGCTGATTCGGGAAGACCCGTCCCTGACTACCTTCAGCAACTTCATGAAGGGCGAGGATTATTTGAATTCCGCCTGGACGGACGATCTGCACGACGAGCAGCGCCTGCATCTGATTTACCTGGCGGTGGACCCCGACATGCAGCACCACGGCATTGCCGCCCTGCTGATGAACGAGGCGATCGCTTACGCGCAGGCGCATCACCTGATGATCTCGCTGGAAACGCATAATGCGCACAATCTTGATTTGTACAAGCATTTCGGCTTTGAGGTCTATGAGATCGTGGAGAAGCATTTTGATCTGAAGCAGTATTGCCTGGTGCGCCGCTGGCGGGAGGAAGCTGCAAGCGCGAGTGCAACGTGACCCCTCAGTCGTTAGGCATACATAACCCCTCAGCCGCCTTTGGCGGCAGCTCCCCTTTCAGGGGAGCCTTTTTTGAATGTGCGACGTGCTGGGGGGAAGGAGTGCTTCTTTCGGACATTCCTTTGAGCTATTTGGAAAAAGGTGTTTCTTTTTCGTGCAAACTATGGTATGATGAAAGGCGGTGCAAACCGAAATTCATTGGGATAAAAATAGGAGTCAAAATGATTACAGTCAGCAATGTTTCCCTGACCTTCGGAGGACAGAAGCTGTTCTCCGGCGCAGACCTGAAATTTCTTCCGGGCAACTGCTACGGCATCATCGGCGCAAACGGCGCAGGCAAGTCCACTTTTTTGCGGATCTTGTCCGGCGAGCTGGAGCCGACCACGGGCAGCGTGACTATTCCGGCAAATCAGCGCTTGTCCACCCTGAAGCAGAACCAGTTCCAGTACGATGAATATCCCGTGCTGGACACGGTGATCATGGGCAATCAGCGGCTGTATGACATTATGAAGGAAAAGGATGCGCTGTATGCCAAGCCTGATTTCTCCGAGGCGGACGGTGAGAAGGCTGCGGAGCTGGAGGGCGAGTTTGCCGAGATGGACGGCTGGAACGCCGAAAGCGATGCGGCGACGCTTTTGCAGGGCCTGGGCATTGGCGAGAATCTGCACTACACGCTCATGGGCGAGCTGACGGGCGGCGAAAAGGTGAAGGTGCTGCTGGCACAGGCGCTGTTCGGACACCCGGACATTCTGCTGCTGGACGAGCCGACCAACAACTTGGACAACAAGTCTGTCACCTGGCTGGAGGATTTCCTGATGGACTTCCCCGGCACGCTGATCGTGGTCAGCCACGACCGCTGGTTCCTGAACAACATCTGCACCCACATTGTGGACATTGACTACAATCAGGTGAAGCTGTATGTGGGCAACTACGACTTCTGGTATGAGTCCAGCAAGCTGATGCAGTCCATCATGAAGGATCAGAAGAAGCGTCGCGAGGACAAGATCAAGGAGCTGCAAGCCTTTATTCAGCGCTTCTCTTCCAACAAGTCCAAGGCGAAGCAGGCCACCAGCCGCAAAAAGATGCTGGATCAGCTGACCATTGAGCAGATGCCCGCGTCCTCCCGGCGCTATCCGTGGGTATGCTTCACCCCGGATCGCGAGGCGGGCAAGGACATTCTTCAGGTCAGCGGTATCAACTACACGCAGGATGGCGTGCAGCTGCTGAAGGATGTATCCTTCCTGGTGCAGAAGGGGCAGAAGGTTGCGCTGGTCGGCTCCAACGAGCAGGCACAGACGGCGCTGTTCAAGATCCTGAACGAGGAGCTTCAGCCGGACAGCGGCTCCTTCAAGTGGGGTGTGACCATCTCCACCAGCTACTTCCCGAAGGACAACTCCTCCTACTTTGAGGGCTGCGACAAGAACATGCTGGAGTGGTTTGCGCAGTACTGCCCCGCCAACATGCTGGAAAGCGACATGCGCGATCTGCTGGGCCGCATGCTTTTCCGCGGCGATGATGTGTACAAGCAGGTCAGTGTGCTTTCCGGTGGTGAGAAGGTGCGCGTGATGCTTTCCCGCATGATGCTGTCCGGCGCGAACTTCCTGATGCTGGATCAGCCCACCAACCATCTGGATCTGGAATCTATCACGGCGGTGAACAATGCGCTGATCAACTTCCCCGGCAATGTGATCTTCACCAGCCAGGACCACCAGTTCATCAGCACCATTGCTGATCGCATCATTGAGATCAAGCCCGATGGCACCATCGCTGACTACTACTGCACCTACGAAGAATACCTCGAAAAAACCAAGCAGCAGTAAGGGAAAGGTAGATCATGCGAGGGAGGCGGCTTCTTTGTAAGAAGCCCCTCCCTCGCGCTCCCTCCCGAAGAACAGCTTTTTCATGAGGGAAAAGCTGGGGGATTTTGATGGTATGGGGGAATTGCTGCGGGATGTGCAACGCCCGAGCGCTGAAGGAGCGCTCGGGCGTATTTGTATTTTGGGGAACTGTTTTGCGCTGACCCCCTCAGTCGCCTGCGGGCGACAGCTCCCCCATGCGGGGGAGCGGAGATAAAATGCTGCTGTACATTATGCGGTGGTTTCGGCAGGCTTGCCCAGTGTATGGATCTTCCCGATGATGAACGAGGACAGCGTGACGGTCACTAGTGAACAGGCAATGTTCTGAATTGGAATATAGGTCAGGGAAAGCAGCAGCACCACCACGTCCGTGAACAGATAGGCTCGGGATACGGGCCAGCGCAGCAGCTTGGCAATGACCAGCGCCAGTGCATCGTCGCCGCCGGCAGCGCCGCCTACGCGCACTACCAGCCCTACGCCTACGCCCACAAACAGGCCGCCCACCACCGCCGCCAGCAGCGGCTGGTTCAGCATGCTGGGCAGCACATAGCCCATGCGCTCAAACAGCGCGTAGCTCAGCGCGAAGCCGCCCGTGGCAGTCAGTGCATAGCGCAGGAAGCTCTTGCCCAGATATTTCATGCCCAGCAGATAGCAGCACACGTCCATCACTGCCTCGGAAATGGAGGGAGAAATGCCGAACCAATGCTGCAAAAGCAGCGTCATGCCCAGCACGCCGCCCTCGGTAATGCGGCTCTGGCTATGCACATTGTACAGGCCAAAGGCGAGGATCGCTGCGCCCGCCAGCAACTGTACATAGTTGCCCACCGCGCGTTGTTTCTGTTTCAAACCTGTGACATCCTTTCTGCAACGCCCTGCAAATACTTGACGCATGCCATTATAAAGAATATAGTAACTATATTGTCAAGCATTTTTTAGGAGGCGCTTATGAAGCCGCGTTTCACTACCGGGGAATTGGCCCGCCTGCACGGCATTTCCAAGCAGACACTTATTTTTTACGATAAGGCAGGGGTATTCTGCCCCCGAGAAATCGATCCGCACAACGGCTACCGCTACTATGCTGCCGACCAGCTGGAACTGCTGGATCACATTCTCATCTTGAAGGACATGGGGCTGAGCTTGCAGGAGATACGCGCGTTCCTTGCGCTGCCCCAGACCAGCGACACCATCACGGCGCTGCGCCATCAGCAGGATGTGCTGCGGGAGCGGGAAACGCGCCTGCGGGAGGCCATGGCGCGGCTTTCACAAAAGCTGCTGACGCTGGAAACACTGCAGGATATGCAGCCCGGCGAGATAACGCTGGTGGAGCTGCCTGCACAGCCCCTTGCTGTGCGCAGCGTGGAGGCCCCTGGTGATCCCGTTGCCACGGACATTGCGCTGAAGGCGCTTTTGCGGGAGGTTCGAGAGCGTCATCTGCCCTTTGATTATCAGATGGGTTCGCGCATTTCTCCTGCCGCGTTACATGCTGGGACATGTACCCTGGCCTTTGAGGTTTTCTTTCCTCTGCGCAAGTCCTGTCGGGATCGGCTCTGCCGTACACGTCCCGCAGGGCGCTATCTGCGCTGCATTCACAGCGGCCCCTACGCCGCCATTGGAGAAACATATGCTCGTATGCTGGAGGCGGCTGCGCGCCGCGCCTTCACTTTGCAAGGCGGCTCCTATGAGACCTGCTTGCTGGACAGCATGACCGCCCGTACCCCGGAGGCGTATTTAACGGAAGTGCTGCTGCCGGTGGGGGAATTCTCCTAATTTCTCATTGCTTCTTCGTAGATTAGACGGTAATGTGCTTTGGTGGCTAAGCTACGATACTCTGGCGAGGGCGTATCTTCCACCACTCCTTCTGCGGTACTTCTAAACAAATTGCATAACAGTCCATGAAAAAAACCGTGCAAGGCTCTTTCTCCCCTGCACGGGCGCAAAGCATTTCTTCTATCTATTACTCCACCAGCGCGGTATTGCGCATAAAATCTCCGTTCCACCATACCCCGCCGCAGAGCGTGTCCCAGACAGCGCTGCCGAAATAGAACCTTACCCGGCGGCAGCCTGTCGCATCGCATAGCGTGTTGATGATGCTGTAGGCCATGAGCCGCTCCTCGGCAGGGGCCAACCCGCTAGAACCTGTAATGAAGGTCGCGGATAGATTGATCAGCAGCGTGTCCCCCGCAACGGAAAAGCCCAGAATGTCTGCATCACCCAGATAGTGGGGAAGCAGAGACCGCAGCCCGGCGGCGCTTTCCATTGCAGTGGGGCCGTCCAGCAATTGCAAAAGCAGCGCACGGGGATTCCGGGCGGCATAGTAGGGCATGCTGCGCTCCACACGGGTGAGCCGCGCATCCCGCACAAGGTACAGCGTGGCAACATCCATGACATAGGCGGCGAAGTCGCTTCGGCGAAGATCACCGGCAGGAAAGGTCAGTAAACGGTTTTCGGCAGTGAAGGCGCGAGTCAGCGTCTCACCGCCGACCACGCATGTTACCTGCGTCAGGTAGGGAATGAAGGTGGTCAGCGTATAGGTCAGGCTTGCCAGAAAGCTCACCTGATCCACGCCCACTTCCTTCAAACGTGCGTCCAGCCCCTCAGCAAAGCGCAGCGTCACGGTGCGGCCGTTGCTTTCTGTGCCGACGGAGACCTCGGGAGGCTGGGAAAGCAGCGCGCTTACATCCGGCATGGGCGCGGCGGCGGTCAGCTCCTGCGGGCCTGCGGAAAGCGCGTCGATCAGGCCCTGCGCAAGCTGTGCAGGAGTCTGTCCATCAAAGGACACATCCCGTGTTTCTGCCAGGATGCCCGTGCCGTCCGCGACGGGGAAGAAAAGCGTGACGTTGGCGTTTAACCCGGCCTGGGATACGTCTGCATTCAGTGCGGGCTTGCGCAAATCAAGCTGCTTCCACAGCGTGGAAAGTGGGACTTCCCGGGCGGCAGTCAACGTCCCCAGCGGCAGGGATGCGGTCAGATCCATGGCGACGGTCTGCCCGGAGACAAGCACATTCACCCGGGAAACACCGTAGGGGGCCAGCGTTGCCGCGATGCCCTGACACACGGTGTAAAAGGCGGGGGAGGACAATTGCAGCGCTGAGGAGGCCAGCGTTACCGTAGCGACGCCGCAGGAGATCTCCACGGGGTTCACGCCCGCCAGCTGCAAGCGCACATCTCCGCCGAGGGCCTGCACCCGCCGATTGCTTTCAAAATTGAACAAGGCCCGCAGCACGGTCTCCGCGGGGTGCTGCCCATGGTTGAGAGTCAGTTCTACCTGCTGGGCAACAAGCTGGTCGCCTGACAGGCTGGGCAGAAAAAGCTCGGCCTGTGCAGTGTAATTCAGGGAGGCATCGCCCACAGGCGCGGTATAGGGCTGCGAAACGGGCGGGAGCGTAACGGACGCTTCCTGCTCCATGATCTGCGTCTGTGTAGAGGAGCAGCCCGTCAGCAGCAGGGGAAGGATGAGCAGGGCCGCAAGGCGCTTCCTGTGCATAAGGGGTCACGCTCCTTTCATTGCATGGCTTGGATGAGCTGGGTGAACTGCGCCCAGGGCAGCTTCCAAAGCCCGTCCACGCGGGTCAGACGCACTGCCAGGCCGCTGGTTTCGCGGGATTGCCCGGAAGCATCCTGCCAGCACAGCCGCAGGGTGTAGTGGATCGCCTGCCCGTCCGGGGAAACGGCACCGCCGGAAAAGGCGTAGGACAGCAGCAGCGGCGCGTCCGTGACGGCCTGCTGACAATCTGCCAGGTCGGGGCGTTGCGTCAGGTAGCCATACAGCAGCGCGGCATCCCGGGACTTCCAAGCGTCCAGCAGGGCGCGCAGGGTGTTGCCGGGGCTGAGCAGCAGTTCCTCCTGACGGGAAATGGGATCGGAAAGCACCGTGTCGTCAGCGCCGTCCAGAAACCAGCTTTGCCGAAGGCGCAGGCTGTCCCGCAGCACGTTGGTCTGCTCCACAAGGAACTGCACCTGATCGTAATCGCAGTTTTCGGTGAGGGTGGCAACGATGCTCTGCATGCAAAGCTGACGGCGCAGTGGGGCTTCCACTTGCCAGTAGGCCGAGGCAGTCCAGTCGGCAGGCTCATCCGTCCAGCCCTTCAAAATGCTGCTGCCGAGGGTCACGAACAGTGTGCGCTCCTGCGCCACGGCGGCGATGAAGCCGCAGCCCTCCGGCAGTGCGGCGGTCAATTGGGTGGAGCGGGAGCCGGGGCCCTTGCTCAATTCTTGCAGCAGCACCATTTCCAGCGACTGGTCTGCGGCGATGGTCACGGTGCGAATTTCCGGGGCGAGGTAGGGCTGGTCGCCATAGCGGAAGTACAGCGTGACCTCCCGGCGGGCAGCGGCGCTTTCTGGGGCCTGGGCGGCGGGAAAAACAGCCTCCTCCTCGGGGAAAAGGGTACCAACGGCATCGCGGACGGGATCGGGCAAAAGGCTTGCACAGCTCGTCAGCAGCAGGGAAAGCGTCAGCAGCGCCAGCAAGGCGCAGCGTTTCAGGCAAGCGTTCATGCGTCCTTCACCTCCAGCGGAAGCTCTACACGGAAGACGCTGCCTGCGCCCTCCTGACTTTCCACCGACACGGTGCCGTGATGCAGCGCTACAAGCTGCCACACGATGGAAAGCCCCAGTCCTGTGCCGCCGGTCTCCCGGGAACGCGCCTTATCCACGCGGTAAAAGCGGTCAAAAATATAGGGCTGATCGGCTGCGGGAATGCCGGGACCGTCATCCGCAACAGTGATGACAGCGTTTTTTCCCTCCCGGAACATTGAGAGGACGATATGCCCGCCCTCCGGGGTGTACTTTACGGCGTTCTCCACCAGGTTGTACATCACTTGCTTCAGCTTTGCGCCGTCGGCGGTCAGGGGAAGCGTATCAGGCAGGTCGGCGGTGAGCTGCTGACCGCGCTGCTCCGCCATGGGCAGCAGCAGATGCAGGATATCCTGCGCAAGCAGGCACAGGTCAAGCGGCTCGGGCTTCAGGGTCATGGCATGGCTGTCCATGCGGGTGAGGGTCAATAGATCGTTGATGATGCCTGTCAGGCGGTCGATCTCATGATCCATGTCCTGCATAAATTCGGTGCGCAGCTCGGCAGGCATTTCCGGCTGAGCGATCAGCGTTTGCAGCATGATTTTAAGGGTGGTCATGGGGGTCTTCAGTTCATGACTGGCGTTGGAGACAAACTGGTTACGGCTTTGGTCAAGGGATTCCAGCTTATCCGCCATGGTGTTATAGGCATGCGCCAGGGCACGCATTTCTCCGGAGCCGCGCACCTGCACCCGTGCGGACAGATCGCCCTTGCCCATGCGCTGAATGGTTTTGGTCAGGCGGGCAATGGGGTCTGTCAGCACCCGGGAGAAGATCAGCGCTGCCGCCATGGCGAGGGCCGCCACCAGGATAAACACCGTCAGCATGCGCTGCTGTACAGCGCTCAGGCTGGTCATCAGCTCCTGCACGGAGGAGATCAGCACCACTGCGCCCAGCAGCTTGCCGTTCAGGGTCATGGGGGCGGCACAAGCGCTGACGTAGCTGCCGGCTTCTTCGCCTGCGGGGCCGGTATCGTCATGCAGACGATGCACGCCGTAATTGCTGCCCACGCCCTGGGTCAGCACGGTGACCACCTGGGGCAGCTCCAGCCGAATGCCCAGCAGTGCTGCGTAGCTGTCCAGCTGGATTTTACCGTCTGCGTCCACCAGCAGCAGGCGGCCGCCCATTTCGCCCCCTGCGGAGACGATGGCGGTTTGCAGCGCATCCGTATCGGCGGATGAAAAAAAAGGCGCAAGGGTCGTGGCCAGCTTTTCCACAGAAAGGCTGTCCTGACGAATGCGCTGCTCAAAAAGATAATCGCTGACAAGGCCGGTCAGGCTGGAGGTCATGGAATAGAAGGAAACGCCCACCACCAGCAGAAAGGCCAGCAGGATCTGCCATCTGAGGGCAAAAGCGGGGCGGCGGCGCTTAGTCCTTGTCGGTGAAATAATAACCAACTCCCCACTTGGTGAAGATAAACTCGGGCTTGGAGGTATCATGCTCGATCTTTTCCCGCAGGCGGCGAATATGCACATCCACGGTGCGTGCATCGCCGGCGTAGTCGTATTTCCAGACGGTTTCAAGCATGGCTTCACGGCTGAACACCTTGCCGCGGTTCTGGATGAACAATTGCAGCAGGTCGAACTCCTTGGCGGTGAGCTTCACGTCTCGTCCGCCCAGGGTGACGGTGCGCTTGACGAGGTTGACCTCCATATCCCGCACGCGGATGACCTTTTTATCCTCGGGTGCGGCGGCGGCGTTGACCCGGCGGAAGATCGTCTTGATGCGGGCCTTGACCTCAAGGATATTATACGGCTTGGTCATGTAATCATCCGCGCCGTATTCCAGGCCGAGGATCTTGTCCATGTCCTCGCCCTTGGCGGTTAGCATGATGATCGGCACGTTGGAATGCTCGCGGATGCGCTGACACACGCTGATGCCGTCCAGCTTGGGTAGCATTACGTCCAGCAGGATCATATCAAAATTTCCCGCAAAAAATTTCGCCAGGGCTTCCTCGCCGTCCAGCGCGCTGTCGGTTTCATAGCCCTCCTGCTCCAGCGTATATTTCAGACCCTTCAAAATGAGAGGCTCGTCATCCACCAAAAGAATCCGCTTTGCCATGGGCGTCACCTTCCGCTCCTTCTCCGTTGTCAATGTGATTATACGATTTTTTGTGAAGAAACGCAAGTGATTTGAAATGGAAATGAAACAATTTTAGATGGGACTTGTCTGGAAATGTATGTTATAATCAAACAAAATAGTCCATGACAAAGTAGAGGCTTTCCGCCGCAAAGTAGAAGCGCGTAAGCGTTCCCTACAGAAACAGGGGAAGTATTGCGGAGATGGGCGCATCGGGCATGGGTACAAAACACGGACGAAGCCGATACAAAAATTGAGCGATTCCATTGCCAGATTCCGCGATACAGCCAACCACAAATACAGCAGATATATTGTGGACATGGCGGTAAAGCATGGATGCGGGAAAATCCAAATGGAGGATTTGAGCAATATCAAAGAAGATAGGCAAGATAAATTTTTGGAGGGTTGGACGTACTTTGATTTACAGCAGAAGATTAAATATAAGGCTGAGGCCGAGGGCATCGAGGTGGTGAAGGTAGCGCCGCATCATACCAGCCAGCGGTGCAGCCAATGCGGATACATCGATCCGGACAATCGGCCGTCGCAGGAAAAATTTGCGTGTGGAAGGTGCGGCTTCACAGCCAATGCAGATTATAATGCAAGTTTGAACCTTGCCACAGCAGGAATTGAGGAGCTGATTGCCGAAGAATTACATGCGAAGTGTAAGAAATCGTCCAAAGGTTGACGGCTTCGCACCATCGGCAAGGGTGACTCTACACCCTAAAATCGAGAAAGTGCGCAAAGAAGAGAGAAATCATCGCTTGCGAATACACTCGATAAGGTAGAATTGTGCATACAAAATCCATGCACACAGCTCATTTTGGTGATTTTTGCCGACGCACACCGCATGAGGGTATGAGTTGAGAGATACAGGCTTATCATGGTATGGCGGAGGCAATGAGACGCACACCGCATGAGGGTATGAGTTGAGAGGCCTGCACGTTTGCGTCAAACTTCTGCCGGGCCTGACGCACACCACATGAGGGTATGAGTTGAGAGAAGGAGGGGTTCTTGTCTCCGTGAAACGGACAGGACGCACACCGCATGAGGGTATGAGTTGAGAGGGATGTGCAGAACAATGATTGACAAGTCGCTGCGCGACGCACACCGCATGTGGGTATGAGCTAAGAGGACGTGGAGTCAAGCATCCTATAATACAGCGCTGACGCACACCGTATGCGGGCTTGAGCTAAGTGCTTATGTCCTACAAAAAAGTTTTTATCAGCCCTTGACAACGGACATTCCATCGGCTATAATAATATCTGTTTGAAGCAGAAGCATGCCCGCTTCTCGCCTTGCGACTTGCGTTGCCGGGCTGATGGCATAAAAGGTTTTCCACGGAAAATCTTCTTACGTCATGATACAGCGGGTGAGACTTCTCCCCGCTGTTTTTTCGTGGAAAACTGCGGCGGTCAGACAATTTTTGAGGAGGTGCATGGACATCGCAACCGATCTGATGATCAATGAGGAGATTCGCGACCGTGAGGTTCGACTGATCGATGAAAACGGCGAGCAGTTGGGCGTAATGATGACCCGCAAGGCCCTTGAGCTGGCCGAGGAGAAGGAGCTTGATCTGGTCAAAATTTCCCCGAACGCCAAGCCCCCGGTGTGCAAGCTGATGGATTACGACAAGCACCGCTATGAGCAGGCAAAGCGGGAGCGCGAACTCCGCAAAAATCAACGGGTAGTCGACGTTAAGGAAGTGCAGCTGTCTGCCACCATTGAAGAAAACGATGTGCAGACCAAGGCCAAGATGGCCCGGCGCTTCCTGGAGGGCGGCGACAAGGTGAAGGTATCCATCCGCTTCCGCGGCCGTCAGATCACGCACTCTGATATCGGCATGAAGGTCATGCAGGACTTCGCCGAGCGCACCAAAGATGTGAGCACGGTGGAGCGCAGACCTATGCTGGATGGTCGGCACATGATTATGATCCTGGCCCCGAAGGCTGAAAAGGCTACCTTTGCGGAAAAGAAAGCCCGCAAGGCCAATGAGGCTGCCGGGGAAAAGGCCCCCGCGGCTCAGGAATAAACAGCATTGGAAGGAGGAACCACCATGCCTAAGCAAAAGTCCCATCGTGGTGCTGCCAAGCGCTTTTCCTTTACCAAGACGGGTATTGTCAAGCATAAGCAGATGAACGCCAACCATCAGGTGCGCCTCAAGACCACCAAGCGCACCCGCCATCTGCGTGCGGATGGCATTGTTGATAACAATGCCGAGGCTCGCACGATTCATAAGCTGCTGCCCTACAAATAAGCCAAAGCGCTAGCAAGGAGGAACAAACCCAATGGCACGTATTAAGGGAGCTGTCAACGCTCATAAGAAACGCCGCAAGGTAATGAAGCTGGCCAAGGGCTACTGGGGCGCTAAGTCCAAGCAGTACCGCGCCGCTTCCGAACAGGTCGCCCGGTCCCTGCGTTATGCCTACGAAGGCCGCAAGCTGCGTAAGCGTGATTTCCGCCGTCTGTGGATCACCCGTATCAACGCCGCTGCCCGCCTGAATGGCATGAGCTACTCTACCTTTATCAATGGCCTGAAGAAGCACAACATCGACATCAACCGCAAGATGCTCGCTGACATCGCGGTGAACGACGCCGCTTCCTTCACCCAGCTGGTGGAGATTGCTAAGCAGTAATCAGGCCACGCGCCTGATGCCGTCCGTATACGAAAGTAGTACGGGCGGCTTTTTGCGTTGGAAGATTTTGACGAATTCTAAGGTTTTTTGACGATTACGGGCAGGCAAAACAAGAAAAGTGCAAGATGTCACCAAAATGACTTTTCAAATGGGGATGGGATATGTTATACTATCCTTGTAAACTATCGAGGTGAGGGTGAGTCAAGACCATGGTGGGGCATCAGGCAAATCAAGTCATTCGTGTATTCATCTGTGATGATAACGCATTGCAGCTTGGGATGCTGTCGGACGCGCTGGCAGAGTGTGACGACATTGAGGTTGTTGGCACAGCCATGGACGGCGAAGCTGCGGTTACGCAGATCACGCAGCTGCGGCCTGATGTTGTGATTTGCGACATGGTGATGCCCATGCTGGACGGTCTTGGTCTGCTGGAGCAGGTGCGCAAGCTGCCTACGCCGCCGCAGGTTATCATCCTGACAGCGCTGCGTGGTGAGAACTTTATTTCTCAGGCACAGGAGCTGGGTGCGGCGTATTACATGGTCAAGCCGGTGAACCCGGCGGTGCTGGCGCAGCGGGTGTATACCATCATGGAGCATCCCGTGACCGCCGTGGCGGCGGCAGAGCCTGCCCCGAAGCCGACAGTATCGCAGGCTTCGCGTTCGCTGGAGGAGCAGATCGGTGCGATTCTTTTGCAGGTACGCATCCCGGCGCATCTGAGCGGCTATCGCTATCTGCGCACGGCGGTGCAGCTTTCGCTGGAAGATCCCGACTTGCTGGATAACGTGACCTATGCGCTTTATCCCGCAGTGGCGCGGCAGTACGGCACCTCTGCCACCAGCGTGGAGCGTTCCATCCGACATGCGATCTCCACGGCCTGGAACCGGGGCGGCCCGGAGGACTTCTCCAAGCTGATGGGCTGCCATCTGGAAAGCTGCGACAAGCCCACCAACTGTGAGTTGATGTCATGCCTGGTGGAGACGCTGCGCTATCAGAAGGAACGCTTCTGAAAATAAAAATGCAAAAAGCAGAAAAACCCCTTGACAAAAAGTGGAACATTCGCTATAATAGCTAATGTTCCGCATAGGGGCATGGTGTAATGGTAACACGTGGGTCTCCAAAACCTTTGTTGAGGGTTCGAGTCCTTCTGCCCCTGCCAGAATGAAACGCTAATCTTGATATCAAGGATAGCGTTTTTTTCATGCATTGAAAACCCTTGTCCCATAAGGCTTTTCGCACGCTGCTGGGTGCAAACGCATCTTACCCCA
>CAKTYE010000057.1 GCA_934631985.1 uncultured Clostridia bacterium | reverse complement strand
ACAATGCCGTGATGCTGCCGCGCAAAGGCATATTCATCGCTGACCCAGCCGGGGGGCGCAATAAAGTGATGGGCCAGTACTATGCCGCTAAGGATAAAATCATCCATATGTTTTCCCTCCCCTGATGCGCCCAGTATACGCGATGCAGCGTCAAAGCGCAAGGTTTTTGTGGGCCGTTTTGTCCAAGGATGCCATGGATGCTATGGCAGGGGCGTTCACGCTGTGCTATGGTAAAAGCAAGCAAAACGAAAAAACGTCGCTGCCCGCGCGGCGGCGGCGAATGCAAAGGAGCGCATGAACCATGGCTGTGGAAATGAAACGTGAGCAGCGGCTGCTGCCCACCTATGAGCCTGCCGCCCCCAACGAGCTGCCCTTCTTTCTGGAAAAGAAAGCCTATCAGGGCGCAACGGGCCGGGTCTATCCCATTCCCTACACCGATCGGCTGAGCAATGAGCCGGTGGAAAAGCCCTACGACATGATCACCCTCTCCAATGAATACATCGAGGTGGAGCTGCTGCCGGAGCTGGGCGGCAAAATTCATGGCGCGGTGCAAAAGAGCAACGGTTATGAGTTTATTTATAAGAATGTGTGCATCAAGCCCGCCATGGTCGGTCTGGCAGGGCCATGGGTGTCCGGCGGCGTGGAGTTCAACTGGCCCCAGCATCACCGCCCCACCACCTTCATGCCCACTGAAGCCACCCTGCAGGAGAACGCTGACGGCTCTAAGACCTGCTGGATGGGCGAAGCAGAACCCTTCCACCGCATGCGCGCCGCCGTGGGCATCACCGTATATCCCAGTTCCTCGGTGGTGGAGGCCAAGGCCGTTGTGTACAATCCCACGGACGCGCCCCTGCCCTTCATGTGGTGGAACAACCTGGCTGTTCGCGTTCACAAGGATTACAAGGCGACTTTCCCGCCGGATGTGGAATGGGGCAACGACCATGACCGCCGCGCTGTGATTTCTTTCCCTGTGATGAAGGGCGTGTTCCACACGGCCCGCCCCTTCGACTACGGTGAGGGAACGGATGCGACCTGGTTCTCCAACATCAAGCTGCCCACCTCGGTGATGATCATGCGTGGGCAGAGCGACATGGACTTCCTGGGCGGCTATGACTTCGCGGCGGACGCAGGCACCGTCACCGTGGCGGATCATCACTATTCCGTGGGCAAGAAGATGTGGACCTGGGGCGACGGCGATTTCGGACGCGCCTGGTGCGCCAACCTGACGGACAACGGCGACCGCTACATTGAGCTGATGACCGGCGTGTTCACGGACAATCAGCCGGACTTCACCTACATCATGCCTGGCGAAACGAAGACCTTCATCCAGGTATGGTACCCCACCCGCGGCATCGGCCCCACGGCAAACGCCACCCGTGAAGCAGCGCTTTCCTTCGAGCTGAAGAACGGCACCCTGACGACCGGCTGCATCGCCACCTCCCGCCGGGAGAACGCCGCACTGACGGTCCGCGCAGGCGATCAGGTGCTGATGACTGAGCAGGTGAGCATCGATCCCGATCATCCTGTCATCAAGCACTGTTCCGTGCCTGCCGGGATGACCGACACGGCGCTTCGTGTGGAGCTGCGGGACAGCACGGGCAGGCTGCTGGTCGCCTATCAGCCCACGCCCAGGGGCAGCAAGCAGGAGCCGAAGGCCCGCACCATTCCCCCGGAACCCAAGGACATTGACAGCTTGGAGGAGCTGTATCTCCACGGCGCACATTTGGAGCAGTACAAGCACCACACCTATGTCCCCGAGGACTATTACATGGAAGCCCTGCGGCGGGATCCCAAGGACCTGCGCTGCAACCTTGCCATGGGCCGCTCCATGCTGGAAAAGGGCGACTTTGCCGCCGCCCGCACCTATCTGGATCGCGCCATTGCGCGGCTGAAAATGCGCAATGACAATCCCATGGACCCGGAGGCCATCTATCAAAAGGCGCGGCTGGAACGGCTGTGCGGTCATCTGGACGCGGCCTATCAGCTGTTTGCGGACACATCCTGGCAGTTCGGCTGGCGCAGTGCCTGCCTGTATGAAATGGCCTGCATCGACTGTGTGCGGGGAGACCGTGCGCTGGCGGTGGAGCATCTGACCGAAGCGCTGGTGACCAACGCCCATCATCTGGCGGCGCACACCCTGCGGGCTTACCTGACCCGCAATGAGGAGGAGCTGCATCAGGTGCTGGCGCTCTCGCCACAGGATACCTATGCCCGCTATGCTCTCTGGCTGCTGACGGGCCGCGAGGTGGAGGCGTTTATCCGCAGCCGTCCTCAGGACGTGATCGACGCGGCGCTGGACTTCATGCGTGCGGGCCTGAACACCGAAGCTGCCAGCGTGCTGAGGACTTGCACATGCCGGAATCAGCTGGTGGCCTGTTATGAAGCCTATGTGACCGGCGGCACGTTCGAAGAATCGGAGATGAAGCTGTGCTTCCCCAACCGTTTGGAGGACATCGCCGTGCTGGCGCACTTCCCCCAGACTTGGCAGGCACAATATCTCCTGGGCTGCCTGTACTACGACCGCATGAACTACGCCGCTGCTCGCACCGCGTGGGAGGAAAGCGCCCGACTGAATCCGGACTACGCCTTCACCTGGCGCAATCTGGCCCAGGCGCTGTACGATCACTTTGGCGAAAAGGAGGAAGCCCGTGCCTGCCTGGAAAAGGCGCTGCGCCTTGCCCCGGACAATGCCCGCATCGTCTATGAGCTGCTGCAGCTTTACAAGAACATCAACATGCCCGTCAAGGATCGGCTGGCCTTCCTGGAAGCACATGCAACGCTGGCCCGTCAGCGGGACGACTGCTTCCTGGACATGATCGTGCTGTACATGCAGGAGGGCCGCTTTGAAAAGGCTCGGGAGCTGCTGCTGTCCAAGCGCTTCAATATCTACGAGGGCGGCGAAGGCAAGCTGACCCGCATGCATGGTTGGCTGTACACCATGTGGGGCCGTCAGGATCAGCTGAACGGCAACCCGGACGAGGCCCTGCGTTGGTTTGAGACGGCGCTGGTCTACCCACAGAACTACGGCGAAGGCCGCCACTACAGCGCCCAGGAAGCGAACATCTACTATTACACCGGTCTGCTGCTGGAAGCACAGGGAAAGCCGGACGAAGCGCGCGAAGCCTGGCAGAAGGCCGCAAATCAGCCCAATCAGGTGACAGAGGTTTCCTATTTTGCAGCGCTGTCCCTGCAAAAGCTTGGGGCACCGGACAAGGCCGAGGCCATTTTCCGCAGCATGGTAGAAGCTGGCACAGAGCAGAAGAAGAATGCGCACCTGTACGGCTACTTCGGCGTAGGTATGCCCTCGCCGCTGCCCTTCGAACTGGATGTGAAGCCCTTGCACCTTGCGGAAGCAAATCTGCTGCTGGCGCTGGGCTATAAGGGTCTTGGCAAGGAAGCGGAAAGTCAGGCGGCCTTGCAGGCACTGAAGGAGATCGACCCCTGGAATTTGAAGCTGTGCTTCCTGGAAAAGCTGGGAGTACTGTAAACGTAAGCTGAAGCTGTAGGGAATGTGTGCGCTGCCCCCGCCGAGGAAACTCGGCGAGGGCAGATTTTGTACAGCAGGAATAGCCGAATCAAAAACGCACAGCCTATCAGCAGACTGCGCGTTGCAAGAATCAAGTTTTCCAATGTTTGTCCACATTGCCACAGAAGACTGCTATTCCCCCATCTTTATGTGAACGCTGAAAAGTTCGGATCACCCAAAAAAGATCGGATTACTCCAGGCCCGCCGCCCCTGCGCATCGGTCACGACGGCGCGGACATACTGCTGCCGATCGGGATACACGTCAAATTCCGCATGGGTCAGGCCCGGCTGGCCGGGAACAGTACGCTGGACCAGATAGGGCGTACGCAAATGGCGCAGCACGATCTCCGCAGCGGGAGAGCATACCACATGCGCCTTGCCGTTTTCCACATAGAAGTCGTGGAGCTCCGGGCCGCAGGAGGAATAGAATGCGCCGCGCTCCAGGGCGTTCAGAATGGCGGACACGTTGTTCTCGCTGTTGACCATGACCCAGCCCTTGCAGTGCTGGCGCATTTGATGCCCATCGTCCGTGGCAACGCCGAAAATGTGCTGTCCCTGGGCCAACAGCTCGTCCCAGTAGGCGGCGTTGCTGTCCATGCCGTTTTCATCCACACAGCCGCTGTTCCAAATCTCCATGGCGAAATTGCCGCGCAGATAGTCAAACTCCCGCGCGGGCGTTCCGCTCCATTCGGGATGGCAGTAAATGGTCAGGTTGTGGTTAGCGTGAAGCCAGTCCAGCATTTCCTGCGTGGGCGCGGGATTCGCGCCTGCCAGCGCGTCGAAGCGTTCATCCTGATGAAAGCCGTTGTCCTCGCTTTCCTGCGGACCAAGGCAGACGATGTGATGGCAATGCACTGTGCCGCTATGGGGCAGATCCTTATCCATTTCCATGCCGCCCAGAATGGTCATGGGAACATCGGCAAAGTTGCGGTAGTTATAAATGCGGTGGTCGGTCAGCGCCATGAAGTCATAGCCATGCTGCGCATGAAGCCGAATGACCTCCTCCGGGGTACCCGCGCCGTCCGAGCGTGTGGTGTGGCAATGGAGTGCGCCCTTCAAAAGGCGATGGTCTGGAACAAATGCAGCCTGACGAAGCATAGAATTTCCTCCCTGCAAGCATGTGTTGGAGCGCAGACAGCGGTACCTGCTGCACTTTGCGAAGCTGCCCCTATTGTAGCATGCTTTTCATGGAAACGGTAGGGGGAAAAGCAATGGCTGCATTGTGCAATATTGCGCACTTTTAGCCGCTTACTCGGGGCATTTTTCCTGCATTGCTTTCCGGCAAAACATGCGGTATACTGATACCGTTCGCTAAAGTGGTGAAAAGCATCCCAATAAAGGCAAAATAAAGGGCACGCTGTATGTCCAGACCTTTCGCCTTTATCGTGCAGCCGCTGGCCGACCCCGCTGCTGTCATTGCCGGGGACACCTGGCGCTTTACTGTGCTGACCCCTGTCCTGATCCATATGGAATATAATGCTATTTTCAGATGCGCTTTTGATGTCATAATATAGTAGGAGTTAAAATTATGATCAAGCAAATAAAAGACGCTATCCAAGAAATGGAAAGAAACAAAAAGCGATCAGATATTTATCAATACTTGCAAAGACAATGGAAACTACATTATGATTCTCCTCAACTGTGCGTGCTTATTATGGAACAGATGGTTTCTTTTTTGCTTGAACTGGAGTCTCCATGGGCTATACCAGAAGGTGTGAACGAATATCAGTACTATTCCGATTTTTTGCAAGAAGTTCTGCAGTATGGCATGAAGCATCATTGTAAAAACAAAATGTTTTTGTGGCAATTATGCTATTATTTAGCCGGAATTTCTACTTATCATTTCTTGTATGGCGAGACGATCATGCCCGGAAATGCCGTGAATTTATTGAAGCAGTATTTAGCACAAGCACATGCGCTTTACCCGGATAGTAAGTTGTTTCAACTTGTGCTGTTATATCAGAGAAACGATACTTCATGGAAAACAACGATGCCAGAAAGCACAAGAAATTCCATTCATACCGAAATCGCTGAATGGGAGTTACAGACAAACGAAGTTGACCAAGAGCTGCTCGATTTGTTTAATTTCCCCAAGTTAAATGAAATGCAAAAGTAACAACAAGCATTCAGTTTTATTATGTTCTTAATATAAATAGTACTTTGTACATTATACTTCAGCGACAGACTATCGATTGCTCGCCCTGCCGCCCAAATTGGTTTATATTGTCCCGCTATGCTGTCTTCAACATAGGCGCAAGTAATTGCATCAAAGAAATGAATCCCCCTAGCCAGAGCTTGCATAATATCAAGGCGTACTGTGATCAACAAAGCCATCCGGCGCAAAGCTCTGGACAGCCTGCAACCATCGTTTTTCTGTCTTACCGCAGTCAAAGTCAGGTTGCATTAGTTTTGAAAATCCCCAAGCATCCCTGTCTGCTCTCCGATGGACTATGCATAACCTATGCCTGACATGCCTACAACTCCTACATTTTTGGAGTACACCCAATATTGCTTTCCGGCAAAACATGCGGTATACTGATGCCGTTCGCCAAATTGGCGAAAAACACCCCGATAAAGATAAAACAAGGAGCGTGTTGTATGTCCAGACCTTTCGCCTTTACCGCGCAGCCGCTGGCCGACCCCGCTGCTGTCATTGCCGGAGACACCTGGCGTTTTACTGTGCTGACCCCTGCCCTGATCCGTGTGGAATATGATGCGCAGGGCCAGTTTACTGACCTGCCCACCCAGACGGTAATGTGCCGCCGCTTTCCCGTGTGCGACTTCACCCAGCACTGGGAGGGCAGCACCCTGGTGGTGGAGACGGAAAAGCTGCTGCTGACCTATACGGGCGGCCCCTTCACCGACAGCTCCCTGACCATTCAGGTGAAAGCATCCCTGCATAACGAACGCAACATCTGGCACTTTGGCGAAACGCCCCGGCAGCCCCTGTGGGGTACCACCCGCACGCTGGACCGCATCGACGGCGCCTGCGTGTTGGATCACGGCCTGTTCTCCATGGACGGCTGGGAGGTGCTGGATGACAGCAAGACCCTGCTGCGCACCGAGGACGACTGGATCAAGCCCCGTCCTGCCGGGCTGACCGATCTGTATTTCTTCGGCTATGACCGGGAGTATCGGCAGTGCATCAAAGATTTCTATCATCTGACGGGTGCAACGCCCATGCTGCCCCGCTTTGCCTTCGGCAACTGGTGGAGCCGCTATTATGAGTATTCTCAGGAAAGCTATCTGATGCTGATGGACCGCTTCCGTCAGGAGCAGGTTCCCTTCAGCGTGGCTGTCATCGACATGGACTGGCACATTACCAAGATTGACCCGAAGTTCGGCATTGGCTGGACGGGCTACACCTGGAACAAGGAGCTGTTCCCGGATCATGTGGCATTCCTGAAGGAGCTGCGGAGCCGCGGCATGCGCACCACGCTGAACCTGCACCCCGCCGATGGCATTCGTTCCTATGAGCAGTGCTATCCCACCATTGCGGAGCATATGGGCGTGGATCAGCAAAAGGGTGAAAAGGTCGCCTTTGATGCGACCTCCCGCAAGTTCCTGAAATACTATTTTGAAGACGTGCTGCATCCCATGGAGGATGAGGGCGTGGACTTCTGGTGGATCGACTGGCAGCAGGGAACGGCGACCTCCATGGCGGGGCTGGATCCCCTGTGGATGCTGAACCATTTCCACTTCCTGGATTCGGGCCGGGATGGCAAGCGCCCCATGACCTTCTCCCGGTATGCAGGCCCCGGCTCGCACCGCTATCCCGTGGGCTTCTCCGGCGATACCATCGTCACCTGGGATTCCCTGGACTTCCAGCCCTACTTCACCAACAACGCTGACAACATCGGCTACGGCTGGTGGAGCCATGACATTGGCGGTCACATGCACGGCATCAAGGATGACGAGCTGTACGGCCGCTGGGTGCAGTATGGTGTGTTCTCGCCCATCTGCCGCCTGCACAGCACCAAGAACGAATTCAACGGACGGGAGCCCTGGCGCTATCGCGCGGACGTGTGCCAGATGGCGGAACGCTTCCTGCGCCTGCGTCACCGCCTTGTTCCCTACCTGTACACCATGAACCATCGCGCCTGGGCCGAGGGCGAGCCGCTCTGCCAGCCCATGTATTACACTGCGCCCACGCTGCCCGAAGCACGCCAGGTGCCGAATGAGTATACCTTCGGCACAGCGATGGTGTGTGCGCCCATCACCCAGCCTGCCGCGCCCCATGCGCCCGCCTGCGTGAAGGTTTGGCTGCCGAAGGGCCAGTGGACGGACTTCTTCACGGGCCTGACCTATCAGGGCGGACGTACCGTGGACATGTACCGCAACATTGAGAGCTTCCCTGTGCTGGCAAAAGCTGGCGCGCTGATTCCGCTGGCGGACGATGCACAGGCGGACGTGGCGAAGAACCCCGAGACCATGACCCTGCGCGTCTATCCCGGCGCGGACGGTGCGTTCACCCTGTATGAGGATGACAGTGAAACCACAGATTATCTGGACGGCGTATGCGCGCTGACGGCACTGACGTATCGCGAGGATGCGGCGGAGGTTCATATCGCGCCTGCCGCCGGTAATGTGGAGGTGCTGCCCGCGCAGCGCACCTGGACGCTGGAAATTCCCGGCGTATGCCGCACGTCCGCGGTGTGCCATGTGGATGGCAAGCAGGTCGAGCTCACCACGGACTACGACGAGGAGGCCTCCACGCTGACGGTGCATCTGCCTGCCTGCGCTGTGACCGCCGACGTAACGGTGACGTTCCCCGAGGGGCTGCACCGCGACAAGTCGCTGCCGCTGCGCTATGCTCATCGCCTGCTGGATAAGCTGGAAATGCCGTTTGACGAAAAGCGCGACATTTACCGGCTGCTGGTGAAAGCGCCCAACGCAGCGTTCGCGCTGTCGCAGCTGCTTTCGCAGGTGAAGGATCCGGCGATCCTCGGCGCGATTGCTGAGGTCGTCATCACCATGGACTAAAAGAAAAACGCTTGATCGGGCCGTGCAGACGCGCGGCCCGATTTTTTCATAGAAGCAACGCTGCTGCAGGAGTGTTCTGCATCGGCGTTTTTTTGCAGGCTTCGCATATTATGCCCCTTTTTCGTGAAATTGCCAGGGTGCTTGCGGCGATTCCTGGTCACAATACCCCCGACAGATGGAACAGGAGGTGAACGACGAATGAATCAGAGTCAGAACGCCTCCGGCATGGTGCCGGAAGCACGCGGTGCGCTGGACAACATGAAGTTTGAGATTGCGCGGGAGCTGGGCATCAATTTCAAGCAGGGCTACAACGGTGATCTCAGCTCCCGCGACAACGGCTATGTGGGCGGCTACATGGTCAAGCGTCTGATCCAGCAGGCTGAAAATCAGTTGGCAGGCAAGGCGAAGTAAGCTTGCCCCACCCTTCCCGGAAACATGAAAGGAGATTTGTCCCATGTATAACAACAATCAGAACCAGGCTCAGGGCCAGAATCAGAACCAGAGCACCAACAAGATCGAGGTTCCCGAATCCCGCGCGGCGCTGGACAACATGAAGTATGAGATCGCCGGCGAACTGGGCATCAACCTGAAGCAGGGCTACAACGGCGACCTGCCCTCCCGTCAGGCGGGGTCCATCGGTGGGTATATGGTGAAGCGTCTCATCGAGCAGGCCGAGCGTCAGATGGCTGGCAAGTAAGCCAATTTTCCCCGCAGGCCTGTGCGCCTGCATAAACAAGGCTCCCGCCTTCTTTGCGAAAGTGGGAGTCTCTTTTTGTATACCTAAAATTCCACGCTGGGCGTGGGGTTCGGTGAAGCTTAGCGTTATACGGATGATAAAGAACTGCTTTTGTGCATGGAATCTACGCAGATTTAGGAATGGATTCTCTCTTTCTTCGTCCATTAACACGTTTGGGCGCAGCAGGACAAGTGTGGGACAGCATCGGCTATAGCGTGATGAGGTGGATTTGAAAGCTTCTCCACCGCAGATAGATACCCGGCAAGTACTCCCCTTTCCTCCGCAGGCCCGTGCGCCTGCATAGACAAGGCTCCCGCCTTCTTTGCGAAAGCGGGAGCCTCTTTACATTACACATTCAGATTACGTTCTTCCTCCAGCGTAGGTGTGCGCTGCACGCTGCTGCGCTGAATGCTGTGTTCCGTCTTCACCCAGTCATGCTGCTGACGATGCTTCCACAGGCCAGCCAACTGACTGCATGCCGCGATAACCGTGTTCACTATCACACTCCAAATTAGCGGCAGGATTGTGCGCAGATTGAACTTAATGCCGTTGTCCATCCAGTCTGCCAAATAGAACAGCATGAAGTAGCTGTATGCAAAAATTGCCAGGCCTCCAAGGAGTGAATTTAATGTTGGCGCGTCAACTTGGTACGAAAATCCCGGCAACAGCAAAATCAGCGAAATTGCCAGCTGAATCAGAGCAATCAAATATGTTGACAAGCTGTACATATAAGTCAACAGGCTCAATGCCTCGCCTACGCTGAGTTTGCCGGTAATCAGTCCACTAAATACCTTACCCGTGTTACGCAATGCTACAAACCAATGTCCCTGCGCCCAACGAGTCTTCTGCCGAAAACTGGCACAGATACGAGTGGGCTTTTCATCATAAATCCGGGTATTATGGTTCCACAAAATACGTTTGCCTGCCAACGTAGCTTCTACCTGAATCTCAAAGTCTTCTGTCAAAGACATCGTAGTCCAGCCGCCGCGCTGCGCAAGATACTTGGTGGACGTAGCAAAGCCAGTGCCGCCAATGGAACAATTCAAGCCCAGACGATACTTAGCTTCCTGAAAAAAGCGGTTCGTAATGGTGTAGCTTGTGTAATAGAACTTAGCCACCACGCCTTTTTTATTCTTGCTGCCCAGATAGCACTGGATAAAGTCAGGCTTATCCTTATCCAGATACTGACTGTTGACCTCGCGGAACATGTTGGTATCCATCAGGTTGTCCGCGTCGAAGATCATCATCAGGTCATAGCGATTCTCGTAATCACCCAGATAATCCAGTGCTTTTTTCAGGGCGATGGGCTTGCCGGTGGGTGCGTCAGGGGCTTCCTTGTGCGTCTCAATGACCTTTGCGCCCAGGCTCCGCGCCTTTTCCGCCGTGTTGTCCGTGCAGTTATCCGCAATAATATAGAAGTCGTACAGTTCCTTAGGGTAGTCCATGCGGTTCAGGTTGTCGATCATATCCCCGATGACCGCTTCCTCATTGTGTGCAGGCACCAGCACCAGAAAACGGCTTTTCGGGTCGTGATCCGCATAGTCCTTGGTCTTGCGCTTGAAGCCGAAAAGCGTCAGCACCATTTGATATGCAAACATCAACATCAGCCACGCGCCCAGCACGGCATAGATGCCCTGTAACACAGCTTGCAGCACCTGCAACAGAAGTTCCTCCTTCAAACGGCGCCCGCCGCTTTCCTCGTCTTTCCGTGTTTCGCCATAACGTTTTGATTAAACACCAAATGACAGTCTTTGTCAAGGTGCTGCAACATTTTCATGGCAAAGAAATGTGGGAGTACAAGCACAGGTTATGAGGTCATGGGCGAAGCATATTATCGGCAGGTGGTGGAGGCCTACTGGCGCAGCGCCGTGGAGGAACGCGGCATGTATGCCACAGGCGGTCAGACCTCCGGCGAGGTGTGGAGTCCCATGGGGCAGCTTCGTGCACGACTGGGGGACAAAAATCAGGAGCATTGCATTGTATACAACATGATGCGGCTGGCGGAGTATTTTTTCCGCTGGACAGGCGACGCAAAATATGCTGACTACTGGGAACGCAACCTGTACAACGGCATTTTCGCCCAGGGTTTCTGGAAAGACGAGCGGGAATTCCAAATCGGCGGGCATCCCTTCCCTAAGGACAACACCGAGGAGGAAGTCACCACCGTGGCGTACTATCTGCCGCTGATGCAGGGCGCGCACAAGCACTGGGGGGCCCGGACGGAGGATTTCTGGTGCTGCCACTGCTCGCTGGTGCAGGCCAACGCCATCCATCATGAGCATATTTTCTATCAGACAGATGACGGGATCGCCGTGGTGCAGTATCTGCCCGCCAAGGCGCAGACCAGCGTTCAAGGTATTACAGTGTGCCTGGAGCAGCAGGAGTTGGCGCAGACGGGCGGCGAAATGATGCGTGACAGCGCCATCAACCGCACCGTCCTGAGCCGTCCTCATGCCTGGTGCTATCAGGTTCGCATCGACGCGGACGCGCCGGTGACGTTTGATCTGTCCATCCGCATGCCCGGCTGGATGGTTGGTCTGCTGGAAGTGATGGTGGACGGCGAAAAGGCCGACTACACCACGGACGAACACGGCTTTGCGCATGTGGTACGCACCTGGCACAAGCAGGCGGTGACCATCCGTATCGGCAAGCGCCTGAGCTGTTATCCGCTGCCCGATGATCCTGACATGGTGGCCTTTATGGACGGCCCCATCTGTCTGGCGGGACTGGTCTCGGAGGAGCATCTTCTCTACGGCGATAAGGAGAACCCGGAGGATTCCCTGCTGTGCGCGTCGGACGAACGGCAGTGGCAGTCCTGGCGGCCCCGCTGGAAAACCTATCATCAGCCCTTCGGGATCGAGTTCCGTCTGCTGTATGAGATCGGTCATGAAGCGTATACCGTTTACTTCCCGGTGGTGAAGAAGTAACGAGAAGGCTGTGCAGCACTTTCCACTGCACAGCCTTTTCGTTTCATTACCCAGCCATTTAAGCCTTTTCCGCCAGCCCCCGCGCGAAGCTGATGCTCTTTTCCGCCATGTCCTCCCGTAGAGCATCGGTCATGTGCCATGCCCAGCGCGGCTCCCCTGACGCCTGCGGATGTTGGTCCGAGGCCATCAACATCGCCGCTGCCCGCAAGCCCAGATATTTCGATACGCTGAACACCGCTGAGGTCTCCATGTCCACCCCCACGGCTCCCTGTTCCCGCCAAAGCTGTTCCTTCATGAAAGTTTGCCGATAAATTGCATCCGTCGTCACAATGGGGCAGGTCTGCCAGCCGTACCGGGAGGAAAGCTGCCACAGCAGCTCTGTATCCGGACTGGCGCTGGCAATGCGTTCATAGTAGTGCAGCGACGCACCTTCCTCCACAAAGGCACGGCGGGGCGCAATGATCTCCCCCACGCGAAGCTGCCGACTAAACGCGCCGATCAGGCCCACAGAAAGCACCGTTTTCACGCCCAGTGCTGCAAGCGTCTCTATGGTGTCCGCCGCCTGCGGCGCACCCGCACCGCCGTTTAGGAAGCAGACCTCCGCATCATTCAAGCGCCAAATGGGGCAGCGGTTCAAAAAGCGTGGAAAATCCTCGGGATACTGCGTGCAGGCACAATTCGCCCGCACTGCATCCGCCGCGCCGCTCATAAAATACACCACTGCCACGTCAGGCAGACGATAGCTGCACCCCCGATGCGCACTGCTCAGCTGCTCCGCTGCGGTAAGCACCGGGGCGGTATCATCCTCTGGTATGCGCCACATGCACTTTTCCCTCCTTTACTTCGCTGGAACGAACGTATCCGCATAGACCTCCGCCTGCGTATCCCCAAGGGTCGTGTTCCGCAGGCAGACGTGGATGCCCGAAGCAGTTTGCTCCAACGTCAGGGTATCCTCCTCCACAAACTCCGGCTCAAACATTTTGAGGGTGAGCTTCCCCGCCGTCATGCCCCAGGCAGCCTGTGCCGGGGCATCCCGCAAATCGCGGGTCACAAAGGGTTCGCAGTGCACTGCCCGGTGAATGGTATGCCATGCGCCGCGTGCTGCGGCATAGCGCGCCTCCCCTGCTTTATCCGTCACCAGCAATTTTTCGTCCGTCAAGTGCAGGCAAAGACCCTGCGGTAGCAATCCCTCTCGCAGATAGGCCGCCGGGATTTGGCCGCCATCATCCGCTGGAGCCGGGCGGGTGTAATGCAGGGCTGCCGCCTGCTGATGCAGGACTTCCTGCGCCGCTGTATCCTCAGGCAGGGGCACGTCTGTATACTGTGTCAATACTTCTTCGTAATATGCGCGAAGGATCTCCTGCATGTCCGCCGTAACGCCGTTCGTCACCAGAATTGTTTTCAGCGCCGGATGCACCACACAGAACTGCCCGTACATGCCGTCCGCCCGGAAACCGTCATGGCAGCAGCGCCACATTTGGTAACCATAGCCCTGCGCCCAGTCGCTCGTCGGATTGCCTCCGTTGTTGATCTGCTTTTGCGAGGCCGCCCGCACAAACGCCGCTGGAACAAGCTGCCTGCCCTCCCAGCATCCTTCGTGCAGCAGCAGGATGCCCAGCCGCGCAATATCCTCCGCATGCAAGGAAAGTCCGAAGCCGCCCGCACAAATGTCATGCGGGTCCCGCAGCCAGCGCGTCCCCGTGATGCCCATCGGCGCAAACAGGCGCGCTTGCAGATATGCTTCCAGATCAATGCCCTTCTGCTTCAGCGCCGCCGCCAACATGTAGCTTGCCGCCGTATTGTAGCGGAAGGTCTGCCCCGGTGCATCCTTGAAGGGTTCCCGCAGAAACGCCGTGATCATGTCCGTCCAGGCATTAGGCTGATGAAAAGGTTCCCGCCCCTGCCCCGTGGACATCGTCAGCAGATGCCGCAGGGTCAGCGCTTCCAGTTCAGGACTTTGGGGCGCATGCTGTGCCTGCTCCGGGAACAGGTCTACCACCCGATCCTCCAAGCGCAGCACGCCATCCCCCACCGCCATACCCACAGCCAGCGCTGTGAAGGTCTTGCTCATAGAATAGACTGTGCGCAGCTGCGCCGGGTCATAAGGCGTCCAATAGGCTTCAAACAGCACCTTGTCCTGCCGCAGCAGCAGTATGCTCGTCAGGTCAACCTGCTTTTCTGCCAGGCGATCCAGCATCCGAAGAATACAGCGGCTGGACAGGCCGACTGCTTCCGGGGTCACACGCGGAATATATGTCATTGACGTTTCCTCTCCATGGTGGGCGAAGGCCCTCACGCATTTGATTGCTCACATCCTAATATAAAGGCAATCGGAGCACAAGTAAATGAACGCAGCTTTTCCCTATGTATTGTGAAAGGCATCGCTCTTCTCTTACTGTTCAGCTTCGTCTCCGCAGGCCCAATCCAGCGCCGCACAAACAGCGCTGTTCCAGAAAGGCCAGGCATGCCCGCCTGGGGCCGTTGTAAAGACCGCCGGGATACCAGCTTCCCGCAGGCCACTGACGAACAGCTCATTTTCTGACAGCAGAGAATCCTCCGTGCCACAGGACAGCCACAGCGCAGGGCAGCGCGCTCCGCAGGCCCTGGCAAGCGTCAGCGTATCCCACCGTGAAGGGGCAGCTGCAAAAAGACTATCGCGGTAGGCAGGACGATGCACTGCATCCCGCGCAGGGTCACCCATGCGAAGCCAGGGGCGCAGGGCTGCGGAGAAGGCCATCACCCTTCCGAACACCTCGGGATAGGTAAAGCCTGCATTCAACGCGCCGAAGCCGCCCATGGACAAGCCGCCGATAAAAGTATCCTCCCGTCGATGCGACAGCGGAAACAGCCGCCGGGTAAATTGAATAAGGTCTTCGCCAAGAAAGCGCAGATAATCCGTTCCGCCAGAGGGCGTATCCACATAGAAGGCGTTTTCCCCTGCGGGACAGAAGACTGCCAGATCATGCTGACGCGCCCAGAGCATCACCTGGGTATAATTGAACCAGTCATGCTCGCTGCCGTACAGGCCGTGCAGAAGATAGAGCGCCCGCAGGGGCTTCTGCTCCGCAGGCATGTTCATGCCGTCTACAGGCACAAGTGCGCAAAGGTCTACCGTCCGCGAAAGAGACGGCGCATAAAAGCTGATGGTCATGCTTGCCATAAAAATTCATTCCTTTCCATATGCTGTTCGGCTAGCTTAAGTATAGCACAGCAGGGAGCATCCTGGCTAGCCTTTATAAAAAGCGCTCTCGGCATGCCTGCACCGCATGCCGGGAGCATCCTTTTCAGCTTTCCTGACAGCCTGCTTCTTCCGGCACGCAGGCCATGAGCTTTTGCACCAGTCTGTCCAGCCACATGGGCAAGCCGCCCTGCCCGGAAACCCGCTGCGCCGTTCCATCCTGATACAGCAGCAACAGGTTCCAATACAGGTACCGTGCTTCATCAGGCTGCGCTTCCCAAGCTTCAGGTGGGATAGACGCTGCGCTCTCCGGATGCGCCGCAAGGTAGGCCGCGATATGTGTTTCGATTTGCAGCCCTTGTGTCACCCAGCGCAGAAGTTCCTCCACCTCCGCGGCAGTCAGGCGCTGCATGGTGCAATGCTCCTGCCGCCACATCAGCAGCCGGGCGAATGCATCCACCTCGAAATCCACATCCATGTAGAAGGGCGTGTTGTCCGGGCACTGTAAGGCTGCATTCAGGGACAGCTCCAAGTGACGCAGGCGGGAACCGAAGTTCTGATGGGCAAAAGACAGGGAATCAAGGGCAGCTTTCGATGGCATCTGCATAGCACTCGCTCACTTTCTTGTAGTATTTTAAGTACCATAAGCAGTTTATGCAGGTGGAGGGAATATCATGACTGGAACTGGTTAAAATCAAAAAATTTTTTAACGACTTGGCACACCACGTCAAGAACTGCCTTCAGTTTTTTCCAGTTCTGGATATACGGCTTCGAAAAGGCGCAGCGTACAATCAGAAATGTACTGGCTTCCAGAAAAGTAAATCACAAAAATATTATTTGAAGAAACTGCCGCAAGCTGCGAAAGACAAGGATCGGTTTTTAGCCCTGCAATGCACTCAACAGAATAGGCCTTTCCAATCCCCAGAATATAGCAGCCTACATCAACACAATATGGCTCTATAATGATAGCATCTGGTGCCGTATCCAGCAATGCCTTTTTGTCGCCGCAATACACGCCATTGATTCCGCAAGCTTTCGCAGCAATATCGAAAAAGGGAGAAGGTTCTCCATACAGGGCAACCGTTTTTATCTCATTTTCCGGCACTTTTTCTGCTAATTCACGAATAGCAGCCGTGGATGAGTGCATTTCTTCCACCATGCAAAGCGCTTCTTCCTGTTTTTGAACAGCATTTCCCAAGAGAAGAATCAAATCCGTAATTTCATCTATGGACTGAGGGCTGTCAAGAAATATTGTTGGTATTTTGGCTTTGGCAAAGGAAGGAAAAACTTCCGCATAATCTACTTGCAGGGTTGGATCGTCGAAAATCAAAAGGTCTGGATTGAGTGAGAGAATTTCTTCCTCACTTGAATTTTC
>CAKTYE010000056.1 GCA_934631985.1 uncultured Clostridia bacterium | reverse complement strand
CGGAAACGGTCTTGACGCGGGGTGGAGCAGTTTGGTAGCTCGTCGGGCTCATAACCCGAAGGTCGTAGGTTCGAGTCCTACCCCCGCAACCATGTGGCTCCGTAGCTCAGTTGGCTAGAGCATTCGGTTCATACCCGGAGTGTCATAGGTTCGAATCCTATCGGAGCCACTAACAGAAATTCCTTGAGAATCAATGATTCTCAAGGAATTTTCTTTTACCATTTTGTTTTTCGTTCCCCCTCCCATTTGCAGAGAGCGTCAAAATTGCAGAGCGACGCAGGTGCTACATGCTGCGTCATGGAAACTGACTGATGACGCAGAGGACAAGTCAGGTCATCGCCTTCGCACAACTTCGTTCCATAGAAAAACTGCCGCAGGCACAAAACCTGCGGCAGTCCTTTTACTTTGGGAAAAGCTTACTTCGCGTCAGCCATGACGGTCTCGCCAGCCAGCTTGCCAAACACAACCGTGTCAACCACAGCGTTGCCGCCCAGGCGGTTCGCACCGTGGATACCACCAGTGATTTCGCCAGCAGCGTACAGACCCTTGATCGCCTCGTTGTTCGCGTTCAGCACGCGGCACTCGGTGTCGATGGTCACGCCGCCCATGGTGTGGTGCAGGCAGGCAGTACGGGGAGTGGCAACCCAGGGGCCCTTGGTCAGCTGAGTGCTGAACAGGGTACGGCCGAAGCCATCCTTATCCTCGCCAGCTTCCACGGAAGCATTGAAGGTGTCCACAGTCGCCTTCAGGGTCTCAGCATCCATGCCCAGCTTCTCGGCCATTTCGTCGAGGGTGTCGGCGATGTACACATAGCCCTGCTCCTCCAGATAACGGAGAGAGAAGCCATCCGCAGACAGCGCGGTGTCAACATCCACATAGTTGCCGTCAGCAGATTCCAGGAAGTAGAACATGCTGTCGGTCTGCTGCAGCACAGCCAAGCAGATGGTGTCACGACGACCGTCTTCCTGAACAAAGCGCTTGCCTTCCTTGTTGATGAAGATCTCCTGGTCGGTGCCGTTCACCACACGAGGCGGATACTTGGTCAGCTGACCATCCTTCACGTTGCCCAAGTACAGCAGCTGGATCTGATCCATCTGGGTCAGGGAAGCACCCGCATCCAGCGCCATGGTGATGCCATCGCCCTGAGAGCAGGCATAGCGGTTGGTGGTCTTGACCTTGCTCAGGTCGGTGTCCTTCCACTTGTCAGAGGTGTTGTACTCAGCGATCATGGAGCCGTTAGCCGCGAAGCCGCCGGTAGCCAGCACAACGCCCTTAGTGGCGGTGAAGGTGTAGGTGTTGCCGTTCACATCCTCAGCGGTCACGCCGGTGATGTTACCGTTTTCGTCCTTGATCAGGGTCTTACCGGTGGTGGAGGTCATGATCTTCACGCCATCCATCTTCGCCATGTTGTTCACATAGGTGCTGATGAAGCCAGTGCCCATGTTCATGGTGGAGGTATGGGTACGCTGCCACAGAGAGCCAGCGCCCTGACCGATGGTGTCATGGAACTCCATGCCCAGAGACTTGATCCAGTCATAGCCGGGCTTCGCGTTGTAGCACAGCACCTTCACCAGGTCCAGGTTTGCAACGCGGTCGCCGCCGTCGAAGGTCTGCAGCGCGTACCAGGCATCCGAGTCAAAGATGTCGGTGCGGCCGGATTCCTGATAGGCCTTCCACTCGGCAGCCACAGTGTCCTGCAGCTCCTTCTCGTCATCCGCAGTGGTGGGCTTCGCCAGGACAGCCTCAATCTGCGCCTTCTTGGCGTCAGACAGGGTCTCCTTGCTCTGCAGCTCCTCATCGGGGCAGTTGTAGATAGCGCCGCAAACCAGCGTGTCGCCGCCGACCGCGCCGCACTTCTCCAGCACCAGCACGGTCTCAGCGCCCTGCTGCTTCGCGGAGATGGCAGCCGCCAGACCAGCGCCGCCGCCGCCGACCACAACCACGTCGTAGGTCTCAGCGGTCTCGGTAGCTTCGGGCTTCGCGACGGGCGTCTTCCACTCGTCCACGTTCGCGCCGGCTTTCTTCAGGGCGTTCCGCACAGCGCTCTTCACCGCATAGCTGGTGATGGTCGCGCCGGAAACGGAGTCCACTTCGAGGGTCTGATTCTCCACGATGGCCTTCGGAATCTCGACGATGGGGGTGGTTCCCTCATAGCCTTCCTCGGTCAGGGGAGCGCCGATGCCGGGGGTCTCCTGCTGCTCGGTCACTTCGATGGACTCGATCGCCTTGTCCGTTACGGTAACCTTCACGGTCACCACGCCATTCTGACCCTGGGCACTGCCTTCATAGGTGCCGGGGGTCATGGCAGTCTTCTCGGCTGCGGACTCCGCGAAAGCGAAGCCATTGAGGCTGAGCACCATTGCCAGCGTCAGCAGAACAGCCAGAAACTTTTTCATGGGACAAACCTCCTTCTGTGATTTGCGGATGTATCCGGCGGGCCGCATTGCTCGTCGCGCTTGTTAAGCTATTAACACATCCTAGCGATGGTATTATAGCTTGAACCGAGCTGAAAAGTCAAGATGAAATTTACAATTTTTCACAAGCAAATCGTACCTGACTCAAGATCCCCTTCTTAACTCGACTGTTTCACTGGTATTTTTGCTCACGTCCTTCCTCCAGCGCCTTGATTTGCAAGCGTTTAGCCCTTTTCCCCCTGCCGTTTCCCGACCTGATAAAATTTTTGCGGCCTTCTTCCCGTATAAAAAATGCTGAGGGAAGGAAAATCCTTCATCTCAGCATTTTCAGGCACACAATGCGTTTTATTTATTTCAGGTAGCTTTCCGCCTGCTTGCCCACCACGGAGATGCAGGGTTCTGCCGCGAAGATGCGTCGCGCCACTGCGTTCACGTCCTCCATGGTCACGGCTTCGATCTTCGCCACGGTCTCCTCGGGGGTCATACAGCGATCCAAGTGCAATTGTCCGCGGCCCATGGACTGCATCCGGCTTCCGGGGCTTTCCAGGCTGAGCAGATAGGAGCCGCGCAGTTGGTTCTTCGCCTCGCGAAATTCCTTTTCCGTCACGCCCTCCCGGCGCAGCAGATCAAGCTGCTTCAGCGTCTCCTCCAGCACGGCGTGACCATTCTTCGGGGACACCCCCGCATAGACCGCAAACGTGCCGCAGCCCACATAGGTGGAAGGATAGGTATAAATGGAATAGGCCATGCCCATTTCCTCGCGGATGCGCTGGAACAGGCGGGAAGACATTGCGCCACCCAGCAGATTATTCATCACGGACATGGGATACAGCTCATCACTGCCCAGGAAGGTACCCGGATACCCCAGGCAAAGGTGCAGCTGCTCGGTATCCTTTTCCTTCGCGGCCTTTTGTCCTGGGATCGGCGCCATGGGTGGCACGGTCTGCCGCTGACCGGACTTCTGCCATTCCCCGAAGTACTGCTGCATCAGTGCCAGCACACGTTCGGGGTCATAGTTGCCTGCCAGTGCCACCACGCAGTTTTCCGGGTGATAATGCCGCGCGCGGTAATTTGCCAGATCATCCCGGGTATATGCCGCGATCTGCTCTGCCGGACCAAGGATAGGCATGCCTGCCGCCTGATCGCCGAACTGAATGCGGCTGAGCAGCTCATGCACCACATCCTCCGGGGAGTCCTCCTCCATGGAGATCTCCTCCAGAATGACCCCGCGTTCCTTATTGAACTCTATGGGGTCAAGCGCCGCATGCAGCGTCATATCGCTGAGGATGTCCACCGCCAGCGGCAAATCCTCGTCAATGACCTTGGCATAAAAGCAGGTGCAGTCCTTGCCCGTGAAGGCGTTCATCTGACCGCCCACCGCGTCCATTTCCTCCGCAATGTCGCGGGTGGAGCGCTTTTCCGTCCCCTTGAAGACCATATGCTCCAGAAAGTGGCTCAGGCCGTTTTCCGCAGGCGTTTCCATCATGGAACCCACCCGCATCCACACGCCAATGGACACGGACCGCAGGTACGGCAGTCGTTCGCCCACGATGTGCAATCCATTTTCCAACGTCCAATGATCGAACATTCGCTTCTCCATCCGTCTTGCTGGGAACATCCCGCGCTCCCAGTTTACCTCATTTCTTGGTGTAGTATACGGGGGAAGTGCGAGGGAGGCTGCTTCTTTTCAAGAAGCATCTTCCTCGCGCTCCCTCCCGAAGAACAGCTAAAATGTTATTGTCAGGGTCCCTGCATACAATGCGTTTATGCTGCCGTTGGCTGCTTCGATGAAAGTGAGCGCGTTCACGGCAGCTGACAGAACCGCCGCGAACCATCTACTCCCCTGCCCTCCAAAAAGCACACAGACGCGCTGCTGACCCGCAACGCGCCTTAGAACCCGTTTTTATATGATCCCCCAGCCGCTTTCCGGGAGGGGGCCGGGGGAGGGGACTTTCTCAGAAAGGCCGCCTCCCCCGGAGTTCTTCTGCGTTATCCTTACGCCCGACCGTCGCGGCGGGGAGGACGACGAATGCCTTCGGGACGGCGCGCGGGAGCATTGTTCTCGTACACCATGTCGTTGCGGATCAGGTTGATACGGCCCTGCGCATCGATCTCGCTGACCTTGACCTCCAGCTCATCGCCGATGTTCACCACATCCTCGACCTTCTCCACGCGGTGGTTCGCCAGCTTCGAAATGTGGATCATGCCATCCTTGCCGGGGGCCAGCTCCACAAACGCGCCGAAGTTCATGATGCGCACCACCTTGCCGGTGAACACATCGCCAACCTCAATGTCCTTCGCAATGCCCTCGATGATCTTGCGGGCCTTGGCGGCAGCCGCCTCATCAGGCGTGGACAGGAACACGCGGCCATCGTCCTCGATGTCGATCTTCACACCGGTCTCCGCAATGATCTTGTTGATCATCTTGCCGCCGGGTCCAATGACCTCGCGAATCTTCTCGGGATTGATGGTGAAGCGCATGATCTTAGGCGCATAGGGGCTGAGGTGATCGCGGGGCTGACCCAGCGTCTCCAGCATGATGCCCAGAATGTGCAGACGGCCCTGCAGTGCCTGCGCCAGCGCGGTCTTCAAAATCTCGCGGTCAATGCCCGCAATCTTAATATCCATCTGGATGGCAGTAATACCATTCATGGTGCCAGCCACCTTGAAGTCCATGTCGCCCAGGAAGTCCTCCAGGCCCTGAATGTCGGTCAGCACAACGACCTTGCCGGTCTCGGCGTCCTTGATCAGGCCCATGGCAACGCCCGCAACAGGCGCATGGATCGGCACACCGGCGTCCATCAGGGACAGGGTGGAGCCGCACACGGAAGCCATGGAGGAAGAACCGTTGGAGGACAGGATCTCGCTCACCAGACGCAGCGCATAGGGGAACTCCTCCTCCGAGGGGATCACAGGCAGCAGTGCACGCTCCGCCAGCGCACCATGACCGATCTCACGACGGCCCGGGCTCTTCAGACGGCCCGCCTCGCCGGTAGCATACGGCGGCATGTTGTAGTGGTGGATGTAGCGCTTGAAGTCCTCATTGCTCAGGCCATCCAGCACCTGACCCTCGCTGGTAGAGGCCAGCGTAGTCACGGTCAGCGCCTGAGTCTGACCACGGGTGAACACGGCGGAGCCATGCACACGGGGCAGCACGCCCACTTCGCACCAGATGGGGCGCACCTCGGTGACCTTGCGGCCATCGGGACGGATGCCCTGCTCCAGAATCTTCTTGCGCATGACTTCCTTGTTCAGGTAGTACAGCGCATCGCTGATCTCGCTCTCGCGGCCCTCGAAGGTCTCCGCAAAGTGGGCCAGCGTTTCTTCCTTTACCTGCGCCTCACGATGCTGACGCTCCTGACGATCGAAGGTGTCGAACACCCACACGCACTTATCATAAGCGTACTCGCGCACCGCAGCCTTCACATCATCGCCGGTGGTGACCAGCGGCACAATGACCTTTTCCTTGCCGATCTCGGCAATGATCTGATCCTCGAAGGCAATAATCTTCTTGATCTCCTCATGGGCGAACATGATCGCATCCAGCATCACGTCCTCGGAGACTTCCTTCGCGCCGGCTTCCACCATCAGCACCGCGTCACGGGTGCCGCTGACGGTGACGTGCATGTCGCTCTGCGGCTCCAGGGAAGCATCGGGGTTGATGACATACTTGCCGTTGATCCGACCTACCACCACGGAACCCGTGGGGCCGCCCCACGGAATGTCGCTGACAGCCAGCGCAATGGAGGAACCGATCATCGCAGGGATTTCCGGGGGGATTTCCTTGTCCACGGACAGGACGGTCGCCACCACCTGCACGTCGTTACGCATGCCCTTGGGGAACAAGGGGCGCAGGGGACGGTCGATGATGCGGCAGGTCAGGGTCGCCTTCTCGGTGGGACGGCCCTCGCGCTTAATGAAGCCGCCGGGGATCTTGCCCACGGAGTACTGCTTTTCCTCCACATCCACAGCCAGGGGGAAGAAGTCCACGCCGGGCCGGGGTTCGGGGGACATGGTGGCGTTCACCATCACAACGGTGTCGCCCAGATGCACCCACACGCTGCCGGCAGCCTGCTCGCAGTATTTGCCGAATTCCAGGGTCAGCGGCTTGCCCGCCAGGTCCATGGTATAGGACTTGTAATTCATGCTTTCTCTCCTCACATCTCATCACGGGGCCAGGCGCCCCAGACCGCCCGACGGATGCTATCATATGAAAACCCCGCCCGGGGATTTTCAAGGGATAACATCCCTCAGGCACATCGCCGTCCGCTTTTTCTCCTGAAAAAGCCGTCAGAGAAAGCGCAGGCTTTCCCTGACGGCCCTGTTCAAGCGGAGATTCGGCGGGCCGACGCTCTCCCCTGCGCCTTTTACTTACGCAGGTTCAGCTTGGCGATCAGCTCACGATAGCGCTCGATGTCGGTCTTCTTCAGGTATTCCAGCAGGCCGCGGCGCTTACCGACCATCAGCAGCAGACCACGGTTGCTGTGGTGGTCCTTCTTGTTGGTCTTCAGGTGCTCATTCAGGTGGTTGATGCGGTCGGTCAGCAGAGCGACCTGCACCTCGGGAGAACCGGTGTCGCCCTCGTGACGGGCATAGGCGGCGATGATCTCGCTCTTGGTCATGGTAATTTCCTCCATTTTTTCCGCGCAGTGCGGTGATACGGCTGCTCATTGCCGCAAACGAAGAACGCCGTCGGAGTGATCGGCAGCCTGCGTCAACGGTTCAAAAGCGCCGCGTTTTATTGTAACAGACTTTGCGTTGTTTGTAAAGGGCGCACGCATGAGAATTTTCACCGCTGCGGGAAGGTTTTTTATCTTTTATCTGTGTTTATATTACCACAAAATCGCAAAAAAGTCAAGTCTTGAAACGTGGAACGTGCTATGGTACATCTAAATGGCAGGAGGTGTTTTTATGACGCTGTTTCCACTCTCTGTTTCCCCTTCTCCCGCCGCCCTGCGGGAGCGCTGCAACGCGCTGTCTGCACCCGCAGGGCGCAGCCTTACCCCGGAGGATGCCGCTGAGCTGCTTGCCGCCCGTCAGACCGCCCTGCAAGTCACAGGCCGCGTGGATCTGGGCGACGGCCCGCTTCCCCTGCTTGCCGAACGCTTTGCGCCCTCCCCGGACATTCAGCGCGAAGCCTGGCCCGCCGCACTGGCGGAGCTGCAATCGCTGTTCTACCTTTGCAAAGGCCTTTCCCGCGAAGCCCTGACGGATGCCGATGCCGTGACCCTGCTCGCCGCTCTGTTCGATGGTCCTGCGCATGGCTCCCTCACCTGCACCGCCGATCTGTTGCCGGATGCCGTGCAGCGCTTTCTTGCCACAGGCCAGCTTGTTTCGGAGATCATGCTACAGGAGGAAACCGATGACGACTGACGCCCTTGTCCTATCCCCCGAAACCCTTGCCGCGCTGCAAGCCGCCCTGATGCAGCAGCTCGCGTCCCTTGTCCGGCGCTTTACCCACGGCGAAAGCACCAGCGTTCCCGTTGAGGCCGCAGAGAGCCTGCTACATTCACTGCTGTTCACCCTGGGGCTGACAAGCCGCGCCAAGCCTGTTTCCCCCGCGCTGCTGCTGAACGCTGATCTGGAAGCCTGCTGGGCTGTGGGTGTGGCGCAGCTTCGCCGGGAGGCCCGCACGGTGGATCTGCTGGCCCGCGCCGCGCTGGAAACCTGTCCCGCTGTGCCGAATCTGGCCCTGTCCGATACGCTGCACAGTTTGCAAGGCTTTTCGCAGCGCTACGACCCGCGTTTCGCCGCCCATGAGCTTCCCGCCAGCATGGACTACCAGCTGGCGTTGCCTGTGCCGGATGCCTTGCAGGGCGTGGCTTACGTTCATGCGTGGCTTCGCCGTCTGCTGGCGGAGCATGCGCTGCTTCGCCGCCTGGATGCCGCTCGGCTGCTTACCGCCCTGAACGATCCTGAGGGTACGCAGCGCATGGCGCTCTACGCACCCATCGCCGCGAATGTAACCGTGCTGGCCCTGCTGGGGCTGAACCCCTTTGATGTGCTGCTTCCCCCGGATGCGCTTCCCCGCCTGTGCGATCTGCTCACGCCCCTTTCCCCCGCCGCACGGCAGGCGCGTCTGCTGGAAGCTGCACAAGCCGCTGCCCGGCAGCTGCGGCTTTCCAGCCCCGAAAGTCGCGCCTATCTGTGCGATACCATACTTACCCTGCTGCCTGCGCTGAACGCCGCCCTGTCCAGCGGCGACCCTGCGGGGCTTTTCGCGCTTCCCGGGGTACGTTTCTAAAATGAGGCAGGTGCAGCTTCGAGCGGATTTTCATACACTGCAAGGATGAAAACCGAAGGTTTACTGGACATAAATCGAGGTTTGAAGAGACAGCAGTGCTTGAAAAGGCGCTGAAGATGCCGTCTGACGAATTTAGAAACACACCCTGCAAAAGAAAAACACCGTTTGGCTTGCACTTCCCCGCAAATTTCCTTATAATGGAGCAAGAACATCAGGATGGGAGGTCTTCCCCATGGCCACGATTCACGAGCAGCTGCTGGACAACGGCTTGCAGCTGCTTTGCTGTCCGCTGACACATCTGCACTCCATTGAATTCAGCGTCTTCTTCAAGGGCGGCGCACTGTATGAGAACCGACAGAATCAGGGCATCTGTCACCTGCTGGAGCATCTTTGCTTCCGCAGCCTTGGCGGGCTGACGGGCGACGAGCTGACCCGCGCGCTGGACCGCATGGGCGCATCCCTGGACGGCGCGACCTATGCCGAGGGCGTTGTGTTCCGCCTGCGGGTGCTGCCCCGCTTTTTTGACGATGCGCTGGCGCTGCTGCTGCACCTGTTTGCCGATGTGCCGTGGACGGAGGAAGCCGTCGCGGAAGAAAAGCGCGTGGTCATTCGTCAGATTGAGCAGGAGGACGTGGACTTTGACGAGGAAGTCATCCGCCGCTATCGCAAAACCGCCGCAGGCGTATTTCCGCTGATGGGGACGAAGGAGAGCGTCACCGCCATGTCCGCCGCGGTTATTCGCCGCTGGCAGCGGATGCTGTTTCAGCCGCAGAACGTCTGCTTCTGCCTGAGCGGCAACTTTTCCCCCGCCATGGAAGCCACCGCCGCCGAGTTGCTGGGCGAGTTGGAGAATCACACCGCCGAGCCGCCCTTTGTTCAGCCTACGCCCCTTGGCTTCTGCATGCGGGACAGCCGCAGCGATTTTGTCTCCGATGAAGAAGGTGGTCAGGCCAAGGTGCGCATCGCCTTTGACATCGACGAGGATCGCGTGTATCCGCTGGTGGGCGAGGTGCTGAGCGCCATCACGGGTGAAAATGATTCCTCCCTGCTTTTCCAGACCTTGCGGGAGGAAAAGGCCATGGTGGCGGAGATCGATTCCTCTATTGAGGAAATGGGCATGTTCCGCCGTCTGGTGATCTCCTATGACGTGGAGCAGGAGCTGCTGGTAGACAGTCTGCGGGAGGTCTTTGACCTGCTGCGCCGGCTGACGCAGTATGTGCGGCCCGTGCGTCTGGATCAGTGCCGGATGCTTTTCACAGATAATCTGGTGTATTATCAGGACGATGCTTCCGCGATGAACGACCTGATGGGCTGGAGCTGCCTGGCGGACGATCTGGCCCGGGCCGACCTGGACACGAAGGCACAGATGTACGAGGATCTGTCCTGCGAGGACTTGCTGGATGCGGCGCAGTGTGTTTTCCGCCCGGAAAATCTCTGTCTGAGCATTCAGCGTGATCCTGCACGCACGCCCAAGAATTTGAAGCCCCTGCTGCGTGAATTGCGGGATATGCTGTCGTGAGAGGCGGGTACGCCGGGGGGAGGCGGCTTCTGTGCCAGAAAGCCCCTCCCCCGGCCCCCTACCCGAAGAGCAGCGGAGGATTTACTTCTTGCTTGCTTCGATGCAGTAATCTCTTTATGCTTCTTTCTGTTCATCCTCCACGCATTCGAACGAAGCATACCCTTATGTCACCCCCCATATGGTCTTCGGGAGGGAGCGCGAGGGAGGCGCTTCTGGCTACAGAAGCGGCCTCCCTCGCATCTCTCCATCTTCCTTGTTGAAAGGAGTTCCCCTTTGTCTAGCGAAGTTTATGAGGTGATCTCGCTGGCGGCGCGGTACTGGTTCACGCTGCTGGGCGTATTGATCGTTTGGCGGTCGTTTCGGTGGCTGCGCAAGGATCGCAAGGCCAAGCACCGGCGGCTGAAGCAGCTGCCGGACGCGGGCATGATCGGCGAGCTGGTGGTGCTGGAAGGCAGCGACGAGCTGCCTGCCGGAACAGCCCTGCCCCTGCCGCGCGAGGGTACGCTGGGCCGCCTGCGCACCTGCGACGTGACCGTCCCCGTTCCCGGCGTAGCACCCTGCCATCTGGACTTTTCCTTCCAGAACGGCAAGGGGCTTCTTATTTATCCGCGCGTGCGCTGCCTGGCGCAGGTGGACGGCGATGAGCTGAACAGCCGCAGCAAGGCCCGCAATTATCCCATGCACCACGGTTCCCGGCTCACTGTAGGCGACGCGGTGCTGCGTCTGCGCCTGTTCGTGGGCCTGGAAACCGAGCAGCACGCCGCCGCCCGTCAGCCCATCCCCGAGGAGCCGCCCGTTGCGGAAACCCCGGCTCCCACAGATTGGCAGAATACGCCTTATGTGTATCATCAGGTGCCTGCCGCGTGGGGCGACCAGACGGGACAGTTTCCGCCTGTGCAAGGCCCGGACACGGCAGTCTGGCAGCGGCTCCCCTATGAGCCGCCCATGGGCATGCCTATTGCACCCGCGCCCTTGTCTTATCCGCCGCAGCCGCCCATGGAAGATTCCGCCAGCTTCGCCCCCATTATAGAACAGTCCGCCCCGGCAGAGGAGCCTGCCGCGGAGGAGGAGTTCCAGCGCGCTGCCGCCCGGGGCAAGCATCGTCCGTTCATGAGAAGGAGGGGCCATGTTCAGAAGTAAAAAAGACCCGGGCCGCCTGCTTTCCAGTGCGGTCATGCTGTTCTACTTCAGTGCGTTTCTGCTCATCGCCTGCAAGGATTTTGCCTGGCAGGGCTTTGTGCTGGCGCTGGCAGTTCCCGCCATGATCTGGCTGGGAACAAATCTGCTGCCTAAGCTCTTTCCCTCAGATCGGCTGCTGCTGTCGCTGACCAACTTTCTGTGCGCCTTGGGCGTGCTGGTGCTGTATTCCACCGAGCCGGAATACGCCTATCATCAGGCCATGTATTACGGCGTAGGGCTGGTCGCCATGGTGGTCTGCGTGTGGATCGTGCGGCTGGTGCGCTCCTGGCACATCCCGGTGCTGCTGCTGATCCCCCTGTCGCTGGCGCTGCTGGCGCTGCCCCTTGCCATTGGACGGGAAACCTACGGTGCGAAGAACTGGTTCTATGTAGCGGGCATTTCCGTCCAGCCCAGTGAAATCGTCAAGCTCAGCCTGCTGATCGTCGTCAGCTATTACATGAGCCGCCACCGCATGCTTCCCTGGCTGTTTTTTGCCGTGAGCTGCCTGGGCATTCTCATGCTGCAAAAGGATCTGGGTACAGCGCTGATGTACTACGGCACCACGCTGCTGCTCTTTTACGCCTCGTCCGGCAATCTGTTCCTCACGGGACTGGGTCTGCTGGGCGGCGGCGGCGCGGCGGTGCTGGGCTATAAGATGTTTGCCCATGTCAAAAAGCGCGTTGCCATTTGGCTGAATCCCTGGAGCGACTATGAAAATTCCGGCTTTCAAATTGTGCAGAGCCTGATGGCGATCGCCAGCGGCGGCCTGTTTGGCGTGGGCCTGGGGCTTGGCTCCCCCAAGACCATTCCCGTCTATTACACGGACTTCATTTTCGCCGTCATCTGCGAGCAGTTCGGCGTGATTTTTGGTCTGTGTGTGCTGCTGATGTATGTTGCCATGATCTGGCGCGGCGCGACTACTGCCATGGCGGCGCGTACCAGCTTCCACGGGCTGCTTGCCATGGGCTGCACCCTGATGCTGGGCTTGCAGACCTTCGTCATCATTGGCGGCGTGATCAAAATGATCCCCCTGACCGGCGTGACCATGCCCTTTGTCAGCTATGGCGGCACATCGCTGGTGTCCAGTATGTGTCTGGTGGGTCTGCTGCAGGGCGTTGCCAGCCTGAACGGCGACGACCTGAAGGAGGACACCCGCCTGGCCCTGCTGGGCAACGCCGAGGATGAGGAGGTGGGCGCATGAAGCAGCAACGGCTGAAATTCAAGCTGCTGGCCCTGATCCTTTTCGGTATGTTCGCGCTGCTGGCCCTGTACGGCGGCTACAGCATCATGACTTACGGCAACCGCTGGTTCTCCTCCAGCAAAAACCCTCGGGTACGCAGCCAGAAGGCCAACGTCACCGCAGGCAATGTGCTGGATACCAACGGCATCATCCTTGCCACTACGGTAGACGGCGAGCGCGTTTACCAGGCGGATGAAGCCTCCCGGCGGGCGGTGGTGCATCTGCTGGGCGACAGTCAGGGACAGGTCTCCAATGGTGTGGAGACCTTTCAAACCAGTTATCTGTACGGCTTTCAAACCTCGCTGCCTGAATTGGCCCTGAGCCTTTTTCGCGGGGATGCGCGGCGCGGCGACGATGTAACCCTCACCGTTGACAGCAAGCTCTGCACCGCCATCGCCGCATCCTTTGCCGACCATGAAAAGACGGCGGACAAAAAGGGTGCCGCCGTAGTGATGAATTACAAAACAGGCGCAGTGCTTGCCATGATCAGCCTGCCTAACTTTGACCCCTTGAACATTACGGCGGAGACCATCGCAGACGCGGGCCAGCCCTTCTGGAACCGCGCCACGCAGAGCGTCTATCCCCCCGGCAGCACCTTCAAGATCGTCACGGCAACCTCGGCGCTGGAAAACATTACCGACATTCGTACGGTGTCCATTCCCTGCACGGGCGAATTGATCGTGGATGGACAGATTATTCCCGACTACGGCAACGCGGTGCATGGCAATCTCACGCTGAAGCGAGCCTTCACCCTCAGCTGCAACAACGCCTTCGCGCAGATCGCCCTGAACCTTGGGGACACCAAGCTGCGCCGCACGGCGGAGAGCTTCGGCTTCAACGACAATTTCCTTTTCCGTGACCTGGTGGTGGAGAACAGCAACTATCCCACCACAAACCGCAGCTCCTTTGAGCTGGCCTGGAGCGGCGCGGGGCAGTCCGCTATCACCGCCTCCCCCATGCACATGTGCATGGTTGCCAGCGCCATCGCCAACGGCGGCGTAATGATGGAGCCGCGCTTATTGCAGGACGTGACCAGCGCCAGCGGCGTGAACCGCCTGAAATTTTCTTCCAGCATATACCGCACCGCACTTTCTGCCGACCTGGCAGAGGAGCTGAAAAGCTATATGGCGGCGGTGGTGCAAAGCGGTACGGGCAAACGTGCAGCAGTCAGCGGACTGACCATTTGCGGCAAGACGGGTTCTGCGGAAAGCAGCGATAACGGTCGCGCCGTGACGCACGGCTGGTTTGTGGGCTTCATTGATGACGAAGCCCTGCCCTATGCCGTGGCGGTGCTGGTAGAGGACGTAAACGACGGCGACGGCGGCGGCTCCACAGCAGCGCCCATTGCAGGCGATATTTTCCAGTACATCGAGGAAAACCTGACCCCAGCAGAAGAATAAACACAAAGCCTACGGTCTGTCCGGGCAAGGACAAACCGCAGGCTTTGTGTTTACCACGTTGGTGCAGCCCACAACACAGGCACACCTGTTTCCAGCGTCCGCGGCATATCCAGCAGGCGCTGGTTTTTACTGCCGCGGTATTGCAGCTCCAGGCTTCTTTCCCCCAGCAGGAAAGGCCCATCCACCAGCACGTCCACCTGCTGCAGCAGCGCCTCCCAGGCCGGGTTTTTCGCAGTCAGCAGCACTTCACAGGTATAGCCGGTATAGCACCAGACGTTCAAGCCCAGCGCATGGGCCTGCCGTGCCAGCTCTGTGCAGGCCGCAGGCTGCTCAAAGGGCTCCCCGCCGGAAAGGGTCAAACCGTCCAGCAGCGGATTGGCACGCAGCTGCGCGACGATCTTCTCTGTGTCCACGGTATACCCGCCGTCTTGGGCATGCGTCTTGGGGTTATGGCAGCCGGGACAGTGATGGGGGCATCCCTGCGTAAACACCGTGTAGCGGATGCCCGGCCCATCCACAATGGAATCATCCACCGTCCCCGCAATGCGAATCTCCACGCTTACGCCTCCGTGCTGGTCACGCCATGCTTCACGCGGTCATGCTCCTCCGCGCGCTTGGCGTTGTTGAAGCGATCCAGCGTACCCACCAGATAGCCGGTAATACGGCGAATGCGCTCAAAGGGATGATCGCCCTCGGTGCGGTGACAGTTGGGGCATTCATCGCCGATGATACCATTGTAGCCGCACACGGGGTCACGGTCCACCGGGTGATTGATGGAGCCATACCCAATGCCCTTATCATGCATGAAGCGCACGATCTTCTCAAACGCATCCAGGTTTTGCAGCGGGTCGCCGTCCATTTCCACATAGCTGATGTGGCCCGCGTTGGTCAGCTCATGATAGGGTGCCTCCACGCTGATCTTGTGGAACGCGGAGCAGGGATAATAGACCGGCACATGGAAGCTGTTGGTGTAATATTCCCGATCCGTGACCCCGGGGATCACGCCGAATTTCTCCCGGTCAATGCGCACAAAGCGTCCGCTCAGACCCTCGGCAGGCGTTGCCAGCAGGGTGTAGTTCAACTTGCGCTTCTCAGAGAGCTTGTCCGCATAGCAGCGCATGAAGCCGATGATCTCCAGGCCCAGCTTCTGACTTTCCTCGCTTTCGCCATGGTGCGCACCGCGCAGAGCCTTCAGCGCTTCCGCCAGGCCGATGAAGCCAATGGACAGGGTGCCATGCTTCAGCACCTCGCCGACCTCATCCTCCCAATCCAGCTTTTCAGAATCCAGCCACACGCCCTCCCCCATCAGGAAGGGGAAGTTTTTGACCTTCTTCTTGCTGATGATGGCAAACCGCTCGTCCAACTGCTCGGTGACCAGCGCCATCATGCGTTCCAGCTCCTCAAAGAACCACTGCACATCCCCCTTGGCCCGGATGGCAATGCGGGGCAGGTTGATGGAGGTAAAGGACAGATTGCCGCGCCTGGGTGCGATCTCCCGATCCGGGTCGTACACGTTGCCCATGACCCGGGTACGGCAGCCCATGTAGGCGATTTCCGTCTCGGGATGACCGGGCTTATAATATTTCAGGTTATATGGCGCGTCGATAAAGGAGAAATTCGGGAAAAGCCGCTTGGCGCTGGTGCGGATGGCCAGGCGGTACAGGTCGTAATTGGGATCGCCGGGATTGAAGGACACACCCGACTTGACCCGGAAAATCTGGATGGGGAAAATCGGCGTTTCGCCATTGCCCAATCCTGCCTCGGTGGCAAGCAGCACATTGCGCATCACCATGCGCCCCTCGGGGGAGGTATCCATGCCATAGTTGATGGAGGAGAAGGGAACCTGCGCCCCCGCACGGCTGTTCATGGTGTTCAGGTTGTGGATCAGGGCCTCCATGGCCTGATAGGTGGCGCGGTCCGTCTCCTCCCAGGCTTTTTTCTGGGCAAACGTCACAGCCCGTTCCGCCGCTGCCGCGTCCATGCCCGCCTGCATCAGCCGGGACACCAGCTGCTGATGGGATGCTTCCGAACCCTCCAGGTGCACCTCCACACCCTCCAGCGTCTTTGCCGCCATCGCTTCGGGCTGCTCTGCATTGCACAGCAGCTCCAGCGCCCGGGCCAGATTCGCGCGGAAGCGCTTGACAAAGGTCTTCTGAACGCCAGGAGCCATGCCATAGTCAAAGTCTACGATGCTCTGTCCGCCGTGCTGATCGTTCTGGTTGGCCTGAATGGCAATGCAGGCCAGCGCGGAATAGCTGGCAATGTCGTTCGGTTCCCGCAGGGTACCGTGCCCCGTGGAGAAGCCGTTCTTAAACAGGCTGCGCAGCTCGATCTGGCAGCAGGTAGTGGTCAGGGTATAAAAGTCCTTATCATGAATGTGAATATCGCCGTCCGCATGGGCCTGTGCAAAGCGCGGATCCAGCACATACATGTCATAAAACTGCTTTGCACCCTCGGAGCCGAACTTCAGCATCGCGCCCATGGCGGTGTCGCCGTTGATGTTGGCATTTTCGCGCTTGATGTCCGAGTCCCGTGCGTCCTTATAGGCAATATCCGCAAAGGTTTTCATCAGGCGGGTGTTCATCTCCCGCACACGGCTGCGCTCCGCGCGGTAGAGAATATACGCCTTGGCAGCGTCCGCGTAGCCCTGCTTGATCATCACGCGCTCCACAGTGTCCTGCACTTCCTCCACCGTGGGAACGCTGACGTTCTCCGCATTTGCTTCCAGCGCCGCTACCACGGCTTGGGTCAGCTTTTCGACGGCTTCCCGATCCTCGGTATGTACGTCCTCGAAGGACTTCGTAATTGCGTTTTCGATCTTCGCTGCATCAAAAGGCACCTTGCGTCCATCCCGCTTGACAATGTACTCCATGGTCATGCCCATGCCCCTTCCTTATCGGATCTTTCCTGCTGTTCTCTGCGGCAGGCTTGTCCATCGAGCCGCAGCAAATACTATATATTGTGTTTACTATGAGCGCATTTTGCTATATCTTGTATTCTTTCGTAGCCGAACGCACTTATTATAAGAGCATTCTGCGGC
>CAKTYE010000055.1 GCA_934631985.1 uncultured Clostridia bacterium | reverse complement strand
GCCGACCACGCCGACCATGAATTCCTCGCGGCCCGTCTCGGTGCGGATGAAGGTCTGGATCGCGCCCTCCTCCGCCAGCTGGGTGATGCCCTTCTGGAACTGCTTGCGCTTCATACTGTCCAGGGGACGCACACGGTTGAAGAATTCAGGGGCGAACACGGGGATGTTCTCATAGTGCATCTTCGGCCCGGCGGAAAGCGTGTCGCCCAGCTGATAAATGCCGGGGTCAAACAGGCCGATGATGTCGCCGGCCCAGGCTTCCTCCACGGCCTCGCGCTCGTCGGCCATGAACTGCTGGGGCTGCTTCAGCGCCACCATCTTGTTGGTGCCGGAGTGCCACACCTCCATGCCCTTCTCAAACGCGCCGCTGACGATGCGCATGAAGGCCAGCCGATCCCGGTGGGCAGGGTTCATGTTGGCCTGGATCTTGAAGATGAAGCCGGAGAAGTAAGGCTCCTCGGGGCCGATCATGCCTGCATCGCTCTGCCGGGGCAGGGGCGGGGGCGTGTATTGCAGGAAGCGCTCCAGGAAAGGCTCCACGCCGAAGTTGGTCACGGCGGAGCCGAAGAACATGGGGGTCAGCTCGCCCTTGCGCACCGCGTCCAGATCGAAAGCGTCGCCCGCCACGTCCAGCAGGTCGATCTCGTCCTTCAGTCGGTCGCGATAGTGCTTGTCCAGCAGGTTCTCCAGCGCGGGATCGTCAATGGAAATATCGGTCTTTTCCACCATGCGCTTGCCGTGGTCGCCGCCGGTGTAAAGCTCCACCATGCGGGTGTCCCGATGATAAACGCCCTGGAAATCGCCGTCCACGCCGATGGGCCAGTTGATGGGGCAGGAACGGATGCCCAGCACCTGCTCCAATTCCTCCATCAGCGCAAAGGGATCCTTTGCCGCGCGATCCATCTTGTTCACAAAGGTGAAGATGGGAATGTTGCGCATGCGGCAGACCTTGAACAGCTTGATGGTCTGGGCCTCCACGCCCTTTGCCGCGTCGATCAGCATGACCGCCGCATCCGCCGCCACCAGCACGCGGTAGGTGTCCTCGGAGAAGTCTTGGTGACCGGGGGTGTCCAGAATATTGATGCGGTAGCCGTCAAACTCAAACTGCATCGCCGACGAGGTGACGGAAATGCCGCGCTGCTTTTCAATGTCCATCCAGTCCGAGGTGGCATGCTTGTCGCTTTTGCGGGCCTTTACGCTGCCTGCGGAGCGGATCGCGCCGCCGTAAAGCAGAAGTTTTTCCGTCAGGGTAGTTTTACCGGCGTCAGGGTGAGAAATGATGGCGAAGGTTCGCCGCTTCTCCACCTGATCATGCAGCATGGCGGCAAATTCCGGCGTTTGGATTGCGGGCAGCATGGCACACCTCCTGGGTATAATGTAGATTCACGCAAGTATTCATTTTACATCCTGAAAGTGAGTGATGTCAAGCGTTTCACGCCCTGCTCGCCGCCCTTTTTTCAGGGGATGGAGGAATTGGAAAAATGCAGGACAGGAAAAGGGTGCGGCAGGTGCCTTTCGGCAGATTTTGCCCTTGCTTTCCAGCAAGCTTTGGCGTATGATAAGCATGTTTCTACGATCCGATTTTGGCAGAGTAGGTTCTGGCGCGTTAAGTGTCCATGGACGGGGAGTTGTCATGGAACGAAGGCGGATATATCCGCCGCGGTGCCAAAGCCGCATCCCACTGCGTTTGGATGGGCAACGCCTTTTTGCGGATCAGTTTTCTCACCTGATTTGAAAAGGAGGCGTTTTTTTCGTGACGGAAAAAGAAACAATGCGGCGGGATACCTGGCGGGCGTGGTTTCACCTGACCCCGAAGCGGTTATGTATGATGGGGGTGCTGCTGGCGATGCAGATCGTTCTCAGCCGCATGCTGAACATCTCCATCAGCGCATCGCTGCGGGTGAATCTGGGCTTTCTGCCCACGGCGGTGGCGGGCATGCTGATGGGTCCCTTTTGCAGCCTGCTGGTGGGGGTATGCGGCGATCTGCTGGGCGCGACGCTGTTTCCCTCGGGGGCGATCTTCCCGGGCTTTACGGTGACGGCGGCGCTGGCGGGCATGAATTACGGTCTGTGGCTGTATCGCCGGGAGCCGAAGCTGTGGCGGGCTGCGCTGACCATTCTGCCGGTGACGCTGATATGCAACATCGGCCTGAACACCCTGTGGCTGTACATGCTGCAGGGCAGCGGCGTGCTGGCGACGTTTCCGACCCGCGCCCTGAAAAATGTGATGCAGTACCCCGTGAACGTGGCGGTGCTGTATGTGACGATGAAGCTGGTGGATCGGCTGCCCGGCAGCCTGACGCGGGTGTAACGCGCGCAAAAAGATCCCCTTGGAGGTACATATGGCGGTATCAAAGAAAGCGATCCTGGCGGAATTACAGCGGCTTTATCCGGATGCGGGGCCGGAGCTGCACTTTACCAATCCCTATGAAACGCTGGTGGCGACCATGCTGTCTGCCCAGTGTACGGACAAGCAGGTGAACAAGGTCACGCCCGAGGTGTTCCGGCGCTATCCCGATGCGCCCACCATGGCGGCCTGCACCGAGGAGGAGCTGTATCCGCTGGTGAAAAGCTGCGGCTTTAAGAGCAAGGCCGGGAACATCATCGCGGCCTGCCGCATCATTACCCAGCGCTTCGGCGGCGAGGTGCCGCACACCATGGAGGAGCTGACAAGCTTGCCGGGCGTGGGCCGCAAGACCGCCAACGTGGTGCTGGCAAACGCCTTCGGCGTACCCGCCATTGCGGTGGATACCCATGTGTTCCGCGTCAGTAACCGACTGGGCCTGGCGGACGCGAAGGACGTGGAGGAGACGGAGCGTCAGCTGATGAAGGCCATTCCGAAAAAGGACTGGCGGGATGCGCACCACTGGCTCATTTTCCACGGACGGCGGGTGTGCAAGGCGCAGCATCCCCTATGCGAGGTCTGCACCCTGCGGCCCCTGTGCAAAACGGCACGGGCAAGCCGTCGAAGCATGTCGGAAAAAAACGCAGAAAAAGAGGCGTGAGCGCTCTTGTCAGGGGCGCTTTGCGTCCTGTATAATGAAAACAGCGAACGGCTGCCAACAAAGCCTGAAGCTGTTCTATTCGGTCGCAGCGGCAGCATGTCCTGCGGCCTTTGTTTTTATGTATTGGAGGGGAAGACAGCGCCATGAAGCGATATGGAAGGGTGCTGCTTGTTTTGCTGCTGGCGTTGACGCTTGGGGGCTGCGCGTCCCGACAAAGCGGGAGCGCGGCGGACAGCGCCATGCCGCAGCTGGTCATCGGCTCCGACGCCTATGAGCCGTTTTTTTACCTCACGGTGGAGGATAAGCCGACCGGGCTGGATGTGGAGCTTGCCGAGGAGGCCTGCCGCCGCATGGGCTACGAGCCTGTTTTCAGGGAGATCGTCTGGGAGCAGAAGGACGAGCTGCTGGCAAACGGCGAGGTGGACTGCCTGTGGGGCTGCTTTTCCATGAACGGACGGGAGAGCGACTACACTTGGGTGGGGCCGTATCTGTACAGCCGTCAAATGGTACTTGTCCGCGCGGACAGCGATATTTATACGCTGGCAGACCTAAAGGACAGGCGTGTGGCGGTGCAGGCCACGGGCAAGGCGGAGGCTGCGCTGCTGTCCCGGATAGATGTGCGCATTCCCGAGCTGATGGAGGTTTATTCCATGTCCACCATGTCGGAGGTGTTCGCCTGCCTGCGCAAGGGCTATGTGGATGCGATCGCGGGGCATGAAAGCGCGCTCAGTGTGCTGGCGCAGTCTGCGCCGGATACCTATCGCATGCTGAACGAAAGCCTGAGCGTGTCTAGCCTGGGCGTTGCCTTTGCCAAGGAGGATTCGTCCGCTGTGGTGGAGGCGCTGCGCCTGACGCTGGAGGACATGCGCCGGGACGGGACGGTGGATCAGCTCGTCGCCAAGTATGGCCTGGACACGAAAAACGTCTATCAGGAGGATACGCCATGAAGGTTTCTTCCTATGCCCGGCGTTTATCCTGGCGGGTTTTCTGGCTGCCGCTCCTGGTGGGCGTGTGCCTGCTGGTGACTGTTTTTGTGGGCATGACCTTCCGGGATCGCGCCAACTGTGTACAGGTGAAAAACATGACCCTCGAATTCATGACCAATCAGGTGAATTTTTACGTCACCAGCCAAACGTCAGATCAGGTCAAAAGCCTGGTACGCTTGCAGGATAAGATCAAGGCGCTGAGCTACAGCATGGAGCGAACCGGCGGCATCACGCAGCAGGACCTGGACGATTATGCCCAGCACCAGCGGCTGGACAGGGTGATCCTCACCGACGGCGATTTGCAGTGCGTCCTTGTCAACACAGGCAACGAGGTGCCGGAAAAGGTCTGTGCGGAGCTGCTGGAAATGGACGTGGTGCGGGACATTCTGCGCTATCCGAAAAAGAGCTACATGACCCGGCTGAACGTGGATGGCATCAATTATGATGTTGCGGTGATTGCCCGCAGCGATGCGGACGGGCTGATGATCGGCATGGACAGCAAGGATAACCTGGTCGCCGACCCGCAGGATGTAACGCTGAACACGCTGTTTGCGGGCTTCACCTTCGAGATGGACGGCGTAGCGGTGCTGACGGATGGTGAAAACGTGTTGAGCACCAGCGATCCGGAGCTGAAGGGCATGACCCAGGACGCACTGCGCGCAGCCTCGAAGCTGGATCGCATTGACGACAGCGCCGAGCTGGTATATCTGCGCTTCAATGGCAAGAACTGGTATGGCGGCAAATCGCAGTCCAACGGCTATCAGCTGTATGCTTTCTTTCCTGCGTTTCGCGTGTTTGAGACCCGGGCCATCGTGTCCTTCATCAGCGTGACGCTGTATGTCATCGCATGGCTGACACTGGTGACGATCCGTGTGCGCAACGAGCGGCAGGACTTTGAGCAGAGCCAGAAGCAGCTGCACACGGTGCAGTCCATCAGCAGCATTTATTCCTTCACCTATCTAGTGCATCTGCCCACAAACACCATTGAATTTATTCAAATGCCGCTGCAAATGGTGGAACGGCTGCGGGGGAAGACGGACGCCGCCGCGGCCCTGCGTCTGCTGCGCAACACCTATTTGGCGGAGGAATACCGGGCGGCGCATGAGGCCTTTGCTGATCTGTCTACCCTGAGCGAGCGGCTGCATGGGCGCAAATGCCTGACGTTTACCTATCGCGATGTGCGCGACGAGTGGTATCAATCCTTTATTATTCCGCAAAGCTGGAATAAGCGGGGCGATGTGGAATCAGCGCTGTTTGTGACACGCAATGTATCCGAGGAGAAGCGCCGCGAGGTGGACTATCAGAATCAGCTTCGCAAAAGCGCCGAGCAGGCGGAACGGGCCAATGCAGTCAAGACTGACTTTCTGCGCAGCATGAGTCACGACATCCGCACACCCATCAACGGCATTCGCGGCATGGTGAATATCGGCCGCCATTATTTGAATGATCCTAAAAAGGAAGCTGAGTGCCTAGACAAAATCATGTCTGCCTCGGGCTTTCTGCTGGATCTGGTGAACAACGTGCTGGACATGAGCAAGCTGGAAGCCGGCTCGGTCAGGCTGGGTAAAAAGCCCTTCGACCTGCATACGATTTGTCGGGAAGTGGTGAACATTATAGAAAACACGGCGCAGGAGCATGGCGTGATCGTCATCGCCGACCAATTGCAGGCGATGCACACGCAGCTGATCGGCAGTCCGCTGCACCTGCGTCAGGTGCTGCTGAACATTGCGGGCAACGCGGTGAAGTACAGCCACCCCGCCGGGACGGTGCATTTGAGCTGCCGGGAGCTTTCCGCCGAGGCAGACACAGCGCATTTTGCGTTTACCTGTGCAGATACAGGCGTGGGCATGAGCAAGGAATTTCAGCAGCATGCCTTTGAACCCTTCGCGCAGGAGAGCGCCAATGCCCGCACGGCTTATGCAGGCACAGGCCTGGGGCTTGCTATTGCCAAGGAGCTGGTGGAAAAGATGGGCGGCACCATCAGCTTTACCAGCGAATTAGGCGTAGGAACGACCTTTGTACTGGATCTGCCCTTCAAGGTACAGCAGGCGGTGGAGACAGCTGTGGCCCCTGCGCAGCAGTATGCGGAGGATCTGCATGGCTTCCAGGTGATGCTGGTGGAGGACAACAACATGAACGTGGAGATCGGGCGATTCCTGCTTCAGGAGGAAGGGGCGGATGTGACGGTCGTGCGCAATGGCCAGCAGGCGGTGGAGCGCTTCAGCAGTGCGGAGCCGGGGACGTTTGACGTGATTCTGATGGATGTGATGATGCCGGTGATGAACGGCTTGGACGCGACGCGGGCCATTCGTGCGCTGGAGCGCCCGGATGCGAAGGAAATTCCCATTATTGCAATGACGGCGAATGCGTTTGCGGACGATGTGGAGCGCAGTCTGCAAGCGGGGATGGATGAGCATTTGACCAAGCCGCTGGATCCAGTGCAGGTGGTGCAGGCGATACATAGGCATTGCAGGAAGTGAGATATTTAGGGGGGCAAGGAGGAGGCACACAGGTGCACAGGTGTTTCGGACAGAGGTCGTTAGCTTCCGTACCGAAAATTACATTGGGTAGCAGAAATGCGCCCAAGCTGCATTCCGTGCCAGTGCGAGACTCTTTCGTTTGCCTCCTTCCACAGAAGGAGGAGTTCGCCTGACGTCAGGCAGGTGGTGGAAGATATACTCATCCGCTGGGGTATCGGACAGCTTATGAAGTCACAACTGCTTACATAGGCATGGCGGCATACGACTATGCTGGAATCTGTGGCTAGAGAACGTTTCGTCCGTCTACGGACGGACGACCTACTTTGCACTCGAGCAAAGTAGGCAAAGCCGACCGGGGGCCGGCAAAATTCCCATGCGGCGGGCAATGGTCATGCCGATCTGCCCGGCGCCGGCCCATAACATAACCTGCTTCATTTTACTTGAACTCCTTGATCCACTTTTTCAGTGCGGGCTTGGCGCTGTCCACACTGCTGCCGAAAATGGCAAGCCCACGGGTTACACTTGTCCCCTTTGCGGCCTGCTGAATGTCCCGCACGGTGTTGGAAAGACCACTGCCTTCGTGGGTGCAGAAGGGATGAATGGTCTTGTCCGTCAGGTCGTAATGCTCCAGGAAGGTGTACACGGCCATGGGCATCGTTCCCCAATAGTTGGGATAGCCGAGGTAGATCTCATCATAGGCGTCCAGATTTTCCAGCAGGCGGACCAGCGCAGGACGCGCTTTGTTTTACAGGTCGGCCTTGGCCTGGGCGATGCAGGTTTGATAATCCTCGGCATAGGGCTGGGCCTGCTCGATGCGGAACAGATCGCCGCCCGTCAGCTCGGATAGCAGTTTTGCCACCTTTTCGGTGTTGCCGACAGGAATGTGGCGATACGCGCCGCCAAAGTAATTTTCTCCTGCACGGGAGTAATACGCAATCAGCTTCTTCATGGTTCAGGCATCCTCTTTTTTCTCAAATTCCGCCGCCACATCCTCTAGCAGCTTACGGATGGGCAGGTGCTGTGGGCAGACCTTCTCGCACTTGCCACACTTCACGCAGTCCGAAGCCTTGCGTCCGGGGGCGGTGTGGACGACGTTGTAGTAATAGTCTGCGTTCCAGTCGTGGTGAATCTGCTTGGTGTTCATCACAGCAAACAGGTCGGGAATGGAGATGTGCTTCGGGCAGCCGTCCGTGCAGTAGCGGCAGGCGGTGCATGGAATAAGATTCTTGCTGGCAAAAATCTTCTGCACCTTGTGGATGGCCTCCAACTCCGTATCGTTCAGGGGCTGGAAATCCTTCATGAAGGAGATGTTGTCTTCCATCTGCTCCAGGCTGCTCATGCCGGAAAGCACCATCATCATGCCGGGGAAGTCCGCCGCGAACCGCAGGGCATAGCTGGCGGGGCTGCCGCCGTGCAGGTCCTCCAGCACAGCCTTGGCGTCCTCAGGCAGATTCACCAGATTGCCGCCCTTCACAGGCTCCATGACGATGATGGGCTTGCCGAACTTGCGGCAGACCTCATAGCACTTGCGGCTCTGCACGGCAGGATCGTCATAGTCCACATAGTTGAACTGAATCTGCACCACTTCCACCTCAGGATAGTCGGTCAGGATCTGCTCCAGCACCTCGGCGCGATCGTGGAAGGAGATGCCCACATGGCGAATTTTGCCCTCGGCCTTCAGGGCGAAGGCCGTTTCATAGGCATGGCATTCCCTGAAGTGTGGATAGTTGCCTGCGCCCTGGGCATGCATCAGATAAAAATCGAAATAATCCACGCCGCAGGCTTCCAGCTGGCTGGCGAAGAAGGGGCGGATGTCCGCTTCCGTCTTGAAGAAATTTGCGGTCAGCTTATCCGTCAGGATGTAGCGATCCCGGGGATAGCGGCTGGTCAGGCAGGTGCGCAGCGCTGTTTCGCTCTTGCCCTGCAAATAGCCGTGGGCCGTGTCGAAATAGTTGAAGCCGGCGTCCAGAAAAGCGTCCACCATTTTGTTGGTCTCGGCAACGTCAACCTCCGCGCCGTTCATGGGCAGGCGCATGCAGCCAAAGCCAAAATTTTTCTTGATGTTTTCCATGATTTCTTCTCCTTTCGCAGCGACAACGTATCCTCGGCAGTGATGCCGAAGCTGTTCGTAAAAATCAACATGTTCATGGTACATGCAAACAAGCGCCTTTTCAATTTTACTTTTTGAGCTTTTGCATAAGAAAAACTGATAGATAGCCCCTGCAAACACACCTTCATTATTCTACGTTGAACTGAGCATGCAGCAGGTCGGCAAACGCAGCCACCCACGGATTGCTGTTTTCCTTGCGCCAAAAGGCGCAATAGCTGCGCTGCATGGGCGTATCGCCGTGCATCAGCGGAATGCGGGCAAGGCTTCCCATTTTGGATGCAGGCAGCGCGGGGCTGTCCACGATCAGGAAGCCCTTGCGTCCAAGCACCATCAGCCGGGCTTCTTCCAGATTTTCCGCCCACAGCAGCTCGCTTTCAATGCCCATCACCGTTTGATAATAGTCCTGCTCCGCTTCCCGCTGTGCAGCGGGGGCTACCAGAATGCACGGCAGATTGCGAAGCTCCTGCGGCGTGACCTTTGCCAGCTGCGCCAGCGGGCTGCGCGCCGGAATTTCAATGGCGACGGCGCGGGTGGCCAGCAGCAGGTTCACATAAGCCTCGGAGAAGGCACGACGCTGGTCATTAAAGACCAGATCGACCTGTCCGGTGCGCAGCAGGGCATACAACTCCTCATGATTGCCGTAACTGACGGAAACGGCGACATCCGGGTGCAGATCGGAAAACGGCTCGATGGCCTGATGAAATTCGCACCCGGTATAATCCCGCAGATAGCCGATGCGCAGTGTCGCCTGATCGCCCTTGGCGATCTTCGCTGCTTCGCTGCACATGCGCTCATAGTCGGCGATCAGCACAAGGCTTTTCTGGTAAAAGTATTCCCCGGCAGGGGTCAGCGCAAAGGAACGGTTCTTCCGCGTCAGCAGGCTGAAGCCCAGCTCCTGCTCCAAGGCCTGAATCTGCTGGGAAATGGCCGATTGGGAAATATAGTTTTCCTCCGCGGCGACGGAAAAGCTGTTCAGCCGCACAACGGATTGAAAATAACGCAGTCGCTTCAGCATGGGTACTCCTTTGTTCACGGTTCATTTCAGCTTTTCTTATTGTACTGGATGACTTCTAAATATGCAAGCTTTTTGCAGGTTTAGACGGCGGCATGCAAAAAGCCCGCACAGCGGAAGGGCCGTGCGGGCTGGGCAAATAGGAATCAGGTGGCGCTGATGTCAGTGGCAGTGGTCAGCGCCTGGGTGATTGCATCATACTGCGCCTGTGTAATGACGTTGGCCTTGAGCATCGCGTCCAGCATGGAGGTGTCCACACTGTCGGTCATATCCGGCGCGTTGCCGAGCGGGGTCATATTGTTCTGGTCGGCGGGCGCACTGCTGTCCGCAGCGTCCGCAGGCTTCTCCGGGGGTGTGGCGGTGTCCTTGCTGCTGTCCTGGGCAGGCTGCTCAGGGGCGGCTGCGCCGTCCGTTGTACCGTTCTGCGCGGGGGCTTCCGGGAGCGTAGTCGTGTCGCTAACGTTCTCCTGGGCAGGCTGCTCGAGGGCAGGCTTCTCGAGGGTATGCTCCTTCAGGTAGGCGGTGATGGTGTCGTAGGTGGTCTGGTCGATCACGCCATTGTCCAGCAGTGTCTTCAGGTCGATGCGTCCGCCGCGCTGCTTATCCTGCTTGCCGTTGGGCTGCTGCCTTTGCTGCCCGTTGGGAGCCTGTCCGTTGGGCTGTTGTCCCTGTTGATTATTAGGAGCTTGCTCATTAGGCTGTTGTCCTTGCTGCCTGTTGGGAGCCTGTCCATTGGGCTGTTGCCCTTGCTGCCCGTTTGGAGCTTGTCCGTTGGGCTGCTGGCCCTGCTGCTTGTTGGAAGCCTGTGCAGTGGGCTGCTGTTGCTGCCGGGTCGTGCCAGCGGGCTGCGCGGCAGCGGTGCTTTCCTCGGCGCTTGCCATGGAGAAGCCGGTTGCCAGCACACAGGTCAGGGTCGCTATTGCCATTACCTTCTTGAACATCATACAAGTATCCTCCTTCAAATGCATTGCGGGATGTGCGGCCTGGATGCCGCCAGATCAGTCAGCTGATGCTGATCTGTGAACCTCTTCCCTTGGGTTCGGATATAGCATACCGTGCCTGCTTGACGGACAGGTGAACGGCGGACGAAAGCAGGCTGAATCGCGTATGAACGGCATGTTCAGAGATGCAAGTATTATGCAATTAAATGCGCAATTAAAAAATTAAATTTGTAATTAAAAATTTATATTTTAATTAGGATGCCAGCTATGCTATAATACGCCCATAGAACACCACAAGGAGGATGCAGCGATGGACATTGAAAAGGCGGTTCGCTCCCTGGCAACGCCCCTGCCGGAGGACATTATGAAGCGGAAATGGGCAGGCGACCTGGAGGGGGCGCAGGTGGCCATTGCGCTGCGCTTGCAGGAGGATCTGCCCGAGAGCCTGCGCGATCGGTTGCTGGTGGAACAGGAGCGTCTGCGCCGCATGCCCACCCAGTATCCGTGGAACCGTGCGGAAGCGCTGGCGCAGCTGCAAAAGCTCGTCCCTGACATGACCGATGCAGAGTTTGATGCGCTGGAGCTTGCCGGGAAGATCGACTTCCTGTATTTGAACGGGGAGAAACGCTATTTTGTGCGCTTTCATAAGACGCTGGTGAAATCCATCCCGGAGCTGATGGCACGCTCCGGCGGACGCACGGACGGCAAAAGCCCCTGGCTGGACCCGATGATCGCGGAGATCAAAAGTAAGGGCTCCCTGGGCTATCGCATTACCCTGACGGGCGCCATGCACCTGGATGAACGGGCCTTTGTGCCGGACACCTATCGCATTCACATTCCCGTGCCTGCCCCCAGCACCCAGCAGCGAGAGATCGCAATCGACGCGCCCGGTGCGGTGCTTGCCCCGGAAGACGCGGAAGCCCGCTGCGCCTATTGGGAAAAGCACTTGGACGCGTGGGAGGACGTTCCGCTGTCCTACACCTATGTGAATGAGATCCGCTATGCTGACCCGCTGAACGCTCCCACACCTGTACAGCCTTTGTATCCCGATGCGCGCCCGGTGGAGCCTGCCGACCTGGCGGAGGATGCGCCCTATCTGCGCTTTACCCCCTATCTGCGTCAGCTTGCGGCAACGCTGAGCGCAGGCGCGGAGGACGATGCACACAAGGCAAAGCGCTTCTATGATTTTGTGACCCAGCGGGTGAAGTATGCCTTTGTGCGGGACTATTTTCAAATCGACGATCTGGGCGAATACTGTGCGGTCAACCAAAAGGGCGATTGCGGCCTGCAAGCGCTGCTGTTTATCCTGCTGTGCCGCATTGCAGGCATTCCCGCCCGCTGGCAGAGCGGCCTGAGCATTGACGAGGACTATGTGGGCAGTCATGACTGGGCGCAGTTCTATCTGCCGGGATGGGGCTGGCTGTTTGCCGATCCCAGCTACGGCGGGGGCGCATGGCGCAACGGCAACCCGGAACGTCACGCTTTCTACTTCGGCAACATCGACCCCATGCGCATGGTGGCAAACCGCCGCTTTCAGGCGGAGCTTCTGCCAAAGAAGGAGCAGCTGCGTATTGATCCCTATGATAACCAGTCCGGGGAGATCGAGCGCGTGCATGCAGAGGTTCCCTTTACGGGGCGGGATGTGGATACGGATATGGTCATGGTGCGGTTTGAGAAGGTTGAGAGGGGACGGGAGTGATGGGGGGACGGAACCTCTCCGGCCCTGCCGTCCTCCTTCTGCGGCGGGAGGCTTTTGGTGCTGGCGCGGAATATGGCTTGGCTGCATTCCTATTGCATTATGAAATTTTCAGTGCAGGTAGGTAACTTTTCCTGCTTCCACCTGTCCTAAGCTCCAAGGCGTTCCGGCGGCTGTATACGGTCAGCTGACGGAATGCCTTGGAGCGGAACCTAAGGCGACTCGGGTTGTGTCCCCCTGGGAAGGCGCCGATCCAGGCGATGGCTGGGGGCATTCATGGGGTTCGGGGCCAGACTTATCTGCATGGAAATTTGGGCTGGTTCCCGGGCGGCTTTACCTACTTTGCCCGAGTGCAAAGTAGGTCGTCCGTCCGCAGACGGATGAAATGCTCTCCAGCAGCAGGTTTCATCACGGCTGTGTGCCGCCAAGCTCATGAGCTAAAACACATGCTCTAAAAAACGCGCCCTGTTCAGCTGCAAAAGCTCCAACAGGGCGCGTTTCATTTTCTTTCCATCAAGCTATTATCGAATCAGTTCTTCCGTCAGAAGCTCCTCCTGAATGCAGTATTGCACATAGGCTTCTGCTTCGCCTCCAGGATTCGCTTCATGCGTCGCCTTTACCATGTACCAGGTAAACTCAAAATCAGATAAAAGGATGGGCAGCTTCCTGCCAAACTTTGCCTCAATCACTCCATTGGTCTGTAATTCAGCAGCAATTTCTGCCGCCAACTGCACTAATTCAGCCGTGCCGTTGGGGGCATTGCCGATATACACACCATTTTCATCCCAGTCGCCGCTCATTTCCTCGCCGCCAATGTCCTGAACTCCCGTGGCTTCCAGCCAATGAACAAAAGCGTCCGTCAGGGGATTCACATCGCCATAGTCGATAACAACGCCCTGCGTATCCCAGTCCCAAAAGGCAGGATTCCAGCGTTCCTCTCCTTCATCGGAGGCCGGCATGCCCAAGGGGTTGCTTTCATGATCCATGTCCTGCTCCCGCTTGTACAGCATCTTGAACTCCGGGAGATTTTCATATTCCCCATAGGTATACATTTCATTGGGATAAATGAAAAACATGATCGCATACTGATCTTCTGCGGGCCAAACGTTCAAAATTTCTAAAATTCTGCTTCGCAGCATGGCTCGAAAATCCATGGTCGCCTCCTCCTGCGCGCTGCATACGCCAGTTATCAGCAGCATCACCGCTATCAGTACAGGCAATATGCGCCGTCGCCAACTAAATTGTGTCATTGCTTGCATTCCCCCGTCAGTGCCACCGGGTCCACAAACCCAAACCGCACTGATTGCAGCCGCGCACGGGGATACGTCACCATCAGCAGCTCTGCGTCCCCTTGGCGGGCCGTGACCGCCACACTGCTCACCGGGAGCAGCGCCATCAGGTCACGGGCAATACGCAGGGACAGTCCGCATAGATACCGCTGCTGCTCTGTTTCCGGCTTGCCCTCCAAATAAGACGGCTCTGCCTGAAACACGCAGGACAGTAAGTCGCTGTTTTCCGCACGCACCGTGTAGGAGCGGGCATAGGGCTTCAAGTCTCCCAGCGGGTTCGCAGCCTTCAGCACCGTCACATACGCGGCGGTGTCTCCTGCCAGCACAGCGGCAGCCTGCTCATGAAAGAAGCGCCACAGGTTTTCGGAGGTCAGGCCGTCCGTGGGGTGCGCCTGTACCAGCGCTTCCGTCCAGTCCACCGTTTCATCCGCTACCTGCCATAGCTGGTCAAAGGGCGGAAACGCAGGGGCTGCCTTGGACGCAGGGAATGCTGCGTCAGGCTCTGTCTGCGGGCGCGACCAACCCCATAAGTCCTCCACGATCCCCGACAGGGGGTGGGGCGCATAGGCTTCATGCTTTGGGTCCGTCATCCGTATCCTCCAATCTGCGGCAGCGCACCATGGGTGGCTTTGCCGTTACGTCAAAGCCCTCAATCAGCACATGCGCGTCGCTGCAAACGTCATTGTCAAACAGCCATCGGGACAGCGGGTTGATGAGCAGACTTTCCACCTGGTTGCCCACGCCGCGTCCGCCGTTGGAAAGATCGAACAGCGCCGCTTCCTTCAGGCTGTCGTAGGCGAAATCCGCAATGTCCACGCGGATGTTCTTACTAGTTTCCAAGCGGCTGATGATCTTATCCACCTGGCTGCGCAGAATCGCTTCCCCGGCCTCCCGCCGAATGAAGTCGAACACCACAATGTTCTCGCCAATGCGGTTCAGGATCTCAGGGCGGCCCAGCTCCAGCTTGAAATATTCCTCGATGGCGCTGCGAATGCGGCGGGACACCTCGTCATAGTCCATGTCCATGGTCACATTGGCCTTGCGATGCCCCAGCGCGTCCTTCACATAGATGCCCAGGTTGCTGGTGAAGATGATGATCGTCTCGGAGAAATACACCGTATTCCCCTGCCCGTCGGTCATGCGCCCATCCTCCAGAATTTGCAGGAACTTGTCCAGGATGGACGGGTGTGCCTTCTCAATCTCGTCAAACAGCAGAATGGCAAAGGGATTCTTCTTCACCGCATTGGTCAGCTGTCCCCCGGCCTCATAGCCCACATAGCCGGGCGGTGCGCCCATGAGCTTTTGATCCGAATGACTCTGCCCATACTCGCTCATGTCAAAGCGAATGCAGGCCCGCTCATCGCCAAAGAGCTTTTCTGCCAGCGCCTTTGCCGTCTCCGTCTTGCCGGTACCCGTGGGGCCGGCGAAGAACAGCACGCCCTTCGGCTTGCCCGTGGAGGAGCTGCTCAGACCGTTCATGCCCGTGACGGCGCGCTTCACCACGTCCAGCGTGCGCTCCAGCGCGGGATCCTGCCCCTTGATACGCTTGCGGAAATCCTCCTTGGCGGTTTTCAGCGATGCCGTGGAAAGGGTCTGCCAGGGGTTCTCCTTCACGCCGTATTTATAGAGATCCACCACCGCGCACAAGTCGCGAATGTCGGTGGCCTCCCGCTTGCTCAGGCGGCGCATGGCGTCCAGCTCGGTAAAGGTCATACCCTCCGTCAGGCCCAGAAAGCGGCTTTTCAGCCGTGCCAGCTCCTCGGGATGCGCCTCGTAATAGGGCATTTGTGTGCGGTAGACCGTGCTGTCAAAAAAGCTGGGGAAGGCCGCGCCACACAGCAGCCGCCCGCGTTCCTCCCGGTCCGGCGTTTCCAGGGTAATGATCTTCAGCTGCGGGTTGTTCAGGTACAGCCAGCTGGGCAGATCGTTGACCTTGTTCACCAGCAGCACCAGCAGATTCTGCCGCCGCCCCTGCCGCGTCTTGACCTGCGCGGCGCTCATAGCGCCCTGCAAAAGCAGGTTGAAGCTGTTCACATCCTGCTGATCCATGCGATCCGGGGCAACGATGTAGTGCGAAGCCATCTCCATCACCACCGCAACGGCGCTGTCATGCTGGCACAGCGCCCGGCGGATGACGTTCGGCGCGGTATCGGCCTTGTTGCCCTTGAACTCTGCGGGGATGGTTCCCTGCTCCACCGTTGTCCCGGTCATTTGGGCAAAGCGGGTGAGCATACCTGTGTCATAAGGGTTCATAAAGCCCAGCAGATTCGAATAGAAAACGACCTGATCGTAGCCCTGATCCTGAAAATAGCCCTGCAGGTAGCGCGGCAGGGGGACGAGCTGATCCTCGCCTACACTGCCCGGCACGGGATAGCGATACTGATCCAGCACATTGCCCTCCAGGATCAGCATGGGCTTGATGCCGCAGAACAGCTCCAGCTCCCGGTGCCACTTCGGTAATAATGCCTCCATGGGTGACGCTCCTTTCTTGCTTTGTTTCAGTATAGCACAAGGGGGCCAAGGAGAAAAGAGACCGAGACACGCCTGAGTCACATACGCAGGTTATTTTCCTTGTATCATGGCGATTTGGAGCGGGTATGCGGATGGAAAAAGGGAATATACTGATTGATACATCGGCGGGTGAGCTTACCCTCCACCCTCCGTCCTGTGGACGGCTGTTTCCCCTCCCTCTGAGAAGGGAGGCAAGACGCTGGCACGGCGTGGGGCTTCGCTGTGGTCTTGTGCTTATGGGGTCATTTTCGTAATGGCCATATCCTGCTATTCAAGCATGGTCAAAGCATCAAAAAAGGAGCAGGCAACTCCCGTCCCTCTCAGGAGATACCTGCTCCATATTTCTGTTTTTTAGATGACCTTGTATTCCTTCAGGAGCTTCTCAATGTCGGTTCCGCTGACCTTCTTGAGCATCTCCTTCAGGGCAATGCGCTCCACCAGCGGCAGCTCCATGTCGGTGATCTTCTTGCCGTCGCGCAGCTTCACCGTCGCATCCAGCAGGCAGCGCACATCATAGGTGCTGCCCCAAACCTCCGGCACGCCGCGATCCACGTTCAGCAGCTTGTACACGGCGACCATGCCGGTGCGCATGGAGTATTCGGTGGTGAAGATGGTGTCACGCGGCTCCTCGGCGAACTGGCCGATGAAGGCGAAGTTCACAGCGCCCTGCGGCACCACGTCGGGACGGTCGCCCGCACGGCGGGGCATGAAGAACGCATCGATGTAGGGCATCATGACGGGGATGGTGTTGGCGCTCTTCTCCGCCAGCTCCTCGATCTGGCTTTCCGGCACACCCATGTGGTACAGCCACTCCATGCAGATCTCCTTGCCGGTGCAGTCACGCATGGCCTTCTTCACATAGTTGCCGGGCTTGTCAGAGAACAAACCGTAGACCCAGACGCACAGCTGGTTCTTGGGCTGATCCTTGAACTGCTGCTGACGATTCAGCGTCCAGGACAGCAGCCAGTTGGAGTCCTTCACCGTGACGATGCCGCCGGTGACAACGTGGCCCGTAAAGGGGTCGCGCTTGCAGATACGCTGAATGTAGGGCGGAATCTTGTCGTCCAGCGTGGTGACGGTGGCGCTCATCCAGTTGCTCTGCTCGGGATCGCCGCAGAACTTCTCAGGATGACCAAAGCTGGGGTCCTGCGCCGCGATCTTCTTCCACAGATCCCAGCCGTTGCCGGGCTTCATGGTAGGATCGAAGCCCGCTGCGGTGTTCTGGTCGCCATAGGTGCTGCTTTCCACGCAGCCGCCGTTGGTGATGAACAGCAGGTCGTTCTCGGTCAGGTCGATGACGCTCTCCTGGCCCTCATGCTCCACGGTGATGGAGGAAGCCTGCTTGCGCTCGCCCTGAATGTCGAAACGCACATCGGTGACCTTGGTGCCGTAGTGGAACTGCACGCCGCGATCCTTCAGGTACTTTTCCATGGGCAGGATGATGGACTCATACTGGTTGTAGCGGGTGAAGCGCAGGGCCTTGAAGTCGGGCAGACCGCCGATGTGGTGAATGAAGCGCTTGATGTACAGCTTCATTTCCAGCGCGCTGTGCCAGTT
>CAKTYE010000054.1 GCA_934631985.1 uncultured Clostridia bacterium | reverse complement strand
GGAACATCCTGCGCGGTGATCTGCCCCCCCTTTGGACGATGCTTTGATAAATGAAAGGATTGACTGACAGAAATGACCTCACAATTTGGGCTTATGCTTGTCGCGCTGCTGATCTGCATTGCGCTTTCCGCTTTTTTCTCCGCCAGTGAAACGGCGTTTGCCACCGTGAATCGTCTGCGCCTGAAGGCCATGGCGAACGAGGGCAACGAAAAAGCCGCCCTGGTGCTTCGCGTGCTGGATGATTATGACCGCATGCTGACGACCCTGCTTATTGGCAACAACATCGTGAATCTGTCTGCTGCAACGCTGAGTACCATCCTTTTTACACAACTGCTTGGCAGCGGCTACGGCCCCACGGTGTCCACCATTGTGCTGACGCTGGTGATCCTTGTGGTGGGCGAAGTGACCCCTAAGACCCTGGCAACGGAATCACCCGAGGTGATCGCTTTTGCCTCTGCAAAAACGATCAAGGTGCTTATCTCGATCTTCCGCCCGTTAAACGCTTTCTTTGTGCTGTGGCGCAAGCTGCTGTCTAAGGTCTTCAAGCCCCGTGAGGTGGAAAGCCACATTGAGGCCGAGCTGATGACCATGGTGGACGAGGCGCAGAACGAAGGCGACATGGACGCGCACGAGGGCGAACTGATTCGTTCCGCCATTGAGTTCAATGACATGGACGCCATCGATATTCTTACCCCCCGCGTGGACATCACCGCGCTGGAGGACACCACCTCCATGGAGGATGCGGCACGTGTGTTCCGTGAAAGCGGCTACTCCCGCCTGCCTGTGTTCCACGAGGACATGGATCATGTGATCGGCGTGTTACATGAAAAGGATTTCTATGTACGCCAGCATGAGGGCGTGAAGGACATTCGCAAGATCATGAAGCATCCTGTGTATGCGCCCTCTACGCTGAAGATCTCCAAGCTGCTCAAGCTGTTTCAGGGCAGCAAGACCCATATGGTCATTCTGCTGGACGAGTTCGGCGGCACCGAGGGCCTTGTGACCCTGGAGGATGTGTTGGAGGAGCTGGTGGGCGACATTTACGACGAGCATGACGATGTAGAGGTAGATGTCCGTCCCCTGGAGGACGGCTCCTGGCTGGTGGACGGCGGCATGCACCTGGGTGAGTTGTTGGAACGCCTGGATGTTGAAGATGTTTACGATGCCGACACGGTAGGCGGCTGGGCCGCCGAGGTGCTGGGCTATATTCCTAAGACCGGCGAAGTCTTTGACGCGGGCGGGCTGCACTGCCAGGTGACCGCGATGGATAAGCGCCGGGTGACGCAGCTGCGCATTTGGAAAAAAGAGCCGCCTGTGCAGGCTGCCACGACCTAATAAGCATCAAAAGGAGGCGCGACCCCTATGGCGCAGAAAAAGAGCAAAGCAGATCGCCGTAAAACGATGACCCGTGTTGTCAGTCTTGTGCTGGCTGGACTGATGATCTTCTCGGTGGTGTTGGCTGCACTGCTGTCCCAGGTGTTCTGATACCGTTGACTCCCCTATGCCGCATCCTGCATTTGATGCGGTTTTTCGGTTCGGGCAATACAAAAGGAAAGGAAGGCTGACCGCATGGCACGAAAACGTAAACGCCGCCGTGGCATTTCTCTGGGTACCATTGTGATGCTTGCGTTGACCCTTGTTGTCTGCGGTGCATGCCTGACGCTCCTGCCAAAGCTGCAAGGCAACACGGAACTTCATGTGGATGCCAGCGCCATGCTGAACAACCTGACACTGAACGGCTCCCTGCCGGAGCTTTCCCTGAGCGATATTCCCATTACGGTAACGACTGCACAGCCTACGACAGTAACGGCTACCGCTACGCCCCAGCCGACCATGCAGCCTGAGATTCAGCAAATGCTTTCCACCGCTTCGCCTGCCGAGCAAACGGTAACGCTCACCTTCGGTGGAAGCATCTATGTGGAAAGCGCTGTTCGCAAGGCCGCCTACTTCAGCGAAACGGACAGCTATGATTTTGAGGATATGCTTTCGCTGTTGACCGATGAAATGCAGGCCGACCTGACCGTTGTGCCGCTCAACAACCTGCTTTCCTCCAGCGGCAAATACACCGACCTGACTGCACCGGATGCATCCCTGCGCATGCTGACTGCCGCCGGGATCAATACCGTTCCCTTGGGCTTTTCCACGGCCTATGACCAGGGACAGGCCGGGCTTTCCGCCACCCTGGAGGCGATTCGCGCCCAAAGCTTGGCCGCCGTTGGGGCCTATGCGTCCGAAGCGGAAGCGAATACGCCATCTCTGTTGACCGTCGGCGGGCTGAAAATCAGTATTCTGCATTATGTGGATGCCCTTTCCTCTACAGGGCGGAAAAAGCTGAAAAATGAAAATGCAGCCTATGCCTTGAAGCTGGCGGAGGCCGAGACCATTGCCACCGACATTGCTCAGGCGCGTAATGCAGGCGCACAAATCGTAGTCGTATCCCTCGCCTGGGGTACAAGCGGGAAAACAGCCCCAACCAAAGATCAGACAGCCCTTGCCCAGGCCATTGCAGACAGCGGTGCCGACATGATCGTGGGAACTGGCACGAAGGCCGTCCAGCCTGTTGTATGGCTTACCGGCAAAGATGCGGACGGTGCGTCCAAGCAAGTGCTTTGTGCTTACAACCTTGGTGCGCTCCTGACGGAATCACGCAAAAAGACTACCTCGGTAGGCGGCATGCTTCTGCATGTGAAGCTCACTTATGCCAATAACAAGCTCACCTTCGATGAAACGACCTACACACCCACCTATATTTGGCGTTATAAGCAGGGTAGTCAGTACATGTATCGTGTGCTTCCCAGCGATAAAGCCGCGCCGGACGCCATGTCCGACGATCAGCGTTCGGTGATGCAAAAGGCGCTGAAGGTCGTGCAGGATGCACTGGCAGATTCTCCCGTGACCCAGCGGACTTATTGATTGATTTCATTTTGAAAGCCCCGGCAGTCAAAAAGCTGTCGGGGCTTTCCGTATACGCACAAAAGGGAGACGATCCTCTCGAACCGTCTCCCCCATGCCGTACCAATTTACTTGTTCAGAATCTGCATGAACTCCTCGCCAGTGATAGTCTCCTTTTCCAGCAGGAATGCCGCCAGCTCGTGGAGCTTCGCTTCATCTGCCTTCAAAATCTCCGTGGCTTTCTTGTGACCGTTGCGAATAATGTCCATGACCTCACGGTCAATCTTCGCCGCCGTCTCGCCGGAGCATTGCAGCGTGGAGTCATCGCCCAGGTACTGGTTATTGGCGATTTCCAGCGCCGTCATGTCAAAGTCCTCGCTCATGCCGTAGCGGGTGACCATCATGCGGGCAATCTTCGTCGCCTGCTCAATGTCGTTGCTTGCGCCGGTGGTGACCTTGCCGAAGATCAGCTCCTCCGCCGCACGTCCACCCGTCAGGGTAGCGACCTTGTTGAGCAGCTCCTCCTTCGTCATCAGGAAATGCTCGTCCTCGTCCACCTGCATGGTGTAGCCCAGCGCACCAGAGGTGCGGGGAACGATCGTGATCTTATGCACCGGAGCGGATGCCTTCTGGCGGGCCGCAACCAATGCGTGACCGATCTCATGGTAGGAGACGATCTTCTTTTCCTCGGGGCTGATGACCGCGCCCTTGCGCTGATAGCCCGCCAACACCGTCTCAATGGCTTCTTCCAGATCCTTCTGTTCCACAGCCTGACGATTATCCTTGACCGCCAGCAATGCAGCCTCATTGACGATGTTCGCCAGCTCCGCGCCGGAGGTGCCGCTGGTCGCCAGCGCGATCGTCCGCCAATCCACATTGGCAGCCATCTTCACGTCCTTGGCATGAACCTTCAGAATTGCTTCACGGCCCTGCAAGTCAGGCAGCTCCACAGGAACACGGCGGTCAAAGCGGCCGGGACGCAACAGCGCCTTATCCAGGCTTTCCGGGCGGTTGGTCGCCGCCAAGATCACCACGCCCTTGCTGCCATCAAAGCCGTCCATTTCCGTCAGCAGCTGGTTCAGGGTCTGCTCACGCTCGTCATTGCCGCCCATCGCGCCATTATCACGCTTCTTGCCAATCGCATCGATTTCATCAATGAACACGATGCAGGGGGCCTTCTCCTGCGCCTGCTTGAACAGATCGCGCACACGGGCCGCACCCATGCCCACAAACATCTCCACAAATTCGGAGCCGGAAATGGAGAAGAACGGCACGTTTGCCTCACCTGCTACAGCCTTTGCCAGCAGGGTTTTGCCCGTGCCGGGAGGGCCGACCAGCAGCACACCCTTGGGCAGCTTTGCGCCAATAGCGGTGTACTTTTCGGGATTGTGCAGGAAGTCCACGATTTCCTTCAGCGCGGACTTGGCTTCATCCTCGCCCGCCACGTTTGCAAAGGAGATGCCCGTCTGCGCCGCCACATACACCTTAGCATTGCTCTTGCCAAAGGACATCGCGCCGCCGGGGCCGCCCATACGCTTGGTCATCTGTTTCATCAGAATTTGACCAATGGCGATAAAGAACACCAGGGGCAGGATCCAGGTCAGCAGGAACTCCAGCAGCGGCGAGTTCTGGGTGGGGATCGTTTTTGCGAAATCCACGCCCGCATTTTCCATGCGTTCAACCAGCTGATTGTCCTCAATGCGGCCTGTGGTGAAAATGCCCTCCTTGCCGTCCTTCGTGGCCCGGAAAGTGATCGCATCGTCCTCCACCTCCGCAACGGAGATGCTCTTGCTGTCCAGCATCTTCAAAAATTCGCTGTAAGACACTTCCTGAATGGAAGCCTTATAGATGGAAGGCATAACCAGCGCATTCAGGAGGATCAGCACCAGCATCGCGATGCAGTAGTAGAAAATGAGCGGTTTTTTCGGGGGCTTGACCTCTTGGTTTGGGTTCATGGAAAACCTCCTCTCATAAGCGGAAACGGGCAAATTATGAAGCTGTGCGGATTGACACCCATTTCTTTGTCTATTATAATGGATTCGTGGAAATTTGTCACGACACTTTTGAAAAGTGTCGCAAAGGAAAGAGGAAAACCGCATGGAATGGTCGGAAGCTGTCACCCAGGCAATCGAGACCCTGCTGACCTTCGCTGAAAAAAGGGCGCTGATCGTGCCATTGGACCGTCCGTATTGCCGCAACCTGCTGCTGGATGTGATGCACATGCAGGCGCCCGCTGCGTCTGTTCAGGCGGAAGAGGACGTGCCGGAGACGGCAACGCGGATGCTGAAACAGTTGTGCGACGCTGCCGTGGAAAAGGGTCTGATCGAGGACCTGACAACCGAGCGCGATCTGTTCTCCGCACGGCTGATGGGCTGCGTAACGCCCGCCCCTGCGCAGGTTCGCGAGCATTTTCTGAAACTGCTGGCACAGGGCCGTCCTGAGGACGCGACCCATGATTTTTATGAGATGTGCCGCGCCTGTGACTACATCAAGGTGGATGCTGTTGCCCAGAACATCCGTTACTTTGCGGACAGTCCCTGCGGCGAGCTGGAGATCACCATCAACCTGAGCAAGCCCGAGAAGGATCCGCGCGAGATTGCTAAACTGAAGAATGCGCCCAGCGTAGGCTATCCCAAGTGTATGCTGTGCGTGGAGAACCCCGGCTATGCGGGCCGCAGCAATTTCCCTGCACGGCAAAATCACCGCATCGTTCCCCTGACGCTGGCGGGTGATCCGTGGTTCATCCAGTACTCTCCTTATCTGTATTATCCCGAGCACTGCATCGTGTTCAACAGCAACCATGTCCCCATGCGTATTTCCCGCGGAACGTTCGATCGGCTATTCAGCTTTGTGGAGCAGTTCCCCCACTACTTCCTCGGCTCCAACGCCGACCTGCCCATCGTGGGCGGCTCCATTCTGAACCATGACCATTTCCAGGGCGGTCACTACACCTTCCCCATGGATAAAGCGCCCCTGCGCTGCCATCTGAACAGCCCCGATCCTAAGGTGGAAGCGGGTATTCTGGATTGGCCCATGTCTGCCGTTGTGCTGACCGGCGAGGAGCCTGAAGCCATGATCGACGCGGCAGACAAGCTGCTGAATGCCTGGCGCAGCTACAGCGATCCGTCTTGCGACATTCTGGCAGAGACCGATGGCCAGCCTCACAACACCATTACGCCCATCCTGCGCAAAAAGGACGGCAAATACCGCCTGCTGCTGGTGCTGCGCAATAATCGCACCAGTGAGGAGCATCCGCTGGGCATTTTCCATCCCCATGCGCCGCTGCATCACATCAAGAAGGAAAACATCGGCCTGATCGAGGTCATGGGTCTGTTCATCCTGCCTGGTCGTCTGAAGGCTGAATTGAAGCAGCTTGCCGCATATCTGGCGGGTGAACGTCCGCTGGTGGAGCCGCGCGAGGACGAACCCAGCTACAAGCATTGGCCCTGGGTGAAAGATATTATCACCCGCCGTGGTCTCTGTGCAGACACGGAAGCCGCCGAAAAGGTGCTGCACGAGGAAGTTGCCATTGTCTGCGCGCAAGTGCTTGCAGATGCAGGCGTGTATAAGCAGGATGCACAGGGCCTTGCCGGCATGAAGCGCTTCCTGGAAACGCTGGGCTACACCGAAGCATAAGACCAAGTGAACATACAGCAAAGGGACACGGTGCGAGCTTTCTCCACCGTGTCCCTTGCATTTTGCCTTTATTCTGCACCCTGCTTCTGCACCAGAAAGCACTCCGGCGCACCCGGCCCCGCGTTCAGGAAGCATTGCCGCAGAGCGTTATACTCCTGTGGTCGCAGGCTGCCGAAAAATTCAATCAGCGCCGCCCGTTCCTCGTCTCCTGCCGCATGTCCCGGATACGCGCACACTGTCAGCAGACCGCCGGGGCGCAGCAGGGAAAGTGCCGCCTGCACTGCCTGCTTCGTCGTTGCCCAATGGGTCGTGATGGACTTGTCCCCGCCAGGAAGCCATCCCAGGTTGAACATGACTGCATCCACAGGCCCCACAACGACCTCCGCCATATGCTCATGTCCCAGCACATGCAGTTCGCAGCGATCCGCAAGGCCGCACTCCGTCAGCAAGCGGCGGGAACTTTCCACAGCATCGCTTTGCAGATCAAAGCCAATGACATGCCCCGTCTCCCCTACCAGCTCTGCCAGAAAACAGGTGTCGTGTCCATTGCCCATGGTCGCGTCTACCACCGTATCGCCGGGGCGAAGCTGCTGCCGGAGCGCATCCTGCGCCAGATACCGGGCGCTGCGCAATACAAAGTTCATTCCTTATAGCTCCTTCAGCTTCTGCACTTCTTCGTCCGTCAGGTAGCGCCAATGCCCTCGCTGAAGGTCACCCAGCTGCAAGGGGCCGAAGCGCACCCGCTTCAGGCTCACCACCTGATGCCCGATGGCCTCAAACATGCGGCGCACCTGACGGTTTCGTCCCTCGTGGATGCTCACCAGCACGGTAGTCGCAAAGGTTTCTTCCTTGATGACACGCACACGCGCCGGGGAGGTCATGCGCCCATCCAGCAGCACGCCGGTCTTGATGCGCATCACTTCCTCGGGCGTAAGATGATTGCTGACCTTGGTCAGGTAGCTCTTTTCCACCTCATGGCTAGGGTGCAGCACCCGCTGGATCACATCGCCGTCATTGGTCAGCAGCAGCAGGCCCTCGCTGTCAAAGTCCAGCCGTCCGGCAGGCACAAGGCGCACAGGATAGTCGCGAAACTTATCCAGCACGGTAGGACGGCCCTCCGGGTCGCTGACCGTGGTGACCTCGCCAATCGGCTTATTGTACAGCAGGTAGTGCTTTTCTTCTTCCAGATGCACCACCTTGCCGTCCACCGCCACGACGTCCGTTTCCTCCACCTGTACGCCCATCTCGGTAATTTTCTGCCCATTCACCGTCACATGGCCCTCGGCAATGAGCTTTTCAGAAGCCCGGCGGGACGCAACGCCGCTCTGGGCCAGATATTTCTGTAAACGCATGGAAATTCTCCTTTTTCCCGCATGCCATCATCCAATCGCGCATACGGTTCCTTCGCATTGCTCGATCACAAAAGCCGTCGCCGCAGCCTTTGCCACATCCATGCAAGCATACCAAAAAATACGCCAAAACACAAGACCGCACCGAAAAGATTCTGTGAAGGCTTTGTCTCAGGAATCGAGCCAGAGGGTAAAGGTGTGATGGAGTCGGTGAAGAAAGTCGTCATGAAGGATGTCCTTCCCTGCCACCAACGATACCTGTGCGATGGTTTCACCCCGTACCACCATTCGCGCCGTACCCAACACCTCGCCGCGTGCAATAGGTGCTGTCAGCACGTCCGGCAGCTCCACCACCAGCTCCGGCAGACCGTCCTTGTCCACCGCGCCGCCCAGGCTTTCCAAAGCTACAATGGGGATGGTTTCCCCGCCGCTTTCGTCCACGACGATCTCCCGCACAGCCTCCCCGGCCTCCAGCATTGTCACCCAGTCATAGGTGTCAAAGGCCATGTCCAGCAGCCGCGCAGATTCATCAAACCAGTCTGCGCAATTCAGCACCACGCAGATCAGCTCCATACCATCACGCTGTGCGCTGGACACCAGGCAGCGTCCCGCCGCCTTCGTGTAGCCTGTTTTAACGCCTGTTGCCCCGGGATACGTTGCCAATAGCTTGTTTTTGTTGTTCAGAATGCGGTCATAGCTGCGCCCGGGCCAGGGAATGGTGGCGCGGGACGTAGAGACGATTTCCCGAAAGGTCTCATTTTGCATGGCCTCCCGCGTGATGAGTGCCAGATCATGCGCCGTAGTGTAATGCCCCGTGTGCGGAAGTCCATGCGGTGTGAGAAACACGGTGTGCATGCAGCCAAGCTTCTGCGCCCGCACCGTCATGCGTTGGCAAAAGCTGTCCACACTTCCGCCCACATGTTCCGCAATGGCAACCGCCGCATCATTTCCGCTGGCAAGCATCAATCCGTACAGCATGTCCCGCAGGGTCAGCGTTTCCCCTTCACTCAGGTAAATGCTTGTGCCGGGTACGCCAAAGGCATTCGGGCCAGTCGTTACCAGCTCGTCCAGCTCAGCGTTTTCCAGCGCCAGCAGCGCCGTCATGATCTTCGTTGTGGAGGCCATGGGGCGCTCTGTTTCCGCATCGTGGCTCAACAATAGCGTTCCGTTGCGTGCATCCAGCACAATGGCTGAGGCCGCGCTGCTGTCCACCTCCTGCGCTGCGGCGCACGCAGGCCAAAGCAGTCCTGCGCACAGTCCCAGCAGCACACCCCAGCGGAAAAGGCGAAGCATCCTCCGCCCCCGGCATGCCCCCTCTTGCTGCGTCTGCCGCATGCTCAGCCCGCCCCGCTTTCATTTGGGGAAGCGGGATGCTTTTCATCCTTGGCAAAGATATGCTTCATGTCCTCCACCACGCCGGGCAGCAGCTCCACCATACGATCTGCAACGGTCAGGGGCTGGGCGGGCAGCATGCGCACCTCGTCCCCGGAAACCACCAGGAAGCCTACGGGCTGCACCGATACGCCTGCGCCGCTGCCGCCCGCAAAGGGGAACGCTCCCTGCTCAATGGGCGGATGCAGCTTGCTCTTTTCGCTTCCCGGCAAATCGCCGCCCCCTGTTACATAGCCAAAGCATACCCGGCTCACCGGGATGATCGTCGCACCCGTCGCCGCAACGACGGGGTCCCCGACCACTGTATTGACATCCACCATGTCCTTGATGCTGGTCATGGTCTGGTGCATCATTTCTCCAATGGGATGCTCCATGCGTCTTCCTCCCCTTTTTCTTTTTTCGCGCGATGCTCCAGCGCTTCCAGCACTGCCGCCGCAAGCGTCAGCAGCGCCGCGCCCACAAGCGTACCCAGACGCACCTCCAGGTTCAGCCGCAGGGCAAAGGCGCTGTGTCCGCTCCAGAAATCCGGCAGCACCTCTGTCCGCAGCTTTCCGGGAAAAAACGTCTGGATCAGGTTCGCCGCACCGCATACCAGCGCCGTCTTAGCCGCGTCACGCAGACTCAGCCGCGCTTGCAGCATGCCCTGCCGAAGGTGAACGCCATGCAGCAGCATGCGCCGCGCATGATCGCTGCGTAGAAGCGTCCCCAACAGCACCTTCAGCCGCGTGGGGTTCACCGGCGGCGCGGGGCGCTCCGGCGTATCCAGCCGCTGTCCGCGAAGCCATATGCGCAGACTATTTCCTGTGTGGCTGGTGCGGAAACCTGCATGCAGCGGCACGCGCCAAATTCTTAGACAGGCCTGTCCCGTCAGGCTATCGGCAAGGGCCGCCTGCAATTCCAGCTCCAGCGGTGTTATCAGCAGCGCAGCCAGCAGCCACAGCGCCAGCAGAACGCCTGTCATTGCTCCATTTGGCGGCCCACGATCCCCGCTGCCGTCTCTGCCACCTTGATCTCCGTGTCGCCCATGTGCGCCCCCTGCTCCTTGCTCAGCAGCAGCACCGCGCCGATGGCCTCGCCATCCGCGATGATCGGCGAAAGCACCTGAGCGGTATATCCGGCAGGGTCCTCCTCATTGGTCACCGCAACGGTACGCCCGCCGCTCTGCCGATCCAGCATCACCGTTTGACGGTTTGCGATCGCCGTTTCCAGGTCATGGCTGATGGGCTTGTCCCACAGTTCCTTTTTGCTGACGCCGCTGGCGGCGACCACCTGATCCCTGTCCACAATGCAGGCAATATGCCCCAGCGAGCGGAAAAGCGACTCGGTATAATCCTTGGCAAAGGAAGACATTTCCCCGATGGGCGAATACTTTTTCAGAATGACCTCGCCATCCCTGTCCGTATAGATTTCCAGCGGGTCGCCCTCTCTGATGCGCAAGGTCCGCCGAATCTCCTTGGGGATGACCACCCGGCCCAGCTCATCGATCCTCCGTACAATACCTGTTGCTCGCACAGCGCCAGCCTCCTTGCTTTCCTTTTTGTGTTCGCATTGGCTAGTATGGGATTTTGAGGTTGTCCTATGCGGCGGCGGGCGCTGGGAAAAATCGGGAAAGCCGCTCTTTGCCTTTATCAGCTTCACATCCAGTTCATGTCAGAATGCTAGAATCAGCCCGTTTCAACGAGCATTGAAGGAGGCAACACCCATGCGTTCATTCCAGAAGAAGGTCTGGAAGTGGATTCTCGCCGTTGTGATCATTGCGGCGCTGGCGCTGCTGATCGTTTCATCGATTCTTCATCGCAGCACGCCCCAGTACACCGAAGAGATCGCCCGCACACAGGATATTGTGACGTATTATACCTTCTCCGGCAACCTGGAACCCGGCGATGCGAAGATCGTCACTGCAAAGGGCCGCGGCACGGTGAAGTCCCTGCTGAAGGATGAAGGCGATACGGTCGAAAACGAGGAAGCTGTTATTCAGCCCAAATCCGGCAACAAGGTGGAATCCACCATGGACGGCACCATCTCCGACATGTATGTGAAGGTGGACGACGAATATCTGCCCGGTACGCAGCTTTTCCGCGTCGCCGACTATGCCCACCCGAAGCTGACCATCAAGGTGGATGAGTATGATATTTCCGCCCTGCAAAAGAGCATGGAGGTCACCGTAACGGTCCAGGCCACGGGGAAGACGCTCACCGGCACGATCACCCGCATTGCGCAGGAGGCCACCGTAGTCAACGATGTAGCCTATTATGAAGTAGAGGTCTCCGTGCCGCAGGATGGTTCGCTGGTCATGGGCCTTACCTGTGAAGTTTCTGTGCTGCGGGAAAGCGCCCAGAACGCCACCACCGTCTCCATGGACGCTATCCAGTATGATGAAAGCAACAAGCCCTATGTCTATTGCTACAGCCGCGGCAACGAGGTCGTCAAGCAGTCTGTGCTGCTGGGTATCAACAATGGTGTGATCGTCGAGGTGAAGGACGGCGTAAAGAGCGGCGAGACGATTCTGTTGCCTAAGACCGTTGACTTTCCCATGATGCCCATGTCCCGCACTGCCAATTGAGGTGAACTGCATGGATGAGATCATTTTGAGCATGCACGGCATCACCAAGGTCTATCAAATGGGCGATGAAAAGCAGACTGTGCTGAAGGGCATTGATCTGGAGGTCTGCAAGGGCGAATTTGTCGCGGTACTGGGACCGTCCGGCTCCGGGAAAAGCACGCTGATGAATATCATTGGCTGCTTGGATACGCCCACCAGCGGCAGCTATATGCTGCATGGGCGGGACATTGGCGGCCTGGATGAGGATACGCTTGCTGGTGTGCGCAGCCAGGAAATCGGTTTTATTTTCCAGTCCTTTCAGCTGCTTCCCCGGCTGGACGCGCTGGCAAACGTGGAGCTTCCCCTGATTTACAGCGGCGTACCCGTGCATGAACGCGCCGCACTGGCGGAAAAGATGCTTACCCGCGTGGGCCTGAAGGACAAGCTGCACCATTATCCCAACCAGCTTTCTGGCGGACAGCAGCAGCGCGTTGCCATCGCCCGCGCACTTTGCAATAATCCCGCGATTCTGCTGGCGGACGAACCCACCGGCGCGCTGGACCAGCAGACGGGCAAGCAGGTCATGTCTCTTTTCCATGACCTGAACGAGGAAGGCCATACGATCATCATGATTACCCATGACATTGGCATTGCGCGCCATGCCAAGCGCATCGTCCGTCTGCTGGACGGCGAGCTGACCGAGGGGGTGGCAGAGGATGCTTAAGGAAAGCCTGCGCATGTCCTGGCAGAACATCCGCGGAAATAAGATGCGATCCTTTCTGACCATTCTGGGCATCGTCATCGGCGTGACCGCCATCATTGCGCTGATCACCACGGTAGAGGGCGCTACAGGTGAGATCACCCGGCAATTTACCGAGCTGGGTGCAGGGAAGATCACCATTTCCGTGACAGGTACATCCCTGAAGCACGGTCTGTCCGACTCCGACATGGAGAAGCTCGCCGCCATCGACAATGTGGATGGCCTTGATCCCACGGTCTCCTTCACCCGGCACGTTGCCAACGGCAAAACCCTGGCTGAGGATGTGGACATTGAGGGCCGCAACGAAACGTACTTCCAAAAGACCAGCGATCTCATCAGTACAGGCCGTGCGCTGACCGCGTTAGACATGGACCGCAACAGCCACGTCTGCGTCATTGACGCAGCCCTGCGCAGTGCGCTGTATCCCGGAGAAGACCCCATCGGGCAGACGCTGATCGTAGGTGGGCAGCGCTTCACCATCGTAGGCCTGCTCAGTGAGGACAGCAGCGACGTGATGACCGCCATGATGAGCAGCAGCGATAACGGCAAGGTCATCCTGCCCTTCCCCGCCGCTCAGCGCATGATCGGCTCCAACTCTGTCAGCTCGGTAAGCGTTTATGTTGCCGACACGGATAAGACAGACGAGACCGTCGAGGACATTAAGAGCGTTCTCAACGCCGCCTTCAACTACAAGGATAATGCCTACCGCGTCATCAACCTGGAGTCCCTGCTGGATGCCATGGATACCATGATGAGCATGATGACCACCATGCTGGCAGGCATTGCGTCCATCGCCCTGCTGGTCGGCGGCATCGGCATTATGAACATGATGCTTGTATCCGTCTCCGAGCGCACCACCGAGATCGGTCTGCGCAAGGCCCTTGGCGCGCGGCCCAAGACCATTCAAATGCAGTTCCTGTTGGAGGCCGTTATGCTGAGTCTTTTAGGCGGCCTGATCGGCATTGTGCTGGGCAATCTGCTTTCAATGCTGTTTGCGGTCTGGATCGACTTTACCTTCCAGTTCTCCACGGGCGCGATCCTGCTGGCCTTCCTGTTCTCTGCATCGGTGGGCATCATCTTCGGCTGGGCCCCTGCCCGCAAGGCTTCGCGTCTTAACCCCATTGATGCCTTGCGCAGTATGTGATACAATAATGCTACAAGCGCGACCCGGGCGCGTCCTCTCCTTCCCTGTGAAGCGAGGCGCGCCCCTTTTTCAAAAGGGAGGAATGCCCATTGTTTACCGTGCTGGTCGCAGAGGATGACCTTCACCTGCGCAAGCTGATGACCGCTTATCTGCACATGAACGGCTATCAGGTGCTGCAAGCCTCCAACGGTGAGGAAGCCCTGGCTCAGATGGATAAGGTACAGCCTGATCTGGTCATCGCCGACCTGATGATGCCCGTCATGGACGGCTATACCCTGACGGAGCAGCTTCGGCAAAGCTATCCCCTGCTGCCTGTGCTGATCGTTACCGCCCGCGAGACCATTGAGGACAAGCGGCGCGGCTTCAGCCTAGGGGCGGACGATTATATGGTCAAGCCGGTGGATCTGGATGAGCTGCTGCTGCGGGTGGGTGCCTTGCTGCGCCGTGCTCAGTCCGTGACCAGTCATCAACTTACCGTGGGCAAAACGGTGCTGGATTATGACACCCTGACCATCACCCGGGAGCAGATTGAACTGCAACTTCCTAAGAAGGAATTTTACCTGCTTTATAAGCTGCTCAGCTATCCCAAGCAGATTTTCACCCGCCGGCAGCTGATGGATGAGATTTGGGGCATGGACGCCGAAAGCGATGAGCGCACCGTGGATGTACACATTCGCCGCCTGCGGGAAAAATGCGAGGTCTTCCCGGACTTCACCATCGTCACCGTACGCGGCCTTGGATACAAGTCGGAGAAAAAGGCATGAAGACATTCTCGGAGTCTGCCTCCTTCCGCCGCCGCGTTGTCAAAAATTTTATTTTGTGCGTGGCAATTTCTGCGCTGCTGGCTTCTGTTGCATCCTACTTCGTCAGCAATTCCAACGTGCTGGAGGAGGTTGCTGCAAGCGAGCGTTCCGCCGCCGTTTATCTGCTGGCGCTGGAGCAAAAGACCGAGCTGTCTTTGGAGGACATGCTGACCATGGCTGCCACGTCCACCGTCAGCGTGCGGATGGTTGCCGCCGATGAAACGCCTCTGAACGAGGACGAGCTAACTAGCCTGACAGACCGGCTCATGGTAACCAAGGGCGGCGGCCTGACCTCCCTGCCTGTGACCTATGTTCAGCTTGCGCATGGGCTGGCTGCGGTTTCCGCCCGAACAAACTACAACCAATGGCACAGTTCTGTGCTGCGGTTCGTCTTTGCCATCCTGTTTTTCCTGCTGGCGCTGCTGTTTTGCGGACATCATTTCACTAATCGTGTCGCAAGCCCCGTTGCCAGCCTGCGCAAGGCGACCCAGCAGGTAGCGCAGGGAGATTTTACCGTGCGCCTGCCCGTGCTGGGCGATGACGAGTTAAGCTGCCTCATGCGCAATTTCAACGACATGGTGGAGGCCCTTGCCCGCACGGATTATCTGCAAAAGGACTTTATCTCCAACGTCAGCCATGAATTCAAAACGCCCATTGCGTCTATTCAGGGCTTCGCCAAGCTGCTGCAATCCCCTGACCTGGATGAAGACTCCCGGCAGGAATACATTGGCATCATTGCCGAGGAAAGCGAACGGCTCAGTCACCTTTCCCGCAACCTGCTGCGCCTGAGCAGCCTGGATCGTCTGCCTACCACAGAGGCTGCACCCTTTGCCCTGGACGAACAGCTTCGCCGCATAGTGGTGCAGCTGGAACCCACCTGGGAAAGCAAGTGCATCCAATGGGAGCTTGACCTTTCTCCCACCACGATCACAGCCCACGAGGAGCTTCTCGCCGAGGTGTGGATCAACCTTATCAGTAATGCCATCAAGTTTTCCCCGCAGGACGGTGTACTGCACATCAGCTGCTATGCCACGGATCAGGCCTTTGTGGAGATCGCCGACCATGGCTGCGGCATGAGCGAAGCCACGCAGGCTCGCATTTTTGAACGCTTTTATCAGGGTGACACCTCCCACTCCCATGAAGGATCGGGGTTGGGACTGTGCATCGCCCAGAAAATCGTCACACAATCAGGGGGCGATATTCATGTACGCTCTACTCCCGGCAAAGGTTCCACCTTCCGGGTAACGCTGCCCCTGACGCCCGCCCCCACCGTTCTTATTCCGCAGGAGGTGTAATGACCCATGGCGACACTTGCCCCCCCTTCCCAGCGCGAAGCACAGCTTCAGCGCATGGTGGATGACTATTTTGCTGTACAATGCCGTTATGAAGCCGCAATCCGGCTCGTGCAGTCCAAGCTGGAAAGCCTGGACGCAGAGTTTCAAATGCGCCATCGCCGCAATCCCATTCATAACATGCAGTCCCGGCTGAAGACGCTGCAAAGCATTGTGGAAAAGCTGAAACGAAAGGGCTTTCCCATCAGCATGAACGCCGCCGCATCCAATCTGACCGACATTGCGGGCGTTCGCGTCATTTGCTCCTACTTGGACGACATCTATACCGTTGCGCGGCTGCTTTTGCAGCAGGATGATGTAAAGCTTTGGCGCATCCGGGACTACATCCGCGAGCCGAAGCCTAACGGCTACCGCAGCCTGCACCTGATTATTCAGGTACCCGTTTATCTTTCCGAAGGCAAGTTTATGGTTCCGGTCGAGGTGCAAATTCGTACCATCGCCATGGACTTTTGGGCGACCCTTGAGCATCAGCTGCGCTACAAAGCCATCCCCACGATCCCTGCAAGCATCTCCGATGAGCTGGTACAGACCGCCACAGATATTTCTATGCTGGATCTGCGTATGCAGCGTATCCATGACCAGGTGGATCTGCTGGAACGGGATGAAGCGGAGAAGACGGAGAAATAAAGAGATTTATTCTCTGTTTATAGATTGATTTTAAGCCACGCACCACGCGCACAGGGAGGGGGGACTCGCCACCTGCTGCTGCGCCCGTCTTGTAGGCGCGATTTCACTCCACGCCCCCATGCAGAGGGCGACAAGGTGATGCAGTACATTCTTGACTGGCAGACGTTGTTTCAACCCACACCCCCGCACAGAGGGCGACATGGAGAACGTCGCCGAGCAGATCAACGACTACTGATTTCAATCCACACCCCCGCGCAGGGGGCGACCAATGAGCGGCTTTTATGGTACGCCTTGATTCATGTTTCAACCCACGCCCCCACGCAGGGGGCGACATCACCTCCCCTTATAACGGGTTTGTCTACAGGATTTCAACCCACGCCCCCACGCAGGGGGCGACCCACCGTCTGGAAGTCCTCACCCATGTCGCTTTCATTTCAACCCACGCCCCCACGCAGGGGGCGACGCATTTTCCGCATCCCTCCCCGTGGGTTCTCGATATTTCAACCCACGCCCCCACGCAGGGGGCGACGTAATCTTCGCCATGGCTTCTGTGCCTCCTTTTATTTCAACCCACGCCCCCACGCAGGGGGCGACCGGACGCTGGAAATGCTGGACAACCGGGAGAACGATTTCAACCCACGCCCCCACGCAGGGGGCGACGAGGGTTATAGCACATGTACACGGAGAACCACAAATTTCAACCCACGCCCCCACGCAGGGGGCGACTACGCGCAAGCAGCAGGGCGGGCCCTTTCTGCCAATTTCAACCCACGCCCCCACGCAGGGGGCGACCATAGCAGCGGCTACCTTTGATGGCTGCTAAGTAGATTTCAACCCACGCCCCCACGCAGGGGGCGACGACAAGCTGACTGAGGGCGTAATTCCCACGGGCAAATTTCAACCCACGCCCCCACGCAGGGGGCGACGGAGGTGGAAAGCTCCATAAATCCAGGTTTGATTATTTCAACCCACGCCCCCACGCAGGGGGCGACAATATGATCCCATTGAAAACTATAACCGCATCGAGATTTCAACCCACGCCCCCACGCAGGGGGCGACCAGTTTCCAGTTCCATTTTCATGCCCTCCTTATTATTTCAACCCACGCCCCCACGCAGGGGGCGACTATACAAGGATAACAGCATATTTCCCGCCTTTTGATTTCAACCCACGCCCCCACGCAGGGGGCGACGGAGGTGGAAAGCTCCATAAATCCAGGTTTGATTATTTCAACCCA
>CAKTYE010000053.1 GCA_934631985.1 uncultured Clostridia bacterium | reverse complement strand
TAGCCAAGTGGTAAGGCGAAGGTCTGCAAAACCTTTATTCTCCAGTTCGAGTCTGGATGGCGCCTCACCAACAAAAATCCCTCTCAAAAATGAGAGGGATTTTTGTTTACACAAAGCGCAATAGGCTGCGGAGGAGAACCTCATCCGACTTCGCTGCGCTCAGCCACCTTCCCCAAGGGGGAAGGCGATAAAACGATCCTTGCCTTCCCTTCTGGGGAAGGTGCCGCCCGCAGGCGGCGGATGAGGTTTTTCCAGCAGACTAAGAAAGGCAGTGACCCCAGCATGTCCGCCCTCCAGCTGCAACCCATGACGCGGAAGCTATGCCATGCGCTGTATCAGCACTGGCAGAACGATGCTTCCATTTATCAGGATATGTCGGCGTTCACGCCCTACGTTTATTATAAAGAAAAGGTGGACAGCTATTTCGACGTTAAAAGCGAACCGTCCCGCGTTCTGCTTGCCATCATGCTGGGGGAGAAGCCCATCGGGGAATTGCAGCTGAAGCAAATCGATTGGGAAAAAGCGGAATGCACCCTGAGCATCCATATGCAAAACGATGCAGTAAAGGGCAAGGGCTACGGAACGCAGGCCGAACGGCTGGCGGTTCGCTATGCCTTTGAGGAACTGGGCATGAAGGTGATCCATGCGGATGCTATCCTGAAAAACACACGCAGTCAGCATGTGCTGGAAAAGGTGGGCTTCCGCTTTGTCGGACAGGATGGAGCCTTCAAATATTATCGAATGGAACAGTAACGGGAAGCATAGAAAAACAGGCCGCGCTTGCAATCGCTGCGAGCGCGGCCTGCTGTATACTATCAGTTTATCCGGAAAGGTCATTTGCTGTCGGCAATGCGGTCATAAGCCTGCTGGTAAAGCAGCTCCTGTGCGTTGATAACGGTCTCGCTCTCGCCAGGGGTGCGGCGGACATAGCTGCCGTCGCTGTGCAGCTCCCGTGCCTGAATGTTGTCCCGCAGCATCAGGTCAAAAAGGTCGTTTAGCTCCCTGCGCAGGGCGGGATCGACCACCGGCGCACCGACCTCCACGCGGCGCAGGGTATTGCGGGTCATCAGGTCGGCGGATGCAATGTACAGCTTTTGCCGTTCGCCCTTGCCGAACATGTAAATGCGAGAATGCTCCAAAAAGCGTCCCACAATGCTGATGATGCGAATGTTCTCCGTCATGCCCGGCACACCGGGCAGCAGGCAGCATATGCCGCGCACGATCAGGTCGATCTGCACCCCGGCCTGCGAAGCAGCGATCAGCTTGTCAATAATACGCTTGTCCGTCAGGGAGTTGATCTTGATGCCGATCCATGCGTCCAGCCCCTGCTGCGCCCGGGCAATTTCCTCGTCCATCATGTCCAGCACACGGTTTTGCAGGCAGTGGGGCGCAACAAGCAGCTCCTGCGACGTCTGCACCATTTCTCCCATGGCAAGCGCCTGGAAAACCGCCGAGGCTTCCAGGCCGATCTCCGGGCGGTGGGTCATCATGGACAGGTCGGTGTAGAGCCGGGCGGTCTTTTCATTGTAGTTGCCTGTGCCGATCTGGGTGAAATACTCCACCTGCTCCCCGTCCTTGCGGGTGATGAGGCACAGCTTGGAATGCACCTTGTAGCCGTTCAGGCCGTAAATGACGTTGCAGCCCGCATGCTCCAGCCGACGGGACCATTCAATATTGTTTTCTTCATCGAAGCGGGCCTTCAGCTCCACCAGCACCAGCACGTCCTTGCCGTTTTCCGCAGCCTCGCACAGGGCCTCCACCACCTCGCTCTGCTTTGCCACGCGGTAGAGCGTCATCTTGATGGAGACCACCTTCTCGTCGGAGGCCGCCTCCCGCAGCATGGTCAGGAAGGGCTTCATGCTTTCAAAGGGATAGGCCAGCAGCTTGTCCTGCGCACGAATCTGATCCAGCACGGGGCGGTTCTGTGCAAACTGCGCGGAGCGCTGCGGAAAGCGCTTGGGATAGAACAGCTCTGTGCGCTGGCGCAGCACGTCCTGCAATTGGAACAGGAAGCTCAGATCAAGCGGGCAGTTGTAGCGGAACACGGAACGCTTGCTCACGTCCAGATGCTTGCACAGGGCCGTCACCATGTCGTCGCCCAGTTTCCGGGACATTTCCAGCCGAAGGGGAGCCAGCCGCTTGCGCCGCTTCATCAGGTCGGCCATAAATTCCCGGTAATCCAGGTCTTCATCATAGAGCGCGTCCGCGTCGATGTCCGCGTTGCGGGTGGCGCGCAGCAGGGACTTTTCCCGCACAGCATAGCCCTTGAACACCTTGGGGATGAAGTGCAGGATCAGCTCCTCGGAGAGCATATAGGCCTTGCGCACCCCGTCTGAGACCTGGATCAGCCGTGGGAAAACGCCCGTGCCGCAGGGGATCAGCCCCAGGCGGGTCTTGCCGCTTTTCTTTTCCAGCACCGCCGCGGCGAAGATTTCCCTGCTTTTAATGAAGGGGAAAGGCTGACGCTTGTCCACAATGACTGGGGATAGCAGCGGCGCAATCTCGGAATCAAAGTATTTTTCCAGATGAGCGCTTTCCTGGGCGCTGATGCGGCGGAAGTTCACCAGCCGCACCCCAGCCTCCTCCAGGCGGGTCATCAGGTGTTGATAAATTTCATCCTTGCGGCGGTTCAGCTCTTGCACACGGGGCAGGATCGCGTCCAGCTGTTCTTGGGCGGTCATGTGGGTCTTGTTCTCGCGATAGCTTTCATCCAGGCTGCGCTGGTCGATAAGCGACCCGACGCGCACCATAAAAAATTCGTCCAGATTGCTTTGAAAAATGGACACGAAGCTCAGACGCTCGCACAGCGGAACATCCTCGCGCTCCGCCTCCGCCAGTACCCGCTCGTTGAATTGTAACCAGGAAAGCTCTCTGTTTCGATAGACGGTCGCTGCCATGCCTGCATCCTCCAGCGTAGGCGCGTTTCAAAGACGCGCGATTGGGAAAGGGGTTGTAACAATGTTCGTCACGGGGAGGACAATTCCTGCTGAACGTGCGCGTGAAGGGCGGCGCTGGTGTGTAAATTTTGCGTAAATGCGCAAACAAAGAAAGTCCGCCGGGGAGCAAGCGCCCCGGCGGGAAAATGCGTCATGCAGTCAGAGATTCAAATCCTTGAAATCGCCCAGCTCGCCGCTGGTCCAGTGCTTGCGGCACAGGCTTACATACTGGTTGTTGCCGCCCAGCAGCACCTGCTCGCCCTCCTTCACAACCTTGCCGTTGTGAACGCGGGCATTGCAGGTGGCCTTTTTGCCGCACCAGCAGATGGTCTTGACCTCCTCGATGGTGTCGGCCCAGCACATCAGCCATTGGCTGCCCTCGAAAAACTCGCCCCGGAAGTCTGCACGCAGGCCGTAGGCAATGACCGGGACGTTCAGCTCATCCACAACATGCACAAGGTATTCCACCTGCGCCTTGGTCAGAAACTGCGCCTCGTCTACGATCACGCAATCGTGCTGCTTCACCAGCGCGTCGGTCAGCTCCTCCATAAACACGCACTCGGCGGACAGACCGCAGCGGGATTTCAGCGTCCGCTCGCCGTCGCGGTTTTCCAGGGCTGGCTTGACCATCAGCACCCGCTGGTTTCGTTCCTGATAGTTATACTGCACCATGATTGCGTTCGCCGTTTTGCTGGAGCCCATGGCCCCATAGCGGAAGTAGAGCTTTGCCATCCGTGCGATCCTCCCTGTAATCCACTCTGGCGATGATTGTACACTGTTTCCCGGCGGAATGCAAGTCAGCCGAACACGCCCAGATGCTCCAGGAGAATTTTGAGGCCCATCAGGATCAGCACAATGCCGCCGAAGCGCTCGGAAACGGCGCGATACTTGGAGCCGAACACGTTGCCAACCTTCAGGCCGATGGCGGACAGCGTGAAGGTGGTGATGCCGATGAAGGTCACGGCGGGAACGATGTTCACCTGCAAAAAGGCGAAGGTCACGCCCGTGGCCAGCGCATCGATGCTGGTGGCGACCGCCAGGGGCAGCATGGTTTTGAAGGTAAAGGAATCATCCAGCTTTTCATCATCGCCGAAGGATTCGCGGATCATGTTTGCGCCGATCAGCCCCAGCAGCACAAAGGCGATCCAGTGATCGATGCTGGTGATGAGGGATTCAAACTGCTTGCCCAGCAGATAGCCGATCAGCGGCATCAGAATCTGAAAGCCGCCGAAATACACGCCCACGCAGACGGCGTGCTTCACCGTGGCCTTGCGTACGGAAAGTCCCTTGCAGATGGACACCGCGAAAGCGTCCATACTCAGCCCCACGGCAATCATAAAAAGCGCCCAAAGCGACATGATGGTTGTCCTCCTCCATAAAGCGGTGCCCGCGCCCTGCGGACGGGTGCGGTCTTTTACAGCATGTCTGACCATTATACAATACCTTTTGAGAGAATTCAATTGGTTTTCAAGGCCTCTAACTACCCATTTTTCGGCTAGGGTGTGCTTCTAAATGCTCCAGGCAGCATCTTCGGCATCTTTTCAAGCACTGCTGTGTCTTCAAACCTCGATTTACGTCCAGTAAACCTTCGGTTTTCATCCTTGCAGTGCATGAAAATCTGCTCGAATCTGCACCTGTTTCATTTAGAATCACACCCTAGTGTGAAGATTTACAATGCGGCACTTGTGAATCCTGACGAAGTACGTTATAATAAGAGGGACTAAATGCCGCTGAACTTGCGTCAAAGGAGTAAGAGCTTTGAATCAGTTTGATGAAGATATGCAGCAGGGCGCCGGAAGCATGCCGGAGCAGGAAGATCAGCAGGCCACGCGGGTGGTGCAGCCTGTGACCCCGGCCGCGCCGGTGCGTCACCGCCGCGCGGCGCGTTATGCCGCGTCCGTAGAGGAAGCAGACGTGGAGGAGCAGGCGGAGCCGCAGCCCCAGGTCGCCAATGTGCGCCGGGTCGCGCCTGCCGCCCAGACGGAAAATCTTGCGCAGCCCCGTGCGCGGATGAATCAGCGGGGGACAAGCATGCAGCGGACGGGGACGCAGCCCTCCCAGGGCGTGCCGCGTCCCACGGCGCTTCTGCGCTCGCCCAATCAGGGCCAGTCGGTGCAGACGGCGGGGCCTGTGACACGGCCCCAGCAGGGCAACCGCCGCGCGGTGGACGCGCCCGGCTACACCCAGCAGCAGCCCGTGCAGCAAAGCCCCTACGCCCGTCCGGTGCAGGAGGATATGCTCCGCGCTCGGCCCATGCAAAAGCGCATCTATGATGCGGAGGATGACGAATGGGCTCCCGTGGAGGATGAGCAGGAGGAGCGCGAACGTCCCGGCAAGCGCCGCGGCTGCCTGACTGCTATCGTAGCAGTGGTGGTGGTGCTGGGCCTGCTGATTGCAGCGTTCCTGATGCTCCCCAACGATGACAGCACCCTTGGCTCCATCAAGGGCAAGGTGCAGGGCGCGCTGAGCGGTGCGGTGGAGAACGTGAGCAATCTGCTGCACCACGATGCATCTGTGCAGGCGGAGCTTCAGGAATTCTCCGCTGCGCCGACCCAGGGTACCGCGCCCATGGACGTGGTGTTCACCCTGACCACAAACAAGACGGCAGCGGGTGTGCGCGTGGTGGATGCGGACGGCAATGCCCTTACCGCTACGGCGACCCCTTATTCCGATAACGCCGAGTCCCGCATCTGGATGCTGACGCTGTCCATGGATGCGGCCTGGAGCGGCACGGTGGAGGCCCAGGTGCAGGGCGCGGACGGTACATGGATTGCCAGCGGACGCACCCAGACCCTGACCGTGAACGAGCCGCCCATGACCACCATCGCGGCGGATGTGTTCGCAACGGAGAAACCCACCGCGCAGCCTGTGACGGTGCCGACGCAGGTGCCTGCCAGCACGGATGTGCCGGAGGAGGACCCCATGCTGGATGACGGTGAGCCGATCCCCGAGGAGGGTCAGCCGGACACCCAGGGCATGAACGATGGCGAACCCATCCCCGAGGAGGGCTTGACGGACCTGCAGCCCGAAGCCACGGCAACGCTGGAGCCGACGGCGCAGCCCACCGCAACGCTTGCACCCACGGAAGCGCCTACGGACACGCCCGTTCCTACGGATACGCCCACCCCGGCGCCTACCGATACGCCTGCGCCGACGGATACGCCGACGCCTGCGCCCACCGATACCCCCCGCCCCCGGCTGGAGGCTGAAGCGGACCCCGCGGCAGACCCCGAGAAGCTGAGCCTGAAGGAGACCGTGTACGACAACTCCAAAAAGCTGACCAGCTACACCCGGGATGCACAGAGCGTCTTTGACCTGGGGGATGAGAGTAATTACACGCCCCAGGACTTCGGCGTGGTGACCTTCCGCGGCTCCAACTTCCGCCAGAACGCGGCGAGCGGCACGGTGGCAAGTCTGCCGGAGAGCCTGTCCGTGGCCTGGACGGTGGATGCTGGCAGCGTGGCGGCGAAATCCCGCACCTATTACGGTATCGGCTGGACGGGCCAGCCTGCCATTATCAAGTGGAGCATGCAGGTGCGCGCCATGACGAACATCGTGGAGGAAAAGCGTGACACCAAGGCCCTGAAGGAAGTCATTCTGGCAGGGCTGGATGGCAAAATCTACTTCCTTGACCTGGCGGATGGTCAGCCTACCCGCGACGCGATCAACGTGGGCTATCCCATGAAGGGCAGCGTCAGCCTCAGTTCCAACGGCATGCCGCTGATGGCGGTGGGCCAGTATGCCCGCCAGATGAAGAGCGGCAACGGCGACATCGGTGTGCGGTTCTTCAACCTGTTCAACCAGAAGCAGCTTTATCTGCTGGACGGTCTGGACGGCAAGCTGAAGCGGCCCATCAGCGCTGACGGCGCGTTTGACACCAGCCCCCTGTTCAACTGGAGCAACAAGCAGCTGGGCATGACCGCCATCGGCAGCAACGGCATGCTGTACACCATGGACCTGAACACGGAATTTGATGTGAAGCAGGGCAGCATCAGCATCAGCCCCAAGACCATCGCCATGTCCACCAAGGCCTCCGGGCAGACCAGCAAAAATGTGAAGGTGCTGTCCTCGCAGGCCATGTATCAACAATATGTCTACTATGCCGACATGACGGGCGTGCTGCGCTGCGTGGACACCACCACCATGACCACTGTGTGGGCGGTCAAGACCGGCGACGCGGTGCAGGCGGCGGTGGCGCTGGACTTCGATGATGACGGCACCCTGTGGGTCTACACGGCGAACACGCTGCAAAACCGCAAGAAGGGTACCTGCGACATTCGCCGCTACAACGCCATGACGGGCGCGGAGGGCTGGACGCTGTCTGTGCCGGTGAAGAAGGGCAAGGATGACACCATTCCCGGCGCAATGGCTTCCCCCGTGCTGGGCGCGAACAGCATTGACGATCTGGCGATTTTCACCCTGTCCAAGGTGAACGACGAGGAAGGCCTGGGCGTGAGCGAGGGCCTTGTGGTCGCGGTGAAGAAGGACACCGGCGCGGTAGCCTGGACGGCGGAGCTGGACGCGGCAACGTATTCCAGCCCGGTGGCGGTGTACACCGCGGACGGCGATGCGCGGGTGATCCAATGCACCAGCGACGGCACCATCTACCTGCTGGACGCCGAGACGGGCAGAACGATCTCTTCCCTGAAGGTAGAGGGCGAGATCGAAGGCTCTCCCGCAGTATACCGCGACATGATGGTGGTTGGTACCACGGGCAAGGGTACCTCTCATATCTATGGTATTCAGCTGAACTAAAGAACGGATTGCAGGAAAGCGATATATAAGCACGCAGCGCGGAAGTCGGAAGGGGGCTTCCGCGCTGTTAGTTTTGGGGCGGGAGGTGCTACGGTATCAAATTCAGCATATCTGAATCATTATTTACATCTACAAACGAGGACGGCACCTGTCCTACAATGATACTTTCTGCTACTGCCATTTGGGAGGAAACGGAGATCTCCTGCGCGCCGGTAGGAATGACCAGACGCACGGTGGCTTCCAGGGTCAAGAGGATTTTATGCCGGGTCTGGTTGATGCCTGCGGTGTGAAATTCGGTGGAGAACTGGGCGGACACTGCGCCCACGGGGAGAATCTGCACCCGAATGCGCGGCCCGGAGCCGGCCCAGATGGTCATACCCAGCGCCGAACCCAGCGGGATGGAGACGAATTGGTTTTCCAGGCTGGAAAGGGAAGCCTGCGCACGGAGCGCCGCAGCCGAGGCCATGTCGTTCATCAGGGTGGTGTTGGCTTGCAGCAGGGAGACTCGCCCTTCCTGATCCTTCTGGACGAGCATCATGTCCTCGTAGGTTACGCCGGTGTCAAGAATTTCCTGCACGGCCTGGTTCAGCACGTTCACCGCCAGGGCGCGGGCATTGGCGCTTGCCATGGTCAGCACCACCTGATTTAGGTTGCGCTGCATGAAAAGCAGGGCCAGGGAAACAAGCGCCAGCGCAGCCAGCAGTCGTCGCAGCCAGCGGGAAGGTCGCCTTTTTTCAGCGGTGCATGCAGTCATTGCGGCCCCTCCTTCGTTGCATAAGCGTCCATACTTTCCCTCCTTGCGAGGGTATGCTATAATAGTACGAACCCCTTTCGAACCTTATGCCGGGGAGGCCCTCGGCATTGTACTCAAGGAGGCGAGCAATTGGCTTATCAGCGTAAGTTTATGCCGCGGGAGGAACAGGAGCCTACCCGCGCTTTCCGTCCCGTGCAGGGGCAGCAGAACCCCGAGGATATGTATCCTCCCGAGGACGCTTATCCCCCGGAGGATGCTTATCCGCCTGAGGAGGACTATCCGCCCGAGGACAATGGGCAGGAGCCGATGGAGGAGGACGACGCACAGTGGGCGGCGGACATGGAGGACATTGACGCGCGCCCGGAAAAGCCTCATCCCCACAGTATTTTCCGGCCCGCCACGAAGAAGCCCAACTTTGCCATTACCGTGGCCGTGAATGTGGTGCGCATTGTGGCGCTGCTGGTGGTGTTGGCAGGGCTGGCAGGCGTGGGTGCGGTCATCGGCATTGCCAAGGGCTATGTGGAGACGGCGCCGACCCTGAACCTCGCTGCGCTGGACGAACAGGCCCAGACCTCCTTTATTTATGACGCGAACAATAACCTTATTACGGAATACAAGGGCATTGAGAACCGCGTCAGCGTCAGTCTGGCAGCCATGCCCAAGTATTTGCAGGATGCGTTTATTGCCGTGGAGGACGCGCGGTTCTACACCCATAACGGCGTGGACCTGAAGCGTATTGTGGGCGCGTTTGTGTCGAACCTGACCTCTTCCTCGACCCAGGGCGGCTCGACCATCACCCAGCAGCTGATCAAAAACACCATCCTTTCCAGCGAGCAGAGCTACAAGCGCAAAATTCAGGAGGCGTATCTGGCCCTGCAATTGGAGACGAAGTATACCAAGGATCAGATCCTGGAAAGCTACCTGAACACCATTTATCTGGGCGAGAACTATTACGGCGTGCAGGTGGCGGCGCAGGGCTATTTCGGCAAGTCCCTGGGCGAGCTGACCCTGCGGGAATGCGCCATGCTGGCGGGAACCAACAACAGCCCCTATTATTACAATCCCCGGCGCAATTTCTACGTCCGCTCCAAGGAGGGCGTGGACTATGCTGCCATCACCAACAACCGCACGGACTATGTGCTGCGGTGCATGTATGAAAACCAGTTTATCACCTATGAGCAGTATCAGGAGGCCCTGAACCCAGCCACGGCAAACGTGCTGCAAACCGACCCAAGCGAGGGGACGGGCATGTACAAGTACGCCCACTATGTGGAATACGCGGTGGACGAGGTGGTGGACATCTTCCTGCGGATGAACAATCTGGAGGACAATGCCGCGAACCGCGCCGCCATGGAGCAGAAGCTGCGCACCGGCGGCTACCGGGTGAAGCTGGCCATCGACACCACCATTCAGGAGACGGTGGAGGACACGCTGGAAAACTGGACGAATTATCCCCGCCTGCAGGATCCCTCCGACAAGGTGTACAAGAGCAAGAATGCCGACGGCACCTATACGGAGATCGTGCAGCCGCAGGCGGCGGCGGTGGTGCTGGACTATCGCACGGGTGAGCTGAAGGCCATTGTGGGCAGCCGCACCCGTCCCACCACCCGCAAGACGCTGAACCGTGCCACGGACATGAAGATGCCCGTCGGCTCCTCCATTAAGCCCATTGCCGTGTACGCGCCCGCACTGGAGCTGGGCGCGTCTCCGGCAAGCATTGTGTATAACATGCCGCTGCCCATTTCCGGGTGGAAGGGCTCCAACGGCAAGGACAGCTGGCCCAAGAACTATGGCGGCGGCGGTTACGTCGGCCCCGAAACCCTGCGCCGTGCGCTGATGCGCAGCCACAACACCGCGGCAGCACAGGCCGAAATGACCATGGTGGGCGTGGAGCGCTCGGTGGACTTCCTGCTGCGCATGGGCGTGAATAAGAGCCACATCGATGAAACGCCCTTTGGCGTGACACTGGGCTCCAGCGGTATCACGCCGTTGGAAATGTCCGTATGCTTCGGTGTGCTGGCGAATGGCGGCGTATATCAGGCTCCCATTTCTGTGCTGGGCATTTCCGACTCTGAAGGCAACGTGGTGTGGGACGGTCACGCCAACCAGACCCGCCGCCGGGTGTTCTCCGAGTCCACGTCCTGGATGATTGTGGACATGCTGAAGGACGCTGTGTCCGGCGGCACGGGTACCTCTGCGAAAATTTCCGGGCAGACCGTCGCCGGTAAGACGGGTACCAACTCCGACCAGAAGGGCGTGTTCTTCTCCGGCATGACGGGGTATTATTCCTCTGCCCTGTGGGTGGGTCACGACAACTATAAGGCCCTGTCCTCCAAGTCCACCGGCTCCGGCGCGGCGGCTCCCCTGTGGCAGGCCTATATGAAGAAGATCCATCAGGGCCTGAGCAACCGGGACATTCTGGACGGTGATCCCTCGCAGTATGGGCTGGTGAAGGCCACCACCTGCGCGGTCAGCGGCCAGCTTGCCACAGAGGCCTGCGCCAACGACGCGAAGGGCTACGGCACGGTCACAGACTGGTGGGCGCAGGGAACTGTTCCCACCACCTACTGCCAGATGCATAAAACGCAGTCTGTCTGCGCAGAGACGGGCGATCTGGCTTCGGCCTACTGCCCGAATGTGATCTCTCGCGGCGTGATCGTCATTCCCAGCGGACATCCGCTGTACCAGTTCATCGGCACGGAATACGAAAGCGTGCTGTCCCAGTACCTCGGCTCTTCTGCCACCATCAAGTATGACGGCAGCGGCAACGTGATCTCCGGCGGGCAGGTCTGCACCGTGCATGGGGCAGGCACGTCCTCGGGCAGCAATTATGTCGTGGAGAACACCATGATCCCCGATGCGCAGCTGCTGATCCAGCAGGCGCAGGCCCAGCTGAACAATATGGACCCCGCCAGCGCGAATTACGCAGTGCTGCAAAGCGCCATCAGCAATTTGCAGGCAGTCATTTCCTCGGGCAGCCCCTCCACGGCGGAGGTGGCGGCAGCCATGGGCCAGTTGACCACCGCCATGGCGGGAGGCTACTGATGGAGCTGACGCAGGTCTACGAGGCGCTGACCGTGCTGCGCGCGCCGCTTCAGCGGGGCGAATATGATCTGCACCGCATGGTGCGGGAAGCCTTGGAAAACGCCGGGCTTCCCGCCGCCCATGAGGTGGCGCTGGCGCCCCGCTGCCGCATTGACCTGATGTGCGGCGACATCGGCATTGAAATCAAGCGCGGCAAGCCCGCGCCCAATCGCATACTGCCCCAACTGACCCGCTACTGCGCCTGCAAGGAGGTGGCGGGTCTCCTTCTTGTCTCCGAGGGGAGCGTGCGTCTGCCCGCAAGCCTGGTGGGCAAGCCTGTGAAAAATCTCTGCCTGAATCACCTGTGGGGGATCGCACTATGACTGAAGAAGAAAGCGGCCTGCTGCCCGCCTATCTGCGGGAGGTTCCCGAAACGTCGGGGCGGGTCTACGGTACGCTGAGCTACAACCGCCGCAGCCGCTGCTGGACGGTGAAGGGCGACCCCAGCGTCACGGAAATGTGCAAGCGGCTGTTTCCGGGCATGCAGGGCTGCAAGCGCGGCGAAGCACGCTTCACTGCGCATGCCCGGGCCGTGGGCGATCTGTATTGGCTGATGCTGCGCTTTCCGCTGGCAGTGAAGGAAAGCGATAAGCCCCTGTGGGACAAGGCGCTGGAGGCCGCCCGCGTGTACGCTGTGCGCAAGGAGCAGGCCGCGCGGATGCCCGCCCTTGCCACGCCGCCGGCGGCAAACTTTCTGGGCCAGCTTCGACCCTTTCAGCAGGAGGGTCTTGCCTTTCTGCTGGCCCATGACCGCTGCCTGCTGGCGGATGAAATGGGTCTGGGCAAAACGGTGCAGGCGCTGGCTTACCTTGCCAGCAGCGGCAACCTGCCTGCACTCATCATTCCGCCTGCGCACCTGACGCGGAACTGGCTGGAGGAAACGCTGCGCTTTCTGCGGGTGGACGGGCGTGTGCCGCGGGTGCATCTCATCCACGGGCTAAAGCCCTATGACCTGCCCGAGGCGGATGTGTACATCCTGCATTATCTGCTGCTGCGAGGCTGGAAGGAAGCGCTGCCGCAGCTGGGCTTCCGCACCCTGATTTTTGACGAGGTGCAGGAGCTTCGCCACAGCGGCACGGAAAAATACTCTGCGGCGAGCCTTGCAGCGGAGAAGTGCGAGCATGTCATCGGCCTGTCCGGCACGCCCATTTACAACCGGGGCGGCGAGATCTGGAACGTGGTGAACATTCTGGATTATCACTTTCTGGGGGATTGGGAGAGCTTTTCCCGGGAATGGTGCTGGGGCTATGGCAACGCTATTGTTGCCAAGCCGGAGCTGCTGGGTGCATACCTGAAGCGGGAGGGGCTGATGCTTCGCCGGGTGAAGCAGGATGTGCTGAGCGAGTTGCCGCCCAAGCGCCGCCTGGTGCAGGAGCTGGACTGGAACGACAAGACCTATGCGCGGCTGATGGCCCCGGTGCTGCCCCAGCTGATGCGCTGGAAGGAGGACGGCACCCTGACGGCCTCTCAGCGCGCCATTTTGGAGGACAGCATTTCCCAGCAGGCGCGGCGGGCCACAGGGGTAGCGAAGGCTCCCTATGTGTGCCAGTTTGTTCGGGCGCTGCTGGAAAACGGCGAGAAGGTGCTGCTTTTCGCCCATCATCACGATGTGATGGACATTTACAAGGACGAATTGAAAAGCTATCACCCGGCGTTTATCACCGGGCGGGAGACTCCGGCGCAGAAGGCGCAGGCGGTGGAGCGCTTCATGGGGGAGCGCACGGACATCTGCTGCATTTCGCTGCGGGCGGCCTCGGGACTGAACTTACAGCGGGCTACCTGTGTGGTCTTCGGCGAGCTGGACTGGAGTCCCGCCGTGCATTCTCAGGCAGAGGATCGGGCGCACCGCATTGGTCAGCAGGATTCACTGCTATGCTATTATCTGGTCAGTCCCCAGGGCAGCGACGCGGACATGCAGGAAGCGCTGGGCCTGAAGGTAAGCCAGTTTGTGGGGCTGATGGGGGACAGACAGCTGACTCCGGAGCAGCAGCAGGACCTGGCAGCACAGGCCCGGCACCATGTGGAGCATTTGGCGGCGATGGTGGGGAAGTGAATAAAAAGGAGAAGTGCTTCTGAGGCCTCTGAGGACAATGGAAGAGGGCGGAGGTACTTCTTTTTTAGAAAAAAAGAGGGTTATGTAGGCTTTGTGGGATGTAAAAGCCTACATAACCCCTCAGTCCCTTCGGGACAGCTCCCCTTTCAGGGGAGCCTTTTGGGCGAAGTTATGCGTTCTGTTGTGTTTTCGTTAATTTACCGTTTCCCCGGTCAGTGCTTTCCAGCCGGAGCGAAGCGCCTTCTGGTTCTTTACGCCGTAGCTGGGGTCTTTCTCCTCTGCTTCAGACATATCCCGCAGGAAGTGGATGCAGTTTTGACCGTCAAAGTTGTTGGTCTTGATGCTCTGCCCGCCATGGGCCACGTTGTGCATTGTCGCCACGGTCCATACGCCGTTGGGGAGCTTCACATACACGAACTTCACAGGCTCCCAGTAAACCTTGTTGCCCCACGCCGCCATCATATTGGCGGTGTCCTGCGCGGTCATGGGTTCCACGTCTGCGTGGCGGCCCAGGGAATACAGGTGCAGGGTGAAGCCGTAGCCGGAGGCCGGCTCGTAGACATAGATGGAGCGCTGGCCCTTCAGCACGGGCTTCACTTCGTTGTACCAGTGCATCAGCTTGAGCTGCGATGTGCTGGGGACCTCTGTTGCCTTGACGGGGGCGGGCGTGGTGAACTGCGTGTCGCCCGTCACCGCACTGCTGCTGTACAGCACCGCAAGGGTCTTCGGTCCTGCAACGCCGTCTACACCAAGGCCGTTCAGGCGCTGGAAGGAGGTCACGGCGGTCTTGGTCTGCTGGTCATAGGTACCGTTGACCGTGATGGTATATTTCAGCTGCTTCAGGGCAGACTGCATCTTCGTGACCTCGCTGCCCTGATCGCCGACCCGCAGGGTGGGATGTACCGTGGTGGTCGGCGCGGAGGTCGGTGCAGCGTCGGCGCGAAGGGCGCTGGCAGAGAAAAGCCGGGTATAGGTGCCGCTGCCCGCCACGCCGTCCTGGGTCAGACCGTGCTTCGACTGAAAGGCCAGCACTGCCGCAACAGTGCCGCTGCCATATTTACTGTCCACTGCGCCTGTGTAGTAGCCAAGCTCCTTCAGGCGGTTCTGCACGTCGCTGACGTCGCTGCCCTGATCGCCAATGCGCAGGGTGCGCGTGGGGACGTTCCAGGTTGCCGTGGGGCTGGGACTGGGGGTAGGCGTGACCGGGGCGGGCGTGGGCGTAGCCGTCACGGCATCTGCCGCCAGGGCGCTGTTAGAAAACAGCCGCGCATTGGTTGCCGTACCCGCCTTGCCGTCCGTCGTCAGGCCGTTTTTCGCCTGAAATGCCTGCACGGCCGCTAGGGTGCCTGTGCCGTATTTGCCATCCACCGTCCCCGTATAATAGCCCAGCGCCTTCAGGCGGTTCTGAACGGAACGCACATCCTCGCCGGTGTAGCCCTTGCGCAGCACGCGGGTCGGTACGATCCAGCCATTGAAGGGCGTAGGAGTTGCCGTTGCGCCGGGCGCGGGGGTCGCATAGGCGGGAACGGCGTTATTGGAAAACAGCTTTGCATAGGTGTTCGTGCCTGCCTTGCCGTCCACCACCAGGCCGTTGTTGCTCTGGAAGGCCTGCATGGCGGACAGTGTGCCGCTGCCATATTTGCCATCCAGCGAACCGGCATAATAGCCCAGCGCTTGCAGCCGGGATTGAACGGACTTCACATCATCGCCCGTCATGCCCAGGCGCAGGGTGCGTGTGGGGACGGTTCCGCTGCCGGAGGAAGGAGTAGGCGTGGGGGTAGGCGCTGTGCCTGTACTGGGCGCGGGGGTGACTGTCTGCTCCCCGGAGATGGCCCGTTCAATGGCGGTCAGCGTACCGCGGCCCGCCTTGCCGTCCTGGCTCAGACCGGCGCTCTTTTGAAAGGCAACCACGGCGACCTGCGTCCCAAGGCCAAAGCGTCCGTCCACCGTGCCTGCGGAAAATCCCAACTGATTCAGCGCACTTTGCAGCGTCTTTACCCGATCCCCTCGGGAGCCGTATTTCAGCGTGGCATAATTGCCGCCGAACAGGCCCGTGCCGCTGCCACTCTGGCTGGGAGCCGTGGTAGACGGCGCAACCACGCCGCCCGCCAGCTTATACAGCCGGGATTGGGTAGCATCGCCCGCCACGCCGTCTTCGTCCAGACCCTGATCCCGTTGGAACTGACGCACGGCCTTTTCCGTTGCGGTACCAAACTTGCCGTCTGCGCCGCCCGTGGAATAGCCCAGCTGGTTGAGTGCCTGCTGCAGGCGCAGCACCTCTGTGCCGGTATCCCGATAGCGCAGCTTGGTATAGCTTGCCGCTGCCGCCGTGGTCAGCATTGCGCACAGCAGCAGCACCAGCGCCGCCATGCGTCCAAAGCGTCCTCGTCTCATGGCCTGGTTCCTCCTTCGCGGCCCCGCCGCGTCCTTGTCTAAGGTGTATTGTACCAGACTGTTCCTTCCTTGTAAACATATATTACAAAATTGTTACAACGTCTTTTTGGCGCTACGCCAGGCCCGACAGGCTCCCCGCACGGAAACCACTACGGGCAGTGCCAGCAGCATACCCAGCGTTCCGCCCAGCACTCCTCCCGCGCTGATGGATAGCAGTACCGTCAGCGGCGACAGCTTGGTCGCGCCGCTGAGCATGCGGGGCGAGAGGAAGCCGCCCTCCAGCTGCTGCACGCCCACCAGCACCGCCAGCGTCCACAGCGCCTTGGTCCAACCGCCTGTCAGCGCCAGCAGTACCGCCGGGATGCCTGCCAGCAGCGGCCCAATGTAGGGGATCAGCTCCATTACGCCCATCAGCAGTCCCAGCACCAGCCACCCCGGCGTACCCACCGCCAGCAGGCCCAGCCCGGTCAGCAGCCCCACCAGCCCGGAGAGCAGCAGCTGCCCCCGCAGAAAGCCCGCCGTCTCCCGGCGCATTTCCCGGGCCGCCAGCACCGCCGCCCTGCGGTAGCGTACCGGCACCAGCAGGGTCAGGCTGGCGCTGATCCGCCGCCGATCCCGCAGCAGATAAAATGCCAGCAGGGGAGCCAGCATGATACTGCCCATTTGGGAGGCCGCGCCCCGAAGTTGCTGCGCGGCCCTCGGCAGCAGGGAGGTCCCCGCCTGCTGCACCTGCTGAAGCGCCGCTTCCCGCAGGGGAGCCACATCTATGCCGCGCTCTGCCAGCCTTGCTTCCACCTGTGCAAAGGCCTGCGTCAGGGAAGCCGTCAGGGCTGGCAGGGCCTCGCCAAGCTGCTCAAACTGACGCACCAGCGCGGGAACCACCAGCGTCAGGAAGCCCAGCGCCAGCACGGTCATGGCTGCGAACGCCCCCGTCGCTGCCAGGGAGGGCGACAGCCTGCGTTCCATCCATCGGCACAGGGGCAGCGCCGCCCACATCAGCAGATAGGCCCAGAAAAGCTGAGTTCCCAGGCATTGCCACACAGGCCACAGCAGCACCGCCGCCGCGGCGAATCCAACTGTAAGCCCCCATTTTTTCATGCGCTCCGCTCCTATCAAAAAAGGGGAAGCCGCGCATTGCAGTTTCCCCCCGCCGCTCACCGATGCTTCATCTGTTTTTTCAGCTTGCGGAACTCCCGCATGGCGTCATGCTGCACGGTTCGTGCGCCGGGCATCATCATCAGCCCCGCGCCGAGCATCACGCCCATGGCGCTGCCAAACAGAAACTTATTCACGCGCTCACCTCCCCTCCCGCAGGCTTTCCAGGATGCTGCCGCAGGGCGCAAGCACCTGCCCCGGCTCGCCGGGCACCGGGCGCACCACGAACTCCCGCAGCAGCGCCCGTCCATGCCGCCACTCCTCCAGCGGCCCCAGGCTGATCTCCAGCGCTTCCACCCGCCGGGACACCGGGTCAAGCAGCACGTCCGTCACCCAGCCCAGCCGCAGGCCGGATGCATCTTTGACGCTGGTCAGGGCAAAATCTGTGTCATGGGGGAGTTTGCCCGGCTTATGCCTGCAAAGGATGGATACACCACCGATCAGAGAAATATCTGCGTCATTCAGCCACTTTGCACCACTCATGCCTTTGCGAATGACGAATCCACGCAGACTTTTCCCACTTTGCTGCAAAACGGTCTGCTCTACGCGGCCCATCCATTTGCCCTGCCACACCACCGGCATGCCTGTGACTGCGCCAAGTCGGATCACAGGTCGTCAGCGTCCTGCACAGGCTTCTCCGATGGGTCCTGTGGCACGCCCGTCCAGCTTCCCAGCACATCGGTGGGATTTTTCTTTTGGGCTTCCTTCAAAATTTCCCGCACGGGGTGTGCTTTTTTCTTACCCATTGGCTCGCCCTCCTTTCGCGGTTTCAGCTTGTCCACGGAACGCGGCAAGCATGAGGGCAATTTTCGGGAAGAATGGAAAGGGAAAAGGTGGAAATTTTTTGTGGGGGAAAAGGTGGAAAGAGGAGTGGAGGTTTGGCGGCACACGACCGCGCTGGGGTTCTGACTAGAGAGAATTTCGTCCGTCTGCGGACGGACGACCCACTTTGCACTCGGGCAAAGTGGGCAAAACCGCCCGGGGGCCAGCCAAAATTTCCATGTAACTAAGGCTGGCCCCCGGACCCCATGAGCGCCCCCAGCCATCGCCTGGATCGGAGCCTTCCCGGGGGGACACAACCGGGTTCTCCTTCGGTTCCGCTCCATGGCATTCCGTCGGCTGACCGTATACAGCCGCCGGAACG
>CAKTYE010000052.1 GCA_934631985.1 uncultured Clostridia bacterium | reverse complement strand
AATGGGAAGGGTGGTGTCTCAGAGAGGAGGCGCAGAAAATTTTGCAAATACATGTTTAAGTGGGCCTCTCTTGAAGGGTAATCCAAAGGGGGCCGCAGCCCCCTTTGGCACACCGACCCTGTTCGTAAGGAGTGTGTTACGCCTCTACGAAGGGGATGCTGCTGAGGACTGTAACCATGCTGCAGGCTCCCAGCAGATGGCTGTATCCAGCCTTTTCGCAGGCAGTCTGCCTGTATATCCCCGCCGCAGAGGATAGGATACAACGGGTGCTGGAGTAGCATATTCTGTGGAGTAAATTCAATTTTTGAAGGGTAAGGCATACAAAAGCGCTGCGGGAAATCCCGCAGCGCTTTGCACCACCCAGATGCCTTCCATCTCCCTCTTACTTCTTCCCTTCCGTCCCCGCACACTCCTGCTTCTTTTCCAGCGTACTGATCTGGATCAAATGCAGCTGCCTTTCATAAAACATCTGCGGGCGGTTATGTATCCCATTGTACACTGCGCAAAGCAGCAGCCCCGGCTGCACCAGCAGTGCGATGACGCTCACTCCTGCCAAAAAAAGTGTGGGAAAATCCTTGAAAAGCACATTCACCCAGCCACTTGCCTGCAACAGCACGCCCCATAGAATCAGCGCACGAAGCATGTAGGCCCGCGGGGTCGCCGGAGCATGGGTGGTCTCATCCACTAAGCGAATCTTCACCAGCGCCTTGCCCAGCGTCTGCCCCTTGCGCAGGATCATGAAAACACCCTGATATAGAATCGCCGACGTCAGCCCGGCAATCAGATATTTCAGCGAACCGTCAAAGGGATTCAGAAACGTCAAGATTATCTGCAACGCAAAATCAACAAACACGTCCACCAGAAAAGCCACTGTACGCCGCACATAGCTGACACGGCTTCCCCGCTGATAGCTCACCTGGTTCAGTCTCTCCCGGCTGGGCAGGAACCATGTCAGCAACGGCGTAATGGCATAGCCCAGCATGCCGCCCAGAGTGTTGTCGATCAGGTCGTTCACATCGCAGCAGCGATAGACATACGGCGCAAGACCGTAGGTCGCGCTGAGTTGGGTCAGCTCCAGAAACAACGACCCCAGAAACGCGATCAGCATGGTCTTCCACAGCTTGCAGCCGAAGTAATACCGCAGGAACACGCCTAGGGGCAGGAACATCAGGATATTGCACAGCGGCTCATACAGCCCGGAGGAATAAATCGCCGGGAGCCACGTTCTCGGGTCGCTCCAGTCGAACGCGCCGCTTTTGGCGATGACCTCCGGCACATAATTGAAGGGAATCAGATTCACCCGGGTCCGCTGGGTCACCACCGTTCCCTCCTGTGGAAAGGGCAGGATCGCCAGGGCGTAGATGCACATCAGGTAATAGATGAACGCATACATCAGCACCGTGCGTGTTGCCAGCACCGAGCCGTATTTCCGATAGCAGTAGATGATATACGGCACGGTGAACAGCAATGCCAGCAGGGGGAACACCACGGTTGCCGTCAGAATAGGCCCCAGATATTTTTCCATATTATTTCTCCCCTAAGGGTTCATCTTTCTCAAAGCAGTCCAGCCCTCGCTCCCCCGTCTGGGGGAGCTGTGTCGCCCGCAGGCGACTGAGGAAGCAGCGCAAAGCCCCACCAGCTCCGTCACAGCTGTTCGCGGAGGCTCCTTCAGCCTCCGCAAACACGCACCTAAGCCTCCCCCGCCACTCTTCGGAAGGGAGCGCGAGGGAGGGGCTTCTGGCACAGAAGCCGCCTCCCTCGCAGTCTCTCATAACGCTTTACGCTTTATGTTCCGGGATATGCTCCACCACATCGGCGGCGCCGTCCAGCCAGGGCTCGTTGAACAGCTCCACCATGCCCTTGTCGCAGGCGGAAGCCAGCTCGGGCTGAATGGGCAGCTGTGCCAGCAGGGGCAGACTGTACTGCTGCGCTACCGCCAGAGTCCTGCCCTCGCCAAAGGGATAAATCTTCTTATTGCAGTCCGGGCAGGCGATCCAACTCATGTTTTCCACAATGCCCAGCACAGGCACGTTCATCATATTCGCCATCTTGACTGCCTTTTCCACAATCATGCCCACCAGCTCCTGAGGGCTGGTAACAATGATGATGCCGTCCACCGGCAGGGACTGGAACACCGTCAGCGGCACATCGCCCGTTCCCGGAGGCATGTCCACAAACATAAAGTCCACATCGCCCCACAGCACGTCCGTCCAGAACTGCTTCACCGTGCCGGAGATCAGCGACCCGCGCCATACCACGGGATCCGTGTCATTTTCCAGCAGCAGATTGATGGACATGACCCGCACGCCCGTCTTGCTTTCCACCGGGAAAATGCCGTCGTCACAGCCCATGGCCTTGTCCGTCAGGCCGAACATCTTCGGAATGGACGGCCCCGTAATGTCCGCATCCAGCACCGCCGTGCTGTATCCCCGGCGCTTCATCAGCGTCGCCATCAGGCCCGTCACCAGACTCTTGCCTACGCCACCCTTGCCGCTGACCACGCCAATGACGCGCTTTACATTGCTGCCCGCATTCTGCGGCGCCAGCAGACTTGTCGCTTCGCCGCACTTGCTGCTGCAAGCGGAGCAATCGTGATTACATTCTGCCATCGAAATTTTCACCTCGAAACCAAAGTATTCTATAAGCTATTCGCGAACACCGGGCGGGATTCCTGCCGATTTTCCCATTTTCTGCTCCCGCTCATGGTATTCTAATCCGTCTTATCCCCCGTAATACACCGCCAGGCAAATCAGCGATGCGGCAAGATAGCCCAGCCCCACAAACAGGATGAAGAACTGTGCCTTGGCCCGCTTCTCCGCCCGCGCCGTCTTAAAGTCAAAGTAGGAGGGATGCTCCTTCGGCCCCTTCAGTGAGCTGAACAGCAGCAGCAGGCTTTTGAAGGCGTAGGAGAACATGTCAAAAAATCCCGTGGAGGAGACCCAGGTCAGCGCACCCACGCCGATCAGCATCACTGCGGCAACAAAAAAGCCGTCGCTCAGATACCGCACGTTCAGTCCCGCATTCCCGCCCCAGACAAAGCCCCGCGCCATGGCGGCAGGAATGGTGATGGCCAACCCCGCCAGCACCGTCACGCCGTATTTCAGCAGCGCATTGCGTGTTTCTTTCTTCATTGCAGCTCCTAAAAACCCCGACCGCCCTTTGCTGCGGCGGTCGGGGTAAAATGTCAAAGACCCAGCTCCTTGCGGTACTTGGCGTATTCCGCTTCGTTGCACTGCACAAAGTGACCCGGCGTGATCTCCCGCATGGTGGGCTTGTCCACCGAGTAGTCATGCTCCGCCAGCGGATTGTACTTGATCCGCTCGCGCTGCTTCTCGTAATGCGGGTCAGGCAGCGGGATGGCGGACAGCAGCGACCGCGTGTAGGGATGCAGCGGATGGGCAAACAACTCATCCGAATCCGCCAGCTCCACCATCTTGCCGAAGTACATCACGCCGATGCGGTCCGAGAAATACTTCACCACGGACAGGTCGTGGGCAATGAACAGAATGGTCAGGCCCAACTCCTTGCGCAGGTCGTTGAGCAGGTTGATGACCTGTGCCTGAATGGACACATCCAGTGCGGAAACAGGTTCGTCCGCAATGATCAGCTCCGGGTTCATGACCACGGCGCGGGCCACGCCGATGCGCTGCCGCTGGCCGCCGGAGAACTCATGGGGATAGCGGCCCGCATGCTCCCGCACCAGGCCCACCATTTCCAGCACCTTGAAGACCTTCTCGTCAATGGTCTTCTTGTCCTTTTCGCCACGGATCACCAGGCCTTCGGAGATGATCTCATGCACCGTCATGCGGGGGTCCAGGGATGCGATGGGGTCCTGGAAGATCATCTGGATTTGGGTGATGTAGCGCTGCTTTTTCGCAATGCGCAGCTCGTCCTTATATTCCGCCTGGAGCTTCTTCAGCTCCTCGCCCGTAGCCTTTGCCAGCAGGGGCTTATACTTGGCCTCCACTTCTTTGGCAAGGTCGTCCGCATGCAGCTTGTCGCAGTGGATGTGGTCAAACTTGGCTTTCTTGATCTCCTCGCGCTGCTGGGCGATGAAAGCTTCCAGCTCCTTCTTCCGTTCGGGGCTGGCGGCCTTCATTTCCTCACGGGCCTCGGCGATGGCGTCCTTGTAGGATTTCACGCCCGCCGCAATGCGCTTGCCCTTGAAGTAAATGTTGCCCGAGGTAATGTCATAGAGCTTGATGATAGAACGGCCCGTGGTGGTCTTGCCGCAGCCGCTCTCGCCCACCAGGCCGAAAACCTCGCCCTTCTTAATGTCGAAGGACACATTATCCACGGCCTTATTGCTCTTGAAATACTGGCACAAATGCTCGACACGGAGCAGAACTTCCTGTTCAGGCATTTGCTTCACCCTCCAATCGCGCCTTCATCTTGGCAATACGTTCCGTCACAACCTTCGGCGGATCCACATGGGGCGCGTCCGGATGAAGCAGCCAGGTCGCCGCCCAGTGGGTCTCCGTAATGGGGAACTCCGGGGGCTGCTGCTCAAAGTCGATCTTCATGGCGTAGCGGTTGCGCTCGGCAAAGGCGTCGCCCTTGGGCGGATAGATCATGTTGGGCGGCGTGCCGGGAATGGCTTCCAGCTTCTCCTTGGTCTCCAGGTCAGGCATGGAGGACAGCAGCGCCCAGGTATAGGGGTGCGCCGGGGAGTAGAAGACCTCCTCCGCCGTGCCGTATTCCACGATCTTACCCGCATACATCACAGCGATACGATCCGCCATGTTCGCCACCACGCCCAGGTCGTGGGTGATGAAGATGATGGACAGATTGCGCTGCTTTTTCAGCTTGTTGATCAGCTCCAAAATCTGCGCCTGAATGGTCACGTCCAGGGCCGTGGTCGGCTCGTCGCAGATGAGAATGTCGGGGTTTGCCGCCAGCGCGATGGCAATCACGATACGCTGCCGCATGCCGCCGGAGAACTCGAAGGGATACTGGCGATAACGCTTGCGAGGCTCGGAGATACCGACCTCCTCCATCAGCTTCAGCGCCTTGTTCTTCGCCGCCTGCTTGGTGATCTTCATCACCATGCCGGAAGCGTTCTCCTTCAGGTAATCCATCAGCCGCTGCGCCTTCTGCGCCTTGTCCTCCTGCGCTTCCTGCGCGGCGCGCTCGGCGTAATGCTCCTTCAGGCGGAGCATCAGGTTCAGCATGTTGTCCTTCACCAGCTCAAGGTCGATGATGGACGCAGCCGCCACCACATAATCAGCCTTGCGGCTCCTCTGTGCCTTGGCGACCTGTCTTTCATACTTGGCCTGCTTGCGGTCGTTGGTCTTCACGCCCTCGTGATAGGTGGCAAGGAAGTCCTTCAAGCTGGTGGTGAAGGTGCAGGCCGCGCTGTCCTTCACAATGTCCAGCGGATTGATGGACGCATCCACCGTCTGGCACAGCGCCGTGCTCTGGCTCTCAAAGCTCTCCACGGTGCCGGTGCGCAGGGCCGCAATGCCCTTGTCCAACGCCTCGGAGGCCGTCTCGCGCAGTTTGGCGTAATGCGCGTCGTTGTTCGCAATACCCTGCTCCGCCATGTGCATGAAGTCCCGCAGGAAATGCTCGTCCATATACTTGGTGTAGAAGGCATTCTGCGCCGCCACATCACCCTTGGGTTCCTCGCCGGAGCCGTAGGTCTGGAAATAGCCCATGGCGAAGAAATCAGGCTCCTGCTTCGCCAGCGCTGCCTCCAGAATTTCCTTGATGACGGTCAGCTTCGTCTTGGTGGCGGAGAAATCACCGCTGCGCACCTGCGCGCCCAGGCCGTTCAGCAGCGGCTCGGCGTTCTGGCGCAGCTCGGCCTCACGCTCGCATACCACAAAGGGATTGATGGAGCGCAGGGCAAAATCCTTCACCTGACGCAGCTCGTTGTTTGCATCGGTGAGGGCGCTTTTTTCAATGAGGAACAGCACGTTGTCCGCGTCCGCGAGGGCTTCGCGGGCTGCGTCCACCGCCTGGTTGTAACCCTGCTCCAGCTCGATGTGCCGCATTTCAAACTTGCGGAACATGTCGCACTCCTTCTTCACGTCCTCGGCGTTTGCGCCGGGGGCCTCCTGCATGGCCTTTTCCAGCAGGTTCAGCTTGCCGTGGAAGTTCTCCTTGCTAGAGCGCTGACGCGCCTTGCCCTTCAGCAGCATGGCCTCGGTCAGCTGCTTGCCGATGCGCATGATGGGGTTCAGACTGCTCAGGGGGTCCTGGAAGATCATGGCGATCTTATCGCCGCGCAGGCGATAGAAGTCGTCCTCGCTGATCTTCAGCAGGTCCTGACCGTCATAAAGGATCTGACCGCCCTCCACGATGGCGTTGCCCGCCAAAATGCCCAGGATCGCCTTGGACGTGACGGACTTGCCGGAGCCGGACTCGCCCACGATGGCCATGGTCTCGCCCTTGTGCAGGTCAAAGCTGATGTCGCGCACCGCCTGCACCTTGCCCGAGGTGGTGCGGAAGGAGATGCGCAGATGGCGTACTTGCAGTTTCTTTTCCATCTTACTCCACTCCTCTCAAAGACGGGTTGAACGCATCGCGCAGGCCGTTGCCGAACAGGTTGAAGGAGATCTCCAGCAGGGCGATGAACAGCGCGGGGAAGAAGATGATGTAGGGGTCCGTGGACAGATAATTCTTGCCGTTGGACAGCAGCGTGCCGACGCTGGTCATGGTCGAGGATTCCAGGTTGACGATGCCCAGATAGCTCAGCGTGCTTTCCGAGAAGATAACGCCCGGAATGACCAGCACCGAGCCGGTAATGATGGTGCCCAGCGAGTTGGGGAAGATGTGCTTGAACATCAGCCGCCAGTCGCTTGCGCCCAAGGTGCGGGCCGCCAGAATGTACTCCTGACCCTTGAAGCGGTAGAACTGCATGCGCACACGCGCCGCCATGCCCAGCCAGCCCGTGGTCACAAAGGCGAACAGCAGCGCCACCACCGGGCCGACCTTGTTGGCTAAGTGCAGCTGGAACAGGGTCGTAACAACAATGAAGGGAATACCGCCGATGATGTCCGCGATACGCTCCATCACCAGGTCGACCGCGCCGCCGTAGTAGCCCTCGATGGCGCCGTAGATCGCGCCGATGAACAGGTTGATGGCGGAGATGCAGATGGCGAGAATCAGGCTGAACCGTGCGCCGGAAGCCAGACGGGTGAAGATGTCCTGCCCCTTGGCGTTGGTGCCGAACACAAACGCCGGCTCATAGCCGTAGCGATACTGGAAGTAGGTGTACTTGCAGGCGCGGACAATGTAACTGGGGGAGGTGGACGTACCCGTCACACGCGCATAGGCCAGCGGCTTTTCGGGATCGTTGTCCGCCGCAATGCGGATGGAGTGATACAGCGTGTCGCTGGGCGTGGTGGTCTTGTAGATGTTCTGGAAGTGGCCTTCCTTGTCCAGCTTGGGCGCGCCCTTCTTGGTGGACTGATACCAGATGTTCGCGTCCGTCTGCTTGCTGTCCGTGGTGATGGGGAAGATCACCTGAATGCCCGTCTCGTCCTGCCAGGCCTGAATGGCCTCAAACTCGCTGGGCTGAAGCGTCAGGAACGTCATGCCCAGGCGATAGTAGTTATCCACCTTCAGGTCATAGAACGTGGTCTTGCTGCTGGCCGTGGGATCGGTGTAATCCTCGCGATAGGTTTCCAGGATGGGGTTCAGCCCAGTCTCCTCCGCCGACGCCCGCAGGCTGTTGTAGTCGGAGCTGTTCAGCGTCACATTGCTGGTGCCGTCCATGCCCAGCCAGCCCATGCCCTGCACACGGGGCGGCAGCTTGGTGTACATCAGATAGGTCGTGTCCGTCAGCGCACGGGTGTAGGTCGTTTCGCAGAAGATCGGCACAATGATGGCGTACAGCACCAGGAACAGAATGATGAACGCCGCCACCACCGAGCTTTTATTCTTGCAGAAGCGGATCATCGCATCCTTGAAATAGCCGACGGGCTTGGTTTCCAGCTTTTTGTCATGCATCCGGCCTTCCGTACCGACAAACTCAAACGCGGAGGCGGGAATCTTCGGATATTGCTGCTTCTCGCTCATTATTTCTTACTCCCCATTCTGATTCTCGGATCGATAAAGCCATAGCTGATGTCCACAATGATGCCGGACAGCAGACCGATCAGCGTGTAGAACGCGGACAGCAGCATGAAGAAGTTATAGTCCGGGGTGGACGAGGTAATGGACGCAACGTACAGCGGGCCAACGCCGGGGATGCCGAAGATCTGCTCGATGATCAGCGAACCGCTCATGATGCCCACAAACTCGCCCAGGATCATGGGGAAGATAGGCACCATGGCGTTGCGCAGGGCGTGGCGCACGGTGGTCTGCGCACGGCTCAGGCCCTTGGTGCGGGCCAGCAGCAGATAGTCGCTGGTCAGCACCTCGGTCAGTTCTGCACGGGTGTAACGGGTCAGGCCCGCCACCGTGCCGAAGCCCAGCGAGATGATCGCCGGCACCATGGACACAAACATGTTCCAGGAGAAGAAGTCATAGCCTGCCTTCACCTGGAAGGGGAACCATTTTAATTTGTAGCACAGGAAATACTGCACCAGGAATGCGTACACATAACTGGGTACCGAAACGAAAATGATGACCGCTGTGGAGATCAGGTGATCCTGCCACTTGTTTTTGCGCAGGGCGGCATAAATGCCGAACAGCAATCCCAACGGCACGGCAAAGGCCATGGTGTACAGGTTCACAGCTACCGTCGCGGGCATCTTTTCCAGGAACTTCGCCCACACGTCCTGACCCACATACAGCTGCTCGCTCACGCCCCAGTCCATGCCGAGGATAGATTTTTGCACGAAGATGAGGTATTGCTCTGCCAGCGGCTTGTTGTAGCCCAGGGCCTCCCGCCGCATTTCGATCAGCGCCATGTCCTTGCCGAACTGCTCCGCCGGCTTATTCGGCAGCAGCTTCACCAGCACAAAGCACATGGAGACGATAATCATGAACACCATCAGCATCAATAAGATGCGCTTGAGAATATACTTGACCATGCCCTTGCCCCTTTCCATTTTTTACGGCTGCATCCGCGCGGAGCAACCGGGTGCAGGCGTAAGAAATGAACGGTATCATCCTTATTTTTCATAAGCATTCACCAAGGCAGGGATGCTTTCGCACCCCTGCCCTGGTTTGGAAATGCCTATTCAGCTTCCCGATTTTTGCTTATTAGTTGTAGTTCAGGGTACCGCCCTGCTCCGCAACGTAAGCATCCCACTCAGCGTCGGTGTAGTTGTAGGTCATGTACTGGATACCGCCGAAGCCCATGGGGAAGACTTCCTCCTCGGTGTGGTACTCAACCTGCATGCCCTTCAGCTGAGCAGACTGGTTCGCAGAGATCGGGATGAAGTCATAGTTCTGCAGGATGGTGTTCTCCAGAGCAGCCAGCACGTGCAGACGCTCCGCAGCCTTCTCCTCGTCATAGCTGTAGGGCAGCACCATCTCAACCTGCTCCTTGGTCTCCACATTGGTGACTTCCACAGGAGTGTTGTTGATGACTTCGTACCACTCGTAAGCGGACGCGGTGTAGGTCACGCCGCCCAGCTCGATCTCAACCTGCGCAGTGGTAGCATCCCAGCCGGGATCGTACTGATACGCGCTGGACACATAAGCTTCCATCAGGGAGTAGGGATCGAACTCAGCGCCGGACCAGCCAACGTAGAACAGCATATCCACCTGGTTGTTGCGCAGGGCGTCGCCGAACGCATTGCCGATGGTATCGTCCTTGGTGAAGGTCAGCTTGCCTTCCAGCTTGGTGCCCTTGACCAGCTCGGTGTAGTTGTTCTGGATGAACTCATAGCCGTTCACATAGGTAGGAAGGGTTGCAGAGGGCAGGCCGATGCAGATCTGCACCACGTCGTCCTCGTCCATCAGGCCCTCAGCGATGGCCTTGTCGTAAGCGGCGTTGAAGTATTCCTTCGCCATGTCGGGGTTGTAGCCAGTGATGGACGCGATCGCGTCATCGTTGGTGGCATACAGCTTGCCCTCGCCGACTTCGTCGGTCAGGCCCCAGAAGTCAACCAGAACCTGCTTGGCTTCGTCGCTGTCACGGTAGAAGGTGCCGTCCTCAGGATTGCCGACGATGGTGTTGCCATACAGCGCGTAGGCAGGGCCATTGGCGGGGCTGGTGGCGGCGATGAAGTTGGTACGGTCCATGCCCAGGGACAGGGCCATACGGAACTCCTTCACGGTCAGGATGGTCTTGTTGATGTTCTCACCCGCGGCGGCCTGGGTCTTGGTCAGGGCGTCCAGGTTGGGGTTCACAGCGATGGCGAAGGTGGAAGCGCCCTCGGAGAAGTAGGTGTAGTCAGAGGTCTTGTACTGCTCGATGTAGTCGCGGGACAGACCCTTCACATCCAGCTGACCGTTCAGGAACATCTCCATGGCGGTAGAGTCCTCGGTCACGTTCTGCACCTTGATGTTGGTGGTCTGATACTGGCCCTCGAACGCAGGATCGTTGTAGCCGTACCAGTAGGGGTTCTTCACCAGCTCGTATTCCTTATCGGACTGGAAGCTGGTCAGCATGTAGGGGCCGTAGGAAATGGTGGTCTCAGCAGAGGTGCCGTAGCTGTTGGTGTACACACCGTCCACCACGGACGCGCACTTCTCGTACAGCTCGGGATTGACCAGGGTCAGCTCGGCGTTGTACTTCAGCTGGAAGCCGATCAGGCTCTTGTCCAGAATGACAACGAACTGGGTGTCGTTCAGGGCCTTGATGCCGACCTTGTCGAAGTCGATCTCGGGGTAGGTGTACTTCGCGTACAGCTCAGCCTCGGCGTTCTCCGCGATGGTCGCCTCGTCCTGACCAAGGCCAGCCAGCTTCTCAGCGCCCGCACCAGTGGTGTAGAACGCATACAGCTCGGACAGGGTCAGGGGAGTCTCGACAACGCCATCCTCCGCAGCGCCAGTCCACGCCTTCGCATCGAAGTCGTAGGTGTCGCCGAAGGAGTAGTTCCAGTCGATATAGCCCTTCTGGTCGCCATAGGCAGCCAGCACTTCCTCAGCGCTGTTCACGCCCAGCGCTTCCTCCAGAGAGGGGAAGTTGGTGTTGCTCTCCACGCCCTGCTTGGCGTAGGCTTCAGCGTTGTGGATGCGGAAGGAGCCGTTGTACAGGCTGTCAGCACGATAGTTCTGCGCCTGGGGGTTCAGCTGCAGCTTCACGCTGTCAACATAGGTCTGCGCGGTGATGGGGGTGCCATCCTGCCACTTCAGATCGTCACGCAGGGTGTACTTCCAGGCACGGCTCTCCGCGCCCTCCTCGATGCCCCACTCCTCGCCGACGTAATCGGCGGTCACGTCTTCGGGTTCGGCAGCGGCCATGCGGGCCTTCATCACATAGCCGGTCTCATCCTCGTTGTAGTCGAAGGTGAACAGGTTGTCGGTGATGTACGCCATCATGTCCGTGTTTTCAGTATTGGTCTTATACTGATGAGGGTTCCAGTTGGTGGGGAACACGCTCAGCGCGTAATTGTAGGTATACGTCGCTTCGGCGTCGCCCGACTCAGCCAGCGCCACGCCGCTGAGCAGCAGGCAGAGGGAGAGTGCGATAGCAAGCACTTTCTTCATGGTGAATCTCCTCCTTAATTTTTCCGCCATTCAAAGGAACAAACGGTTAATTTATTATAGAATTTGAGAAAACGTCTGTCAAGTCTGAAATCGCGTTTTCTCAACGGTGCTGGCACAACTTTTGCACTGTATTCCGTATACATTGCATTTCTCTATTCCAGCATTTTCCAATTGCAGGGCTTTCTGCGCTTTTCACCGTCTGCGTTTGTCCTTTCTGGGCTGACATTTCCAACCAGGCGACGTTTCGAGGGCTTTGAAGCAGGCACGGCGGGCTTTTTTCATTTCCTGTTTTGGCTGCCGTCCCCTGCTGTCCTGCACGTTTGCGCTTCGCCGCATGCAAAAAGGGCCGGGGAGTCTGCCGCGCAGCTTTTCCCCCGCCTGTGCAAAAAAGACGAACGTTCCCGCTTTGCAGCCCCGGCATTCCCCCGCCGTCCGTTCACTTCCCCGTCAACAAAAAGCGCCCCTGCTTTCCGATGCGCCGCACCCGAAAGCAGGGGATCCTTACCTATTTTAATCAAATCACCTTAATGCAAAATTCCTCGCACACCTTCGCGCAGTATCCGCAGCGGACGCATTTGCGCTGGTCGCAGACGCACTTGCCATCCACAATGGACAGCGCTCCCTGACGGCAGCGGGCCACGCATTGTCCGCAGCCGCGGCAATAATCGTGAATCATCAGGCGGCGCGGCTCCCGGCGGGTGCGGGCCAGCGCCTCGGGGTCAGGTTCCTCCCCCATCGCCAGGCGCAGATTCACATCGATCTCCGCTTCGTTCTGTACCCCCACGCAGATGGTGTCGATCGTCCCCAGTCCGCGCAGATAGTCGAACGCCTGCTTCGGGTCGGCGATCAGATGCCCGCCGCCCAGGGGCTTCATGGCGTAAATGCCGATGCTGCCCAAATGCGCGCGGTGAATGGCCTCCGCCATCTCGTCCCGGGTGCCGTCGGGAATGCCCACGCCCGTCACGTTGATCAGCGGGAACACCACGTCCACGCCCGGATAGCGCGGAGCATAATCCACAGCCGCTACACGATGTGTGGAAAACCCAACCGCCAGAATCTTCCCCTTGGCCTTCTGCTCTAAATAAAAGTCGAATGCCTCCCGGTGCCCCTTCAGCGTCAGGCGATCCTCCTGCTCGTGCATCAGAAAGATGGGGATCACGTCCGTGTCCAGCGCCCTGCGAGCCTCCTCAAAGGCAGCCTCAGCCCCCGCCCGGTCATAGGCGTAGGACTTGGTAGAGATGAGCAGATCAGGCCGCTTTTTCAGCGCCAGCCGCAGCGGCTCATAGGTGTCGTAATATTGGGCGGTGTCAAACAGGTTCACGCCCTTTTCGGCGGCATAAAGCAGAATCTCCGCACCGCGTTCGGGCGAGAGATTCTTTTGCAGCGGACTCATGGTCAGCGTGCCGATGGCAAGCGGAGAAACCATCAGCCCGGAACGACCCAGACGGACCTTTTTCATTTTTCCGTATGCCCTACCAGATAGAAGCGCACCAGCTCCTCAAGAATTTCGTCCCGCTCCAGGCGGCAGATCATGCTGCGGGCCTGGTTGTGGCTGGTGATGTAGGTCGGGTCGCCGGAGATGATATAGCCCACCAACTGCGTAATGGGATCGTACCCCTTGGCCTGGAGGGCGTTGTAGACATACATGAGGATGTCCTGCGCCTCATTGCCCGATTCCTGAATGGGCTGCAGTTTGGTCGTGTCGAAGGTATCCGGCACAGTTCTTCCCCCTTTCGGTGTTGCTCGCGTCTATTATACATGAGTTTCCCGCCGTTGGAAAGCCCCCAAAAAGAGACGGACGGGAAAATTTTTCCGCGGCGCTTTGCCTATCCAACGGAAGAAGCCGCCCCGTCCCTGCAAGTTATAGAAGAAATATTTTTCCGCACCCAGGGACAGCGTTGTGATGTTTTTCAGGACGTGCTATACTGAAAGCATTCGCGGAGGCGGAAAACCTTTGTGGAGGGACTTGTAATGGAACTAACGATCTTAGGCATGAACGGCCCCTTTCCCGCGCCGGAAAGCGGCTGCTCCGGGTATCTGGTCACGGCGGGCGAAACGGCGGTGAGCCTTGACCTGGGCTGCGGTACGCTGGCGCGGCTGACGGGGCGCATCCCGCCCGAGGAGCTGACGGCGATGCTGTTCAGCCATTGGCATGGCGACCACTGCAGCGACGTGCTGCCGCTGATCTATCGCCTGGCAAGCGTCCAGGCCGCGCAGGGGGCGGACTACCGTCCGATGCCCGTGTACGGCCCGGAGGACACGACCTCGCCTGTGTGGCGGGAGGTGATAAGCTGCCCGCTGTTTGCGCTGCACACGGTGCTGCCTGGGGAAAAGCTCACGCTGGGTACGCTGGACGTGACGGTGTTTGCAGCGCGGCATCCCGTGCCTGCGGTGATGTACCGCCTGGAAAGTGCTGGCAAGTGCCTGGCCTTCACCGGGGACACCAACACCACCGCCGACCTGCCTGCCCTGGCAGACAAGGCGGACCTGCTGCTGGCGGACGGTCTTTTTCCGCAGCGCGCCTGGGGCGAGCAAAAGCCCCATCTGTCTGCGCGGCTGTGCGCAGAGCTGGCGCAGCAGGCCGGGGCCAAGCGGCTGGTCATCACCCACCTGAACCCGGATTATGACCCGGCAACGCTGCTGAAGGAAGCGCGGGAGGTACTGCCCACGGCGGAGCTGGCGCAGCTTGGGCGGACGTATCGCCTGTGAAGACGCGATTACAGGCGCGTCTTGCGGAGACCCCGCCGCTCATCCTGCTGACGCTGGCGCTGATGCTGGGCATTGCGGCGGGGCTGGAAAGCACAGTGACGGTCTGGCTGGCTGCCGCGGGAGCGTTCGCCCTGCTGGCAGTGGCGCTTTTGCCCCGCAGGGGACTGGCGGCGGCGCTTGTGTGCGTGTGTGCGCTGGGCTTTCTGCGCGGCTGGCAGACGCAGCACCAGCCCGTTCCCGCAGAAGGAACGTATACCGTCAGCGCCATCATCGCGGAAAACGTGACCGCCGGCAGCGGCTCCCAGCAGCACACGCGCCTGAAGGATGTGCAGCTGAACGGGGAAGCCGTTCCCGGTCAGGCCTATTGGAGCTTTTACGGCGATGCGCCAACGCCCCTTGCCGCAGGCGACCGCGTCCGTTTCACCGGGCGGGTCTATGCCGCGACAGGCCCGGAGAACCCCGGCGGGTTCGACTTCCGCGCGTATCTGCTGCAAAATGGCATGGCCTTTGGCATTTACGGCATCACCGACTGCACGGCAGAGGCAGGGCCGTTCGACCTGAGCTGCACCTTTGCGCGGCTGCGTCAGCGGGCTTCGGCGCTGCTGTGCGCACAGCTGGACGAGGACGCAGGCGGCTATGCCGCCGCCATGCTCCTGGGCGAACGCAGTCTGCTGGATGTGCAGGAGCGCCGTGCCTTTAGCCGATTAGGCGCAGCGCATTTGCTGGCGGTGTCCGGCTTTCATGTGGGCGTATTGGCCTGGGTGCTGGAAAAGCTGCTGCGGGGGCTTCGGCTGGGGCGTGTGCCGCGCTTTGCGGTCACCTGCGTCTTTCTGGCGGGCTATTGCCTGCTGACGGGCGGCTCCAGCTCCGTGCTGCGGGCGGCGCTGCTCTACGGGCTGTACAGTCTGGGGCGGCTGTGCCAGCGGCGCGGGGACGGTGCAACCTCCCTCAGCGCGGCGGCGTTCCTTATTCTGCTGCTGCGGCCTGCCCAGCTGACGGCGGCTGGCTTTCAGCTGACCTTTGGGGCCGTGGCAGGCATCCAGTGGTTCGGGCCGCCCCTGCGGGGGCTGTGCCGGGTGAAGGGCCGCTTCTCCCGCAGCCTGTGGGAGAGCCTCTGCACCACGCTGGCGGCGCAGCTTGGCACCCTGCTGCCGGTGATGGCGTGGTTCCAGCAGGTGCCGCTGCTGGGGCTTTTCGCCAACGTGCTGCTGCTGCCTTGGGCAACAGTGATGATCTACGGCTCGCTGCTGACGCTGGTGCTGGCGGCAATCCCCGGGGTGTCGGCAGTGGTCAGCGGCGCAACGGCAGGCGTGATCCGCGCCATGGTGGCAACGGTGGAAGCGCTGTCCAAGCTGCCGGGCGTTTATCTGTGGACGCATCAGCCTAACGTGCTGACCTATGCAGGCATGGCGCTGCTGGCCTGGGCCTTGGGACAGCGAAGCTGGCTGCAAGCCAAAGCGCGGCGCAGCCTTGGCGCGCTGGGCGCCGTGTGCATGGCGGCCTCCCTTATAACGCTCCCTTTTGCGGGAACGCAGTGGCTGCAATTGAGCGTCGGCAACGCGGACGCGGCGGTGCTGCGGGATGGCAGCGTGACCTGGGCCGTGGACACAGGTAGCGATGACGAGCTGGCGCTGTATCTGCGTCAGCGGCGGCTTTCGCTGGACGGCCTGGTGGTGACGCATTTGCAGACCGATCATGCAGGCGGGCTGCGTGCGCTGCTGGACTATGACATCCCCGTGCGCACTTGCTATCTGCCCTGGGGTGCGGAGCGTGTGGCCTTCAACGAGGGCAGCGCAGCACTGGTGACAGAATTGCAGTCACGCGGAACGGAGCTTGTCTATCTGCACCGCGGAGACGAGATCACCCTGCCCTCGGGCAGCATGACCGTGCTTTGGCCTGAGGAGGGCAAGGTACGCCTGCAGGCTGATCCCAATGATTTCTGCCTGGTGACGAAGTGGACGCTGCACGAGGTAACGCAGCTTTCCACCGCAGACCTGACGGGTACCTATGAGGGCTATGCCGCGGAACCCGCCGACCTGCTGAAGGCAGCGCATCACGGGTCGGAAAGCAGCACGGGCGAGGCCTTTATCGAGCGGGTCGCCCCGCAGGCAGTGCTGCTGTCCGCCAGAAAGCAGGAGCATCTGGCAAGCATGCGCCAGCGCGCCCCGGAGGCAGCGGTGTTCTCCACGGGAACACAGGGCATGCTGACGGTGGACATCACGGAGGGTGCCTTTACCATCACGCCTTTTCGGGCGCAGGAGGATGACGAATGAACCACATGGAGTTTTTTGCGCAGCTCAAGGCGGGCGGCATTCACGGCGCGTATCTATTCGAGGGTCCGGAGGAATACATCAAGGCCTCGGCGCTGACGGCAGCGGAAAAGGCGCTGCTTCCGGCGGGCCTGGAGCAATTGAACGAAACGCGCCTGGAAAATCCCGCCACAGATGCGCTGATCGCCGCAGCCGAGACGCTGCCCTTCATGGCGGATAAGCGGCTGGTGGTGGTGCGGGAGCTGGCGGCGCTGACCGGGCGCGGCGAGGGCGACGAGCGGCTGGTGGACTATATCGGGAAAATTCCAGACACCACGGTGCTGATCTTCTATGTACAGGGCAAGGTGGACGCACGGAAGAAGCTGGCGGCAGCCATCAAAAAGCAGGGAACGGTGGTGTCCTTTCAGCCCCTGGAGGACGCAGCGCTGAACAGCTGGATCGTCCGCACCGCGAAAGGGCTGGGCAAGGTCATCTCCGTGGGGGATGCTTCCTATTTAAGTTTCACCGTGGGCAACAACGCTGCGACCCTCAAGGGCGAATTGGAAAAGCTGGCGGCCCTGACCGGCGAACGCACGGAGATCACCCGGCAGGACATCGACGCGGTATGCACCCGCTCCATGGAATGCACGGTGTTTCAAATGGTGGACGCAGTGGTCGCAGGGCAGGAAGGCCGTGCCTTCGGGCTGCTGCACGACATGCTGGTAACGGGCAGCGATCGGCTGGGCATTCTGGCGATGCTGCTGCGACAGTATCGGCTCATCTTCTTTGTGAAGGTGATGCAGTTTGAAAAGCAGTCCCCGGCGGAGATCAAAAAGAACCTCGGTCTGCCGTCCTTTGCCGCGGACCGCACGGTGCGTCAGGCCGCAGGGTACACGGGCCGTCAGGCACGAAGCGCCATGGAGACCTGCCTGAACACGGAATATCTGGTCAAGAGCGGTCAATGGAATCAGGAAGGTGCGCTGGAAAAGTGCATGCTGGAAATTTTCCAGCTGCGCAAGTAAGGCTGTACGCAAGCAAAAGGAGTTGAAAGCACATGGCGAAGCGGGAAAGGCTCAACAAGCTGTTTGAATTGCAATGGGAGACAAACCCCAAAACGGGCAAGCCCAAGCGGGTGGCAAAGTACATCGGGAAGTTTTATGCGCTGGACATGGCGCAGCGCAACAAGCTGCGGGCAGCGCTGATCGTGGAGGGCGTACTTGCGCTGGCAGCCTTCTGTGCAGGCGGCATGATCAACAACGCAGGCAGTCACATCGGCTGGGTGGCGGTGTTTTACGGGCTGTCGCTGCTGCCCATTGCCTATTATCTGTTCGGCGTGGTCAAGCTGGCCTGCATCAAGGGCAAGATGACGCAAATGGATTTAGAGGACGGCTTGCAGCGCGGCATGCGCAGCGCCGTAGGCATGACGCTGCTGGGCGCGGCGTGGCTGATCGCGGACGTAGTATACCTGTGCCTGTACGGCGCAGGCGGACAGCTTGGACGGGAATTGCTGTTCATGGGCTGTGCGGCGGTGATTGGTGCGCTGGGCGTGGTGAGCTGGAAACAGCTGAAAAGCATTGGCTGTACGGAGATTGCGCAGGAGGGAAGAGCGGCAGAAGCAGCGGATGGGGAGCAAAAGCAGGGCTGATGTGCATGGACTGGGGTGGTGTGGACGTTTGGCCTGTGGCGGTGAAGGGTCCTCCCTTCCCCCTTTTTCTTGCCTGTTCCAGCCGCTTTTTCCTGTCCACGCCACACTTGCTGCGATAAAGTTACATACTTATGCGATTTTCTCCCCCCATTCCCCCACAAAGAAGTAAAAAAACGCAGCGCACGCATTGCGAAGAACCCGCAGTATCTTGCCGAAAACCTTTTGGACAGGCAGTTTTATGCCGCAAAGCCCAATGAAAAGTGGCTCACGGATGT
>CAKTYE010000051.1 GCA_934631985.1 uncultured Clostridia bacterium | reverse complement strand
AAGCCCGCCGCTGCCAAGGGTACTTATGTGAAGTCCCTGTATCTGAGCAGCACCATGGGCCCCTCTGTCCGTGTGAATCCCTTGAAGTTCTAAGTTCTCACAAAAGTCATGCGCACTCTGGAAGCGATTCCAGGGTGCGTTTTTTGCGTTTGGGAGGGTGCGGCGCGGGGAGTATCCTCCTGCCGCCCTCGAGGCGGCCGTCCTCCCTCTGCGGAGGGAAGCTTGGGGGTTAGGGGAAAGAGGGGTTCGTGTGGAAGATTTAGAAACGTTTTTATCGAAAAACTCCCCGAGGGACGATTCCTCGGGGAGTGATGCTTCTCTTGTGCGTTTTATGCTTCCGTGAACATGGGTGTGGACAGATAACGGTCACCCGTGTCAGGGAGCAGGACAACGATGACCTTGCCAGCGTTTTCGGGACGCTGGGCCAGCTCCGCGGCAGCCCACACGGCTGCACCAGAGGAGATACCAACCAGCACGCCCTCGGTATGGGCGATCTCACGGCCCGTCTGGAAAGCGGCTTCGTTTTCCACGGGGATGATCTCATCATAGACCGTGGTATCCAGTGTGTCGGGGACAAAGCCCGCACCAATGCCCTGGATTTTGTGGGGGCCGGCAACACCCTTGGACAGCACGGGGGAGCTGGCAGGTTCCACAGCGACGACCTTCACGGCGGGGTTCTGACTCTTCAGATAGCTGCCAACGCCGGAAAGCGTGCCGCCTGTGCCAACGCCCGCCACAAAGATGTCCACCTTGCCGTCTGTGTCACGCCAAATTTCGGGGCCGGTGGTGGCGCGATGGGCGGCGGGGTTCGCGGGATTCACAAACTGTCCGGGGATAAAGCTGTTAGGCGTGGCGGCGGCAAGCTCCTCCGCCTTGGCGATGGCGCCCTTCATGCCCTTCGCGCCCTCGGTCAGTACCAGCTCAGCGCCATACGCCTTCAGCAGGTTGCGGCGCTCCATGCTCATGGTGTCGGGCATGGTCAGGATAACACGATAGCCGCGGGAAGCTGCAACCGCAGCCAGACCGATGCCTGTGTTGCCGCTGGTCGGCTCAATGATGACAGCACCGGGCTTCAGCACACCGCGCTGCTCTGCATCGTCCAGCATAGCGCGGGCGATACGATCCTTCACCGAGCCGGCGGGGTTGAAATATTCCAGCTTTGCAAGTACGGTGGCCTTCAGGTCATGGGCCTTTTCAAAGCGCGTCAGCTCCAGCAAGGGGGTGTTGCCGATCAAATCCGTCATGGTGGTGTAAATCTTCATAAAAAATTCCTCCTTTTATGCAAAAACGTGGGAAGCGGCAAGAAGGAAACGGGGACACGCATCCGTTGCCCGGGTTGGAATCAAGCGCATGGTGTACCTCCTTTACAATGCGCAAAAAGGGAAGAACGGCGCAGCGCCCTTCTCCCCTCAGCATACGGTATGTCGTTACCTTGCAGGCGACAGCTCCAGGGCGAAAAGTGGGACGTGCAGACACACATTGTGACAACAAGCATGCATGGTTCGAGGCCTCCCTTCGCATTTCCGACTGGATTGGTAGGATTATAATCCCGCAAAGCGCGCTTGTCAAGCCCTTTTGAGAAACTCTAGATATTCCTTTTAGATATATGGCGATAGATCCGTGTGCCGTCCGTCCGCAGCGCGACAAAGCCGTAACGCCAGCCGGGGGCGCTTTCCATGGCGTTGTAGGTGCGCGTCAGGCCAGTCAGATTTTCTGCCGTGACCTCATCTCCCAAGTAATAACGGCCCGGGTCCTGCGCCGCCAGCGGAGAAGCAGCGGGCAAGCCGCGAAAGCGTACCGTGACGCTGCTGCCCTGGGAAGCGTCCAGCGGCAGCGCAGCAAAGCCGTTGGCCTCCGGGCAGCTGGCGTAGGCAATGCGCTGCCAGCCCTCCACATCATAGAGCGTCGCGTCATAGCGGCCCTGCCAGTCTGCGGCATAGGGCCGGGCGGCGGCAAAGTCAAAGGTGACGGCATGCGCGGCATAATCATAAAGCTGAGCGTAAAAGGCATTCAGATCGTTGTTCAGGTATAGCCGCATGAAGCAGGTATAGGCGTCCTCGGGCCAGCGGCTCTCCCGCCAGATGCGCCTGTAAGCATCCAGACCATAATGCTCCGTCAGATAATCGAACCACCAGTAATTCTGATAGCGGGTGTATTCGTTTTCCAACGCACGGTGATAGTTGGCGAACCAGGTATCCAGCTCGTAATCGGTGAACTGTTCGGCAGGATAATTCTGCCAGGACTGCCATTGTGCGCCGATCTCCCACAGGGCGTTGCCTGCATCCTCGGCATAGCCGTAGCGGAAGCCGGAACGGTGATCGTCTGCCGCGCCATCCGCAAGCTGTTGGCAATAAACAAGGTACTGGAAGCAGTGGCCCATTTCGTGGGCAATCACAGACCCCACCGGATGACAGGTCATGGGACTGACCCACATAGCGCCGATGCGGTCGTCAAACCCGGACCCGGTGGCAACCCAGTCCTCGGTATACAGCAGGTAAATTTGCAGCTTATATCCACCGGGAAGGCTGTCCGCCATGGCAAGCGTTGTTACATTGGTCTGATAGAATTTTTCCGCCTGTGCAAGCAGGTCAGTCACGTCTACGCGCATCTCCTCCGGGATCAGCGCAGGATCGGCGCCGAAGCCTGCCTCCCAGAAGACGAAGAAGTGGTCGCTTTCCGCGCTGCGGGCAAAGGACCAGCGTGCATCCAGGCTTTCATAGTCGTTTTCGGCATATTCGCTGGGCTAGTAGAAGCCCGAATGCTCCTGCGCACAGGCGAACGCCGTGCAGCATAATGCCATCAGCAGAAAAAGGAGAAAACAGTGCTTTTTCATGGGAACACCTCGCTTGAAAAAAAACAGGGGAGAGAACGCTGCTATTATAGCATGTCTGTACACAGCCGCAACACACCCATCCAGGAAAGCAAGCCAAGCGAAACGCGAACAAATGCGAACACACACCCTTGACATACGAACATACGTTTGCTATAATCAAAGCCAACAGCCGGAATTTGCTTCCGCAGGCCATGGCGGAGGCCGCCGACAGTGGTATCAAACACACGGGAGGTGGCGCAATGCCGCAGGACAAGTGGAGCGCGATCACGCTTTGTCCGTATTATCGTTCGCATTCGGAGGTGGGCATTTACTGCGAGGGGCCGGTGACACAATCGCACCTGACGCTGGAGTTTGCCACCCGGGCCCAACGGGAGCATTATCAAGCGGAAACGTGCGCCTGCTATTTGTACAGGGCTTGCCCACTGGCGCTGGCTGCGGGCCGGAAATATGAGCAGCGGGAACGCCGCAGATTCAACGCGGCGGGGCAAAAGGTACCCATGCGCGCGGGGGAGGGCGCGTAAAACAGGATCGGAGCGGTGCCAAAGATCGGCACGGCTCCTTTTTTTATGGGATGAAACGCCTGCGCCTGTATCGCTGAAAGATGTAAATCCTCGCCGCTATCCTTGCGTTCGCGGGGGCTGGATGCTATAATGACAGATGATTCCAAGAAAAACAGGTCATAGCGATAGGAAGGAGACGTCACAGGCATGAAACGATGGGTAGCGTTGCTGTTGACGCTTTGCATGGTATTTGCCCTGCCCGCCTTTGCCGAGGAGGGGACAGGGGAGCTTTCCAAGGAGGAGCAGAAGGAGCTGGAGGCTCTGGATGCGGCGGATGACGACGATGATGACGATGCTGCTCCGACGGTAGGGGCCAAGTATACGGAAAAGGAACTGAGCGACTTCAACGCTTCCTCAACGGCGCTGTATACCTGCCGGGTGCAGGAGCAGTCCAGCGGCTTTGCGGAGCGCTCCACCAAGTCTGCCCGCGTGTTCTATAACAAGAGCGCTGTGACGGCGGAGGTGATGTACGTCGGCTCGGCATGGGCCATCATCCGCTACGAGGGCCAGGTAGGCTTCATCAAGCGGGACCGCATTTCCAACGTAACGCCCATCGACCCGGTGCATACGCCGCCCTACGGTGTGCAGAAAAGCAGCTACATTGCCACTACGGCAGTGACCTGCCCGGTGTACAAGTCCATGAGTACCTCGGACGCGGCCTGGGTGACGCTGAACCCCGGCACGCTGGTGAGCCTGTGGAAGATCGAGGGGGAATGGGCCATCGTGCCGTACTGGCGCACCTATGGCTATATCAAGCTGGATACGCTAACAGACCTGATTCCCGTGTCGCCCACGGATACGCCCCTCAGCGAGGAAACGCCCATTGCGGCGTATACCTCCTATTATAGCATGGATCAGTCGGCCATCAACAAAAGCCGTCTGGTGAACATCAGTGTGGCTTGCAGCCGCCTGACCCGCGTGATGCAGCCTGACGAGGAGCTGAACTTCAACAAGCAGGTCGGCCCTTATCGTAAGTCGCTGGGCTATCAGAAGGCATGGGTGCTGATCAATGGCACCAGCGTTCCCGGCTATGGCGGCGGCACCTGTCAGGTATCCTCCACACTGTACAACGCGCTGTTGCAGCTGCCGGGTGTGGAAATCTTGCAGCGCCGGCCTCACGGCCCCGGCGGCGCGAAGTACCTGCCCCACGGCGTGGATGCGGCAGTGGGCAACGATGTGCTGAACCTGCGCTTTGCCAATCGGTATGACTTCCCCATTCGGGTGGAGGGACATACCAGTGATGACGGCGCGCTGACCATGGTCGTGTACAAGGTGAACGAATGAAGCTCTATGACCGGGTGTGTCCGGCGGTGTTTCTGATGCGACCAAATCGGTTTATTGCCCGCTGCCGCTTGGCGGACGGCAGGGAGGTCGTCTGTCATGTGAAAAACACGGGCCGCTGCCGGGAGCTGCTGCTGCCGGGGACAGAAGTCTATCTGGCGGAAAGCGATAACCCGGCCCGCAAAACACGCTTTGATCTGGTGACGGTGCGCAAGGGAAGCATGCTGGTCAATCTGGACAGTCAGGCCCCGAACCGTGTGTTTCAGGCATGGGCGGAGGCGGGTGGCTTCTTGCCTGACCTGACGGCCCTTCGCCCGGAAATGCGCTATGGGGACAGCCGCTTCGACTTCGCATTTACGGCGGCGGGACGACAGGGCTTTGCAGAGATCAAGGGTGTGACGCTGGAGGAAAACGGCGTGGCCTATTTCCCGGACGCACCCACAGAGCGCGGTGTGAAGCATGTGGAGGAGCTGTGCAAGGCTGCGGCGGCGGGATATGGCGCGTATCTGTGCTTCGTCGTTGCCATGCCGGGCATGACCTGTCTGCGCATGAATGACCGAACGCACCCGGCCTTTGGGGACGCGGTGCGCCATGCGGCGGTGCATGGGGTGAAGGTGCTGGCGCTGGGCTGTACCGTAGCGCCGGACGGGTTTGCCATTACGGAGCGTCTGCCCGTTGTGCTGGACAGGCAAATGCAGGAAGGAGCGTGATGCCCATGCGGCGATGGATGACGGGGCTGCTGGCGGCGCTGCTGCTCCTGACGGTATCCTTGGGGGCGCAGGCGGAGGAGGAGATCATTCCGCCTGCGTGGGACGTGCCGGAATATGTGACCTGGCTATTGGACATTGCCGGGGACGAGGTCGGCTATCGCGAGGGTGCGCACGGCTATTCGAAATACGGCGAATGGGCGGGCGACCCTTATGCGCAGTGGTGCGCGGAATATCTGTGCTGGAGCGTTGCGCAGGTGGATGAGCAATACGGCACGGAGTTGCTGAACAAGGTCTATCCGCTGTATTCGGGCAGCAACACGGGCCGAAGCTGGTTTATCCGGCAGGGGCGCTATGTGGTGCGGAACGGACATTTGACGGGCTGGGGCTACCAGTGGCTGAAGGGGGAGGACAAGTTCCTGACCACGGGGGATTACATTCCCCAGCCGGGGGACTGGATGTTCTTCACCTGGACGGAGACCCAGGACACGGACCATGTGGCGATGGTGGAATACTGCACCCGGGACGAGCAGGGGAATGTGAAAATCCATGTATTGGAAGGGAACAACCCCGTTTCTGTGCAGCGCAACACCTATGACCTGACGTACCGCCGCATTCTGGGCTACGGCACGGTGCATGATGTGGCGGACTGGACCATGCGCAGCGGCAACAGCGGCGAGAAGGTACGGCAATTGCAGGAGAAGCTGGTGACGGTGGGGCTGTTGGATGCGTCCGGCGTGGACGGCAGCTACGGCACGGCGACGCAGAATGCCGTCAAGGCGTTCCAGTCTTCCATTGGCCGCCGCCAGACGGGTATTGCCGACATGCAGACCCAGCAGGCGCTGGAGGATGCCGCCGATCAGGCCTACAAGGCCAACCCCAGCAACTGGACAGTTGTGGATGACGAGGAATAGACGGGGAAGAACGCCGGGGGAGGCTGCTTCTGTGCCAGAAGCACCTTCCCCGGGCCCCCTCCCGAAGACCATTGTTAGGATCGTATAGGCAGGGAGACAATAGACAGTAAGGGTGTGCAGCGTATAGGGAGAACGTATTCCCTGGCACTGCAAGACCGAGTTGTTGCAGGAAGCCCCCAAAAGAAGATCACCCCCAGCTGCTTTCCGGGAGAGGTGCGGGGAGGGGCCTTTCTGAGAAAGGCCGCCTCCCCGCCGTCCCCCCGACTTCCGCACACGAAAGGAATGTTTTTATGGATCCGATTTATGTATTTGGACATCGCAACCCCGACACCGATTCGGTGGTTGCCGCCATGTCCTATGCGGCGCTGCGCAATGCCCTGGGAGATCAGGAGTATGTGGCGGCGCGGCTGGGCCACCTCAATGATGAAACGGCGTTTCTGCTGGATAAGTTTGGCTTTAAGCCGCCGATGTTCCTGCGCACGGTGCGCACCCAGGTGCATGACCTGGACTATGACCGCCCGCCGCTGATCGCTTCTGCGGTGCCGGTGAGCCATGCGTGGGAAATGCTGAAGGATGTGTCCGTATCCGCCATTCCCGTGACGGATGAAAGCGGACACCTCTACGGCATGATCACCGCCGGGAACATTGCCGAAAGCGACATGGAGTCCATTCAGCATCCGCAGGTGAGCAACGTTCCCATTTTCAACCTGCTGAGCGCCCTGGAGGGCCGTGTCATCAACGATGCGGAGGATGTGTTCGACCAGATCTCCGGCGAGGTCATCATCGCGCTGCCCACGGCGGGGGACTGCCTGAAGGGTATGAAGCCGGGCAGTATCGTCATTTGCGGTCAGCAGCCAGAGGTGCTGGAGGAAGCGCTGAAGCTGCATGCTTCCTGCGTCATTCTGTGCCAGAGCGATCTGGCGGAGAAGTATCGCGACACGCACAGCGCTACCTGCATCATTGCCACGCCCTGCGATGCTTACCGCGCGGCACGCATGCTGTATCAGGCGATTCCCGTAGGACGTATTGCGCAAACGAAGAATGTGGTGTTCTTCCACCTGGATGATTATATTGACGATGTGCGCGATACCGTGCTGCAAAGCCGTTACCGCAGCTATCCCATTCTGGATGCCGAGGAAAAGGTCGTCGGCACCCTGAGCCGCTATCATCTGATCCGCCCCCGCCGCAAGCGTGTGGTGCTGGTGGATCATAACGAGACGGCGCAGTCCGTCCCCGGGCTGGAGCAGGCGGAGATCATGGAGATCATCGACCATCACCGCTTGGCGGACGTGCAGACCGGCAACCCGGTGTTCATGCGCAACGAGCCGGTGGGCAGTACGACCACCATCATTGCCACCATGTATCAGGAGCGGGGACTGATGCCCTCGGAAAAGCTGGCGGGGCTGATGGCGGCGGCGGTGGTTTCCGACACGGTCATGTTCAAGTCGCCTACCTGCACCCCGCGGGATCGTCGCATTGCCGAGCGGCTGGCGCGCATTGCGGGCATTGATCTGGATGAGCTGGGCCGGGAGATCTTCTCTGCCTCTGTGTCCGCGGACAAGTCGGCAGAGGAGCTGCTGAATACGGATTTCAAGGAATTCCACATTGCGGGCCACGATCTGGGCATTGGGCAGATCACCTGCCTGGATGTGGACAAGGTGCTGGCGCGGCTGCCTGAGCTGCTGCCTGCCATGGAGAAAATGAAGAACGAACATCATTATGATCTGCAATTGCTGCTGCTGACGGACGTGCTGCGGGAAGGCACCGAGCTGATCTTCCTGGGCGATGAGGACGTGATCCGCATGGCCTTCAGTGTGCAGGACATCAAGGATCATCATGTGTTCCTGCCGCATGTGGTGTCGCGCAAGAAGCAGATCGTGCCTGCGCTGGCGCTGCTGTGGGGCTGAGCAAGCAAGGGAAGCTGTGTGCCGAAGGGGCGGGCGGCTTCCCTTTTTTGCTGTGCGCACAGCGGATTGATTTCTTGCTGCGCCTATGCTAAAATAAAAAACGCCCAGAGAGCCTGGGCTTTTCAAAAGCAGAGTGGTTAGCTTTATCTAATTAAAATGGATACATGCAGGGGATGAAAAGCAATGCTGTTTGAAGTTATGGGGAAAAAGGGTGCGCCCACCGTGTTGTTTTTCCATGCCATGGGCGTGGTGGGGGCCAGCAGTGCGCCGGTAGCCAAGGCGCTGCAAGACCGTTACTGCTGCATTTTGCCAACGTCTACGGTGTATTGCCCCGGACAGCGCTACGTCAGCAAGGCGGATGAGCTGCGTCAGGTAGAGGAATTTTTACAGCAGCAGGGCGTGACGCGGCTGGAAATGGTGGTCGGCTCCTCCATTGGCGCGGACCTGGCGGTGGCGTTCTTGGCGCAGACAAAGCTGCCCGTGGTGCATGCTTTCTTTGACGGCGGTCAGTTTGCACAGATCGGCAAGGGAACCAGGCGGATCATGGTGCCATTTCTGTATCTGGCCATCAAGAGCCTGGCCTGGTCCAAGGGCAAGACCCTGAGCAAGATCATGTGGTGCGATGATGAGGCCATCAAGCCCTATTTCATTGCAGCGGGACAGGCGCTGACCTATGGCAATTTGCGCCGTCAAATGATGGACAGCCTGGAGGACAAGCCCTTCCCAGCCCTGCCGGAAGCACTGCAAAAGGCCAGCTTCTGGGAATTTGGCAGCGTGGAGGATCACTATAAATATCGGGACGCGGTGCAAAAGGCGTATCCGCAGGGGAATTTCCCAGTGTTTGAGGGCTTCAACCATATGCAGTATCAAATTCGCGATCCGAAGGGCTTTGCGGACATGCTGGCGAGCATCATGACGGAAGGGAAACTCCCGGCGCTGCCCTTTATGCGAAAGTGAGGGACAGGCATGAAGAAGAACTACATCCTTGCGGCTTTTCAGGAGACGCTGACGCAGCGCTTTCCCGCGCAGGCGGAGCGCTTGCAGGCCCAGACGGAGCGCCGCATGCAGGAGCTTTGGGCAGCCTATGCGGGTGCGTCTCCCGAGCTGCATCGGCATTTGGAATCGCAGATCATCCCGGGCATCGCCGTATATGAGACGCTGCAAACGGTGATGCCCAGGAAAGAAGCCTACCAAACTGTTCACGGCTATGTGGAGCAGCGGGCGTGGAAAATTCGCAGGGCCATTCTCAAGCTGATGCATGTGCCGGGACTGTGGCGGCGGGTGCCGGGCATCGCGACGAAAGGAACGCGCAAAATGTTCGGCACGGCGGCGGGCTTTCAGGCCGTGGAGAAGGAAACGGACAGCAATGTGTGGCGCATTGACATGGTGAAATGCCCGTACCATGACGCTTGCGTGACGCAGGGCTGCCCGGAGCTGTGTCTTTGCTTCTGTGACAGCGACGACATCACCTATGACGGCATCCACCCGCGGCTGGTGTGGCATCGGACAAAAACGCTGGGGCGCGGAGATGACTGCTGTGATTTCTGCCTGCGGGCCGAAAAGGGGCCGGAAAGGAAGGCGGTACAATGACGCAGACAGCCTTGAAGCTCCTGCTGCTGCTCACCTTTGCGGGGCATGCGGCCCTATGGTATTGCGATAAGATCATCACCTGCCTGCCGGGAGGACGCTTCAGCTTCAAGCAGCTGCAGGATAACCGACTGCTGGCAGCGACCATGGGGGACACGCCGCCGGCGCAGCCCATGCGCTCCATCATGCTGGGCATTTTCGCCATGACGGCGATGCTTCCGGGGTATCTGGCGCTAAGTGATTGGATGCGGCAGTTTTCCGAAACCTATGCGGTGCTGATGGCGGCGGGGAGCATCCTGTTTTTTCTGCCGGGGATTGCGCACCATGTGTTTTGCGGCGCGGTGGAGTGGGCCTATCTGCGCATGGGCAAGACAGCGGAAGCGCGGAAGCAGATTTTGACGTTCTTTCGGCAAACCTCTGCAACCATGTATGCGTGCTATCTGGGGCTGCTGCTGTTCAGTGTAAGCTTTTTCCTGGCAGTGGTAAGCGGCGCAACGTCCCTGCCGCGGTGGGCCGCCTGTGCAATACGCTGCCCGTGGTGCTGCTGCTTGCGCCGTTCCGCATTGTAGGTGTTGGAAACGCAGCGGGAACGATCGTATTTCTGGGACTGTTTCTGCTGCTGTGAGCTTGATGGCCCATCAAAAAAGCGCGAAGCCATGAGGTGTGGCTTCGCGCTTTTGCTGTTTTTTACAGGACCTTTGCGACCTTGCGCTTGAACATGACGCCCAGCGTATGCGGGCCGCAGTGGCAGCAGATGGTGCTTCCGGCGGCGGTGATGTAGGTTTCGCGGAAATCCGCAAGGGAGGCGAGATAGTCCCGCACATGCTCCACCACGCCGGGTTCGCAGAGGTTGTGGACAATGAACACGCGGCTGAAGTCGATCTCATCGCGCTTTTCCAGCTTGTCCTGCATGTAATGCTCCAGGCAGCGGTGGAAGGATCCGCGGTACTTCTTGCCAACGGTCATCGCGCCGTCGATCAGCTCGATGCAGGGCTTGATGTGCAGCAGCTTTGCACCCACTGCCGTGACGCTGGAGCAGCGCCCACCATTGCGCAGATAGTCCACCTGATCCAGCACAAAGCTGCCATCCACCAGCGGACGCTCCGCCTCCAACGCGGCGACGATCTCCTCAGGGGTCTTTCCCTGCTGCGCCATTTCCGCCGCATCCACGACCATCAAGCCCATGCCGGTGGATAGGCTCTGCGTGTTGACCACATAAACGTTGCCGACGGCCTGCGCTGCCTGACAGGCGTCTGCATAGCACGAGGAAAACCGCTTGCCGATGCACAGATGCACGATCGCGTCACAGTCCTTCCGCACGCGCTGGAACAGCTTGGTGTATTCATAGGTGTTGACTGCGGCGGTTTTGCAGGTCTTGCCTGCTTCCACGGCAGCGACGATCTGCTCAGGCGTAACGTCTACGCCGTCGTGATAAGCGTCCTCGCCCAAAAGCACCGTCAGGGGCGCAAGGGTGATGTTATATTTTTGCAGCAGCTCTGGGGAAAGGTCACAGGTGCTGTCCGCAGTGACGCAAACCTTCATGAAAAGCAGGCACCTCCATCGTATCCAAAAACAGAAATTGAAACGCCTTATTCTACCATGCCTGCGGGCTGAATGCAATCCCCTCAATTGTTCTATTTTCATCAGGGATGTGTCGCTGGTTCTAAGCGGCGGCGCGGCGCCATAGGATGTGGCAAGCGAAGCAAGGAGGGACTTTCCATGGAGAAGGGAGCAGCCTTTCATTTGTACAGGGATATTGCGGAGCGGACGGAGGGAGACGTTTACATTGGCGTGGTCGGGCCAGTGCGGACGGGGAAAAGTACCTTCATTGCCCGCTTCATGGAGGAGCTTGTGCTGCCGCACATGCAGCCCGGCCCCAAGCGGGATCGTCTGCTGGATGAACTGCCCCAAAGCGGCTCGGGCAAGACCATCATGACCACCCAGCCGAAATTCGTTCCCAGTGAAGCGGCACAGGTGACGCTTCAGGAGCAGACTGCCGTGCGTGTGCGCATGGTGGACAGTGTGGGGTATCTGGTGAAGGGCGCGCTGGGCAGCACCGAGGGCGATACGGCCCGCATGGTGCATACGCCTTGGTTTGACCAGGACATCCCCTTTGAGCAGGCGGCGGAGATCGGCACCCGCAAGGTGATTACGGATCATGCCACCATCGGCATGGTAGTGACCACGGACGGCACCATTGCGGAGCTGCCTCGCAGCGCCTATGTGGAGGCAGAGGATCGGGTCATCAGCGAATTGCAGGCGCTGGGCAAGCCCTTCGTCATTGTGCTGAACTCCGCTGCACCTCGCACGGCGGAGGCCTTGCAGTTGCGGGAAAGCCTGGAAAGCCGCCACGGCGTACCCGTTATGCTGCTGAACGTGAAGGAAATGGGGCTGGAGGACATTCAGCATGTGCTGGAAAGCATTCTGCTGGAATTCCCCGTGCGGGAGGTGCGCTTTAACGTGCCTGCGTGGCTGCATGCGCTGGAGCCGGGGCATTGGCTGGTCAGCCAGGTGATGGAGCGGGTGCGCAGTGCAGGCGGACAGACCCGGCGCATGCGGGAAGCCGATGTGTTTCAGGAGATTTTTGCTGGCTCGGAGGACGTGACCGGTCTGCGGCAGGAGGGCCTGATGCCCGGGGAGGGCCGCATGGACTTTGCCCTGACGCTGAAGGAGGGGCTGTTCAACCGTGTACTGGGCGAGGAGTGCGGCACGGAGATCCGCGGCGATGCGCATCTGCTGTCGCTGATGAAGGAGCTGGTGGCGGCAAAGGCGGAATACGACCACGTTGCGGACGCACTGCGCGCTGTGCGGGAAACAGGCTATGGTCTGGTCACACCCGCCATGAGCGAGATGACCCTGCAGGAGCCGGAGATCGTGCAGCAGGGGAGCCGCTTCGGCGTGAAGCTGAAGGCCCATGCGCCCTCGCTGCATATGATCCGGGTGGATATTGAGACAGAGGTCACCCCGGTGGTGGGGACGGAAAAGCAGAGCGAGGAGCTGGTGCGCTATCTGCTGGAGGAATTTGAGAACGATCCGCAGCGCATTTGGAGCACCAACTTCTTTGGCAAGAGCCTGCACGACATGGTGCGCGAGGGTCTTTCCAATAAGCTGATGCGCATGCCTGCCGACGCGCAGCAGAAGGTGCAGGAGACGCTGACCCGCATGATCAACGACGGCACGGGCGGTATGATCTGCATTTTGCTGTAAGCAGCGTGAAGGGGCAGCGCCGCAGAAACAGACGGTGCTGTCCCATTTTTGTAATGCTTGTAAAAATAGACAAAGGTCTGTTTCTAGGCTGGTCAAGCCCGATAAGGCTATGCTACAATAAGCATGGCTGCCTTGTGCATGAAATCAAAGAAAAAAACAGACCGAAGTATTTTGGAGTGGGGAAGGAGCGCGAAAAATCGTGCTTTTGATAGAGCAGGGAATGCTGCACACGATGACAGGGGCTGCACCCATGTGTGCAGATATGTTGATAGATCAGGGGAAGATCATGGAAATTGCGCCTAAGCTGGAGAAACCGGCAGAGGTGGAGGTGCTGGACGCGCGTGGGCTGCACGTTTGGCCCGGACTGATGGACGCACATACGCATTTGGGCCTGACAGAGGAAAATCCCGAAACGGCAGACCCGGCGGACATTGCCTTTGCGCAGGCGGCTGCGGCGGGCGTGACCATGGTGGAGGTCTGCCCTGCGCCCACGGTGCGCGCGCCTCGCACCTGCACCCTGTGGCGGACGGGCCGCATCCCGGAAAGGCTGCCGCAGCCCGGCGCGCTGGCCTGTCCCGTGGGCGGCATGGAGGAGCAGACGCTGCGGCAGACCATGCAGGAAGCGGCGGCGCAGGGACGGCGGGTGAAGCTGCTGGCCTGTGAGGAAAAGGAGCTGGCATTGGCGCTGACCCTGACCCGGGAGATCGGGGGCAAGGTGGTGCTGGAGCATCGCGCACCCACCACGGCGCTGATGGCGAAGATCGCCGCCAGCTGTTTGCCGGTGGTCATCAGCGTGGCGCGAAACCGGGGCGAGACCAGCGTGTACAGTCTGGCGGCGCAGCTGCTTCAGCGGGGCGTTCGGGTCGCGCTCAGCACGGATCATCCCACGGCGCGTATTCATCATCTGCCCCTGTGTGCGGGGCTGTGCCTGCGCTACGGCGTGCGCGAGGAGGAAGCCATGGCGACGGTGACCAGCAACGCAGCCCTTGCCATGGGGCTGGAGCAGGAATGCGGGCGCATCGTTCCCGGGGGACAAGCCGACCTGACGCTGCTGGACGGCAGCCCGCTGCGGCTGGCAACGGCGGTGCGCTATACGCTGAGCGGCGGCAGGGTGATCTATCGTCAGGAAAAATGACGGACAATTTTTCGCGAAAGTTTGCCTTTGTCCAGAAATTGCATTGACACAGCGACTTTTCGGCTGTAAAATAAGATGTAAAAGGCATTCTGTGCCGAAAAATGCTACGCTTACGAAGGGTGGAAATACCAAATGCTGACCCATACGATGACCATTGCCGGTCTCAAGCGCGACCTGCCTATCTGCAAGGTGACGGACGATCTGTATATCGGCGCGTTTGTGATCTTTGGGGATGTGGAGCTGACCGTGGCCTGCGCTGCGGAGCTGCTGAAGAAGGCCCCGGCATACGATTACATCATTACCGCGGAATCCAAGGGCATTCCGCTGGCCTATGAAATGGCTCGCCAGACGAATCAGAACAAGTGGTTCCTGGCGCGCAAGGGCGCGAAGCTGTACATGCGCAACGTCTTCTCTGTGGAGGTGAAGTCCATCACCACCGCCGCGACCCAGCATCTGTATCTGGATGGCGATGACGCTGCGATGATGAAGGGCAAGCGCATTCTGATCGTGGACGACGTGATCTCCACGGGCGAATCTCTGCGGGCGCTGGAGGAGCTGGTGACCAAGGCGGGTGGCGAGATTGCCGGACGCATGGCCATTCTGGCAGAGGGCGACGCACAGGAGCGCGACGACCTGATCTATCTGGAAAAGCTGCCGCTGTTCAACGCGAAGGGCGAGATCATCGGCTAAGCTGCTGTACCATGGCGCGGATGTGGGAGGCTTCCTGCATCCGCGCTTTTTCTTTTTATATTATTTATTGGAAAAGACTTCCTTTTTAGGAACGCAGATGGTATGATGCAGACAAAGAACGCGGCGGAAAGGAAGAAAAGCATGATTATCTACGATGAAGCAGCGCGATGCTTTCACCTTCGGGGCGATAAGGTAAGCTATGTGATGCAGGTGGAGGAGGATGCGCAGGTGCATCACCTGTACTGGGGCGATGCGCTGCAAGTGCTTCCCAAGGGCCTGTACGACCGCGCGCCTTATCGGCGGGCGCAGCTGGTGGAGCATCAGGCGGCAGACTCGCCCAAATGCACACGGGAATTCCAGCACACCGAGTGTCCGACCTATGGTCTGAGCGACTTCCGTCAGCCTGCGCTGGCAACGGAGATACCCTCCTCCGGCGATGCACTGTGCGACCTGTGCTATGTGTCCTATGAGATCACTCCGGGCCGGGAGCCGATCCCAGGCCTGCCCTATGCGCAGGGCGATGCGGACACGGAGACCCTGACGCTGCACCTTGCCGATCCCTGCAACGGGATACAAGCGACGCTGTATTACCATCTGTTCCCAAGGGAAAGCGTCATTACCCGGCACATGACCGTGTGCAACGGCGGACAGGCGGCCTGCTGCATCCGTCAGGCCATGAGCGCCACGGTGGATTTTGAGGACGGCTGCTTTGATCTGCTGACGCTGGACGGCACGACCCTGCGGGAGTTTACGCCCAGCCTGCGCCGCCTTGCCCCCGGCGTGACGGAGGTCGGCTCCACCCGCGGCATTAGCTCGCACCAGCATAACCCGAACATTGCGCTGCTGCGTCCCGGCGCGGATCAGCAGCAGGGGCAGGTCTACGGGCTGTCGCTGCTCTACAGCGGCAACTTTACCCTGCGCTGCGAGGTGGATCAGTATGGCTCCCTGCGGCTGCAAGGGGGGATCCATCCCCAGCGCTTCACCTGGCGGCTGGAGCCGGGGGCGTCCTTCGATACCCCGGAGGCGGTGCTGTCCTATACCCATGCGGGGCTGAACGGGCTGAGTGCGTTGCTGCACCCCTTCGTGCGGCACCATCTGACTCCGAAGTCCTGGCGGGAGCGCCCCCGTCCCGTGCTGCTCAACACCTGGGAGGCCTGCTATTTCGACATCAACGAGCCGCGCCTGCGGGAGACCGCTGCGGCGGCGCAGGAGCTTGGCATTCGCCTGATGGTCATCGACGACGGCTGGTTCGGGCATCGCATGCGGGCGGACAGCTCGCTGGGGGACTGGTATCCCTGCAAGGAGAAATTCCCTGCGGGGCTGGAACCGCTGCGCACCTTCCCGCTGCCTCTGGGCATTTGGATGGAGCCGGAAATGATCTCCCCGGACAGCGACCTGTACCGTCAGCACCCGGATTGGTGCCTTCATGCACCGGGCCGTGTACGCACAGAGTGGCGCAATCAGCTGGTGCTGGATATGTCCCGGCGGGAGGTGCAGGATTATCTGATCGGCTGCATTGATGCGGTGCTGTCCACAGGCATTTTCTCCTATGTGAAGTGGGACAACAATCGCCGCATGACGCAGGTGCAGTCGGCGGCATGGCCTGCGGAGCAGCAGGGAGAGCTGTTTCACCGCTGCATGCTGGGAACCTATCGGCTGTTCGACCACATCCGCACCCAGTACCCCGAGGTGCTGCTGGAAAACTGCGCCTCGGGCGGGGGGCGCTTCGACTACGGCATGCTGTGCTATTGCCCGCAGGGGTGGCTCAGCGACAACACCGACCCGGTGGATCGGCTGATGCAGCAGCACACCGCGTCCATTTTCTATCCGCCGGAGACCATTACCAGCCACATTGCCTGCTCGCCGAACCATCAGACGCAGCGGGTCACGCCCATCGGCTTCCGCCGGGATGTGTGCGCACTGTTCAACGCGGGCTTTGAGCTGGATGTAACGGCCCTTGACTCCACAGAAAAGCAGGCCATTGCAGAAGCGGCGGCTTTGTTTGCAGACATGCAGCCGCTGATGGTGCACGGGAAGTTCACACGCCTGAACCGCGAGACGGCCCCGGACGCCTGGTTCGGCTGGATGGCGGAGGATGAACAACGCGCGGTAGTGGCCTATTTCCGGCCCTTCTGCCGTCAGGAGGCCGCCTACTGGACGATTCCGCTGCACGGGCTGGAGCGTGATACGCTGTACCGGGATACCCGGGACGGCACGGTGCTTTCCGGGGCGGACTGGGAAGCCTGGGGTCTGCGCCCCATCTGGCGTGAGGGCGATTTCTTCAGCGAATTGATCGTGCTGGAAAAGGTGCGGCGCTGAATGTTATTTCAGGCAGGAAAATGCGTCTGACAGTCGAATTATCATGCAGACGCCGCAGGAAAGCGGCAAGCAACGAAGGAGGAAATTTACAGTATGAAGCTGCAATATTTGGGAACGGCGGCGGCAGAGGGCATCCCGGCATTATTCTGCCCCTGCCCCATCTGCAAGGAAGCGGCCCGCCGCGGCGGCAAGGACCTGCGCTTCCGCACCAGCGCGCTGGTGAACGATAATTTGCTCATCGACGTTTCCCCGGACATCTATGCGCAAAGACTGAAGTTCAATCTGGATCTGAGCAACCTGCGCAATATCATCGTGACCCACGCGCATATGGATCACTTTGACCGGGAAGAGCTGGAAATGTTTATTGAGCCCTGCGCCCATCTGCCGAACCGCAGCCCCCTGAACCTGTATGGCAGTGGATTTACAAACAAGGTGTTCGACGAGTATGTTCATACCGCCCTGATGAATGCCCCGAAACTGGAAGGTCAGGTGGTCTTCCATGTGATTGCCCCCTTTGAACCCTTCGAGGTGGAGGGCGTGAAGGTGACGGCGCTGAAGGCCGTCCACTCCTGCCCGGAAAGCTATATCTATCTGTTGGAGCAGGGCGACGCACGGCTGCTGTACGGCAACGATACGGGCCTGTTTGCAGAGGAGACCTGGGAATATCTGGCGAAGAAGACGAATATCCCGCTGACCACCGTCAGCCTGGACAGCACCATGGGCAAGCCCGAGTCCACCTATAACGGTCATATGACCTTTGCGCAGAATATCCAGACCCGTGACCGTATGCTGAAGGAGGGTATCGCCACGGAGAATACCCGCTTCATCTGCCATCACTTCTCGCATAACGGCCTGGCCCTGCAAAAGGAAATGGAGGAGCTGATGGGCCCACACCACTTCGAGGTCAGCTACGACGGCAAGGTCGTGGATGTGTAATTCGGGAATGCGGTGAATTTTTCGCAAAGCCTCTAAACCTAAACGCCTAAAACACAGCGCGCCCATCACGTTCCCACAAGACACTTTCTCTAAACACAAGCACAGGCCCCCTTTTCGGCAGCGCACGAAGTGCCGTTGCCGAAAAGGGGGCCGTTAGGGCGGAAACGAAGGCAATTCGGTTTGTGTCCCCCTGGGAAGGCTCCGACCCAAACGCAATTTCGGCACAAGGAGTTCGGGGGCCGGCACGCCGCATGGGAATTTTGCCGGCCCCCGGTCGGCTTTGCCTACTTTGCCCGAGAGCAAAGTAGGTCGTCCGTCCGCAGACGGACGAAATTCTCTCTAGCCGGAATACCAGCGCGGCTGTGTGCCGCCAA
>CAKTYE010000050.1 GCA_934631985.1 uncultured Clostridia bacterium | reverse complement strand
ATGTTATACTGAATAAAAGTACACAGAAGGTGGGGATTTTATGCAGCGTCCACGCGGCGATAATCAGCAGCGTATTTTGGAATATATCAAATCGGAGATTCAGACAAAGGGCTATCCGCCGTCTGTGCGGGAAATTGCCAACGCGGTAGGTTTGAAGTCCACCTCAACGGTGCATGGACATTTGATGCGCCTGGAAAAAAAGGGGCTACTCCATCGCGATGCTATGAAGCCCCGCGCCATGGAGGTCATTGGCGACCCGCAGTTTGTACGCAACCAAACCACTGCTATCCCGGTGATCGGTCGCGTAACGGCAGGTCAGCCGATCCTGGCGGAGGAGAATGTGGAAGAGTATATTCCTATTCCTGAGGCCATGCTGGGTGATGGCACGCACTTTATCCTGCTGGTAAAGGGTGAAAGCATGATCCAGGCAGGCATCATGGACGGCGACTATGTCGTGGTGCGCAAGCAGCCGGAAGCTAATAACGGCGATATTGTCGTTGCCATGATCGAGGACAGCGCTACCGTCAAACGTTTCTATAAAGAGAACGGGCACTTCCGTCTACAGCCGGAAAACCCCACTATGGAACCCATTTATACAAAGGAAGTTACAATCCTTGGTAAAGTGGTGTCCCTGTATCGTATTCTGTAAGCAAGAGGTATTTGCATGACCGACCAGAAACCCCATCGTATTTCCATCCCGAAGTATTCCCTTTCTGAGGAACTGCTGAACGCAATTTCTCATGGCGTTGGTGCAATTTTCGGCATTGTTGCAACGGTGCTGTGTATTTTGAAAAGCGTCGGCGATCCGTGGAAGGTTGTGTCCAGCGCAATTTTTGGCGCAACCATGCTGCTGCTGTACCTGATGAGTTGTCTGTATCATGCGCTCAAGGTCAATAAAGCGAAGCGCGTGTTTCGTGTGATCGACCACTGCACGATTTTTCTGCTGATTGCAGGAACCTATACGCCCTTTACCCTTGTAACGCTGCGTGGCACAGTCGGTTGGTGGCTTTTCGGCAGTGTGTGGGCTATCGCGATCCTGGGCATTACACTGAATGCGATTGACCTGAAGAAATTTTCCAAGATTTCTGTTGCATGCTACTTGCTGATGGGCTGGGCCATTTTAATGGCGTTCCGACCATTGAGCGAAAACCTTGCCCCCGGCGGCATTTCCCTGCTGGTTTGGGGCGGCGTTGTCTACACGGTCGGCGCGATTCTTTACGGCATTGGCTCCAAGGTGAAGTATTTCCATTCGGTGTTTCACTTTTTCTGCCTTGGCGGCACGGTGCTGCATTTTCTGGCGATATACCTTTACGTTTTGTAAGCTGACTTCCCTATTCTGTCCGCCTGAACAGGGTGGATTTTTTTTGCAAAATGTTTTTGTTTTTGCGGAAGAAAAGCCCAAGGGCCCCCGTTAAATGGGTGAAATGGAAAGCGAGCAGGCAGCATGTTCCTACAGGCACCGCCGCAAAACCGGTATGCGGTTTCCTGCTGTGGGAAAAAGCCTTTGCATTTTCGGATGCACCGCTTTATAATATGTTGTTGTGTTCTGCTAAGGGTGGCATCGCAGATGCTTTGATACGGTGCCGCTCTAAGGGAAAAGGAGGAAGAATCCATCATGAAACGGAAATTTCTCATGACGCTGGCATTATCCTTAAGCCTCACGGCCTTTGCCATGGGCGCGAATGCCGAGCGTTACCTGTCCAACGGAAGCTACTCGGCCTACATTGGCGAAAACGACTATACCTATGTCGTTTTCCCCTCAGGCGTGACCAAGATGCTGGAACAGCCCAGCCGTGATCTGCTTTCCATGACGGACACGCAGGTCATTCTGCTGACCCAGGACAACAAGCTGTATGCCATCAACCTGAATGAATCCAATACGACAGTTGAAATGCTATCCAACAGCGCAACGCAGGATGCCATTGATGCTGTGACGGCGAAGCAGCCCTACACGCTGGAAAACGGCGTGCTGTCGCTGGTTGGCACGGGGACGCAGCCCATTGTTGTCGCTAACAATGTGGTCATGGCTGGTGCGAACAGCACGAACCTGTATTTCCTTGATAACGGCGGCGCAACGCTAAAGTCTGTCCCGCTGAATACCGCAGCGGGAACGCTCCCAACGGCAACGCAGGTTGGCCCCGGTGTTGCGGGCGCGCTGTCCATGAACGTGTCTGAAAACGGTGTGGTCATGGTTGCCGCCGACCATACCATGACCATTGTCAGCCTGTCTGACAATTCTTATAAGTACTACACCGAAGCTCCCGACACCACGGTTGCGGGTGTGCTGGCTGGCTCCAAGCTGCTGTGCTTCAGCCAAGACGCGGATGGTGTATATCATCTGAGTGCGTCTGTAGACAACTTCCTGGTCAGCGGAACGCCCACGATGGTCGTTACCGCAACGGCGACGCCTGCTGCTACTCGCCCTGTCGCGACTGCAACGGCAACGCCCCGTGTAACTGCGAAGCCGACCGCTCGCCCCACCACGAAGCCCTCCTCCAGCGATAATACCACTTATGCTACTGTACGCTACGGCAACACAGGAAGCCGCGTCAAAAAGATGCAGAAGCGGTTGGCGGCGCTGGGTTATCCTGTCGGCAATGTCGATGGTTCCTTCGGCGATACGACACTCTATGCGCTGAACCTGTTCCAGGGTGATGCCGGCTACACAGAGCGTACCTATGCAAACTCCAGCGTACTGGAAAAGCTCTATTCCAAGAGCGCTCCCTCCTACGACGCTTTTGCAACGCTGAAGAGTGGCAAGAAGGGCATTCGCGTTACGCTGCTGCAAACGTATCTGCGCAACGCAGGCTACGATCCCGGCACCATTGACGGCTCCTTTGGTGCAAATACCAAGGCTGCCGTGGAGAAGTTCCAGGCTGCACAGAACATTCCTGTGACGGGTATTGCGGATACCACAACGCTGATCCTGCTCTATGGCAAGGACGGCCCTGTCTATCCCGCGCCCACGCCTACGCCTGTACCTACGGCGACGCCTACCGCTACACCCACGGCAACACCTACAGCCACACCGACCGAAACGCCTACTGCTACGCCTACTGCTACGCCGACGGCGACACCGACTGCAACACCTACGGCTACTCCGACCACAGATCCTGGAACAGATCCCGATCCCGGAACCAAGACAGACCTGCAATAAGCAAATAAACCTTCAGGGCCGCTGCTTTCATCACAGCGGCCCTGTGTTGTTTCTGTTCTGGTTGCTTTTCAAGGGAGGATTTGACAGCTTCAGGCAGAATTATGTATGTATCTATTGCGCAGCATTTGCTGCACAGCTGCAGGAGGATCAAGCATGGAAATGCTGACGGAGTATACGCACCACGCGGATGCCTGGCGTGCGGAGGATTTACTGAAGCTATTATATCAGCGCTATTTAGGCTGCGGTCATTTTGCACCAACAGAGGAACAAGCCCGTGCGCGTCTGCTGAAGGAGTGGGCCGAAACGCCTGCAAGCGATGTCCTCCCCTTAGTCGATGATATTGGCGGCGGATATGCCCGTCTCCACCTGGCAGCAGCAAAAGCTGCGGGACTGCACCCTGAAAGCATCCTGAAGGTCTTTCTTGCCTCTGCAAAAGCATCTGACGAAGCCACGCGGCTGGCTTTGCGGGATACGGCCCGCAGCATGAATCCTACTGATTACGGCGTGTCTGTGCAGGATTGGCATGCCTGCCTAACCCGTTGGGAAGCGGATGGAATGCCTGCCGTCAGCCATTCGGAAGCTTATCGCAAGGCCTATCATCCCTCCTATCGTGTCATCGAAAGCCGATACGCCCGCTGGATGCCTGTGCTGGATTATGTAGAAAAGCGCCTGCTGGAAAAGACTCCCCTGACGCTCGCCATTGAGGGGCGAAGCGGCGCTGGGAAAAGTCAGCTTGCAGATCGTCTTGTAGAGCTGTATGGCGCGTCTGCAGCGCACATGGATGATTTCTTCCTTCCGGCAGAGCGCAAGACGCGGATGCGCCTTGCACAGCCGGGTGGCAATGTGGACATTGAGCGCTTCGCCAGCGAGGTGCTGATTCCCCTTTCCAAGGGCAAGGATATTGCATATCATCCTTTTTCCTGCCGCACGGGCAAGCTGTCGCCTGAAACTGTTCTTTTTCCGCAGGCACCGCTGAGGATTGTCGAGGGTTCCTACAGCCTCCACCCTGCGGGCTGTTTCCCCTATGATGTTAAAATTTTTCTGACCATTCCCGGCGATGTGCAGCGTACGCGCATCCTTCGCCGCAATGGGGAAACTATGCTCCGCCGCTTTGAACAGGAATGGATTCCCTTGGAAGAAAAGTATTTCCAGGCGTTTGATATTCCATCCCATGCAGATGTATGTTTCAACAGCGAAAGCGGTCAGTTTGTATCTTCAGGCCAAGCCTTATAAGCGTTGGCATGCTGTCCTGCTATCTGCATACGATGCAGTACAGCCCGATACTGCCCATGATGCGTGGGCAACGGAGCAGGCTGTGTATTTACGGATCTGGCAGGCGTTTCAGGGAGCTGTAGCGGCTTTTCCTGCACCGCGGCAGGGTGCTGACACTGCCACCAAATCCACTGTTCCTTTTGCTCCTGCGGCGAAAGCGCTGCAAAGGGCGAAGCGTGCGCTGATTCCCTCATGATATATCCCCCCTTTTTTTCTTCAACATCAATGTATGCCATGCGGCTGCGCAAGTGCGCAGCAATGCAAAGGAGGAGCTTTTCGAATGATTACAGGAAAAGTAAAAGAAGTCGCTTTAGGCGAACATACCTTTTTGCTGCATAACCAGCGCTGCAAAGACTGGACGCATCCGTATCCCTATCAGGGAGAAGGAACGTTGACAAATTCCGGCTGCGGCATCTTTGCGCTGTGCCATGCAGCGCAATGGCTGACAGGTCAGTGCCCCAGTGCGGAAGCTTTGGCGGATTTTTCTGTACGAGAGGGCGGCCGCGGCGATGACGGCACAGATCGTCCTGCACTGTTGCATGCGCTGATGGTACGCGGCGAGAACACTTCACTTGGCTTTACTTATGCAGATGATGGCCTGCGCAACGACTTGGAGACGCTCTATCACCACATTGCCGTGGAAAAGGGTGCAGCGCTGTGCAACCTGCGGGTAGGCCACATCGTGGCGCTGGTTGCAGCACGGGAAGTAAACGGCAAGCGGCAGTTCCTGGCAATCGACAGCTATAGCGAAAGCGCCTCGGAAAAGGTTCGCGATGCTGTCCAGGAGGTGCTGCCGGATTCTCAGATCAATTATCTGGTGAAGAACGCCGCAGGGCTGGTCGTTGGTGAAAATAGTTGCTATGGCATGTTCTGGGTAGATGCGTCCGTTCCGCGGGACTTTAATCTGCTCCATCGCATTGCCTGAGGAGGGATCATCCTGGAACGTATTTCTTTACAATACGGCAGCACGCATGCAGAAGTCCAGCTTTGCGGCGCACAGATTTGCTCCTTTCACGGTGCTGATGGGCGTGAGGTGATCTGGCAGGCTGATCCTGCGATATGGGCGCAGCATGCGCCGATCCTCTTTCCCATCTGCGGCTCCGTAAAGGATGACCATATTAAAATCGGTGGAAAGATTTATCCTATGCGAAAGCATGGTTTTACCCGTGCGGCAGCTTTCCACGTTGGTAAGCGCGGTGCGGACTTTGTGGAATTGGTCTTTGAAGCCAATGAAGAAACCCGAACCATGTATCCCTTCGATTTCGCTTTCCATGTGACCTACAGTCTGTTTGCAGAAGGGTACACGACTACGTTCCTTGTGGAGAACCGTTCTAATGAAGCAATGCCCTTCTGCGTGGGCGGACATCCTGCCTTTATCTGCCCCATGGAACCAGGTGCAGTGTTTGAGGATTATCAGCTGATATTTCCGCAAAAAGAGGATGGGCGCATTGCGCTGGCTCCCACTGGAAAGCTCATTGAAGGTTGGGACTATCTGCCTGGCTTCCATCATGCAGCAGTACTCCTTCTTCGCCATGCGCTGTTTGACGAGCATGACGCGCTGCTCTTTACCGAGCTGCAAAGCCACAGCGTAAAGCTAGTGCATCGTACAAGCGGCAAGGGACTGCAATTTGATTTTCCTAAAATGGAAGTATTTGCAGTATGGACGAAGCCCCATGCAAATGCAGATTACCTTTGTCTGGAGCCATGGCACGGTATGCCCGAATGCGTTGGTGAAAGCGGCAATATGGAGGATAAGCCTTTTGTCACGCTGCTTCCTGCTGGGCAGTGCTATAAAACCTGGTTCACAGTTACGCTGATTTGAACCAGCATATATAGAAAAGAAGCCGCCATGAAACGAGAGCTTGGTTGGCATTGCCCGTTGTGGCCTCGCTTGTTGTCTTTGCTCAGAAAACGAGGCCTGCGGTGGATGCAACTCCGGGCAATGCCCTGATAAGGCCTGGTGCAAGAATCGCCGCTGTTCCGCTGAAAAGGGGGTAACGCACTGCTCCGACTGCACCGAAGTCTGCCGAAAGGGCCTGCTGGAAAAGATAAATCCCTATGCGTTCACGCTATTTGTGAAGTGCTATGGTACAGCAGCACTACTGGATTGTCTGGAACGCAACGAAAAGCTGGACATTATTTACCACCGTGACGACATACATGGCGACTATGATGTTTTGATGATGTAGAAGCCTTGATTCAATTCATCCGCACGGGAAAGCGTGTATAATCGCTTCTAAGAAAAGAAGTCTCCCCTATGCAAATGCTGCATGTGGGAGACTTCTTTTTCCTAACGGTTATTCAGCTTCTTTGACCTTTGCTGCTTCCACTATCTGCTTGTCCAACTGGACAACCAGTTCCTTCAGCACCTTAAGGCCCTCCACCAGCATACCGCTTTCCAGTAGTGTCGGCTCCTTCAAGATCAAGGAAACAGGCTGTACAGGTGAAATGGACAGGCGCTTATCTGCCAGCACCATGGCAGGGGCTAGCAGCTTCAAGTCCGGCATATACCGCTGATCTAAACGCATGACAAGCTGCCCTTTCGCACGATACAGTACCTGCGACACTCCCAGACGCTGAGCAAGAGCGCGCATTTGGGCAATGTCAAGCAGCGTTTCCACCGGCGCGGGAAGATCGCCATATCGGTCGATCATTTCTTCCTCAATATCTTCGCGGTCGATTTCTGTGCGCAGCGACGAAATGCGCTTGTACATTTCCATACGCTGACGTTCATCATGCACATAATCGGCAGGCAGGAAGGCGTCTACCTTCAGATCCACACGGGTCGCAAGCTCTGGGGCAACCATCTGGTCGCCCTGCACCTCATGCAGTGTTTCCTCCATCAGCTTGCAGTACATGTCATAGCCGACGGTCGCCAAATGTCCATGCTGCTCCGGGCCCAACAGATTGCCCGCGCCGCGGATCTCCAGGTCGCGCATGGCGATACGGAAGCCCGCACCGAACTCCGTAAACTCGCGAATGGCGCTGAGCCGCTGCTCAGCTTCCTCCGAAAGCATCTTATCAGGCCGCACGGTAAAGTAAGCGTATGCCTGCCGGTTGCTGCGTCCTACACGTCCCCGCAATTGATATAGCTGACTTAGTCCAAAGCGATCCGCGTCAAAGACGATCAGCGTATTTGCGCGCGGTACGTCCAGACCGCTTTCAATGATGGTGGTACACAGCAACACATCATAGTTGCCGTTGTAGAAGTCCATCATGACATCTTCCAGGCCATGCTCCTTCATTTGACCATGGGCAATGCCGATGCGTGCCTCGGGTACCAGCGCCCGCAGGCGGGTGTAAAACTGCTCGATAGAATGCACACGATTATACAGGAAATACACCTGACCGTCCCGGCTTAATTCACGCAGGATAGCATCGCGGATCATTGCATCGGAGTATTCCACCACATGGGTCTGTACAGGAAGACGCTCCTCCGGGGGCGTTTCCAGCACACTCATGTCACGGATGCCTACCATGGACATGTGCAGCGTCCGCGGGATCGGCGTGGCGGACAGGGTAAGCACGTCCACCTGGTTTTTCATGTTTTTGATGATTTCCTTGTGCGCAACGCCGAAGCGCTGTTCCTCGTCCACAATGAGCAGGCCAAGATCCTTGAACTTCACATCCTTCGCCAGCAAACGGTGCGTACCGACCAGAATGTCGATTTTGCCTTCGCTCAACCGCTTCAGAATGTCCTTCTGCTCCTTCGCAGTACGGAAACGGCTAAGTACCTCGCATTCCACAGGGAAGCCCTCGAAACGGTGCTTTACCGTGTTGTAATGCTGCTGAGCCAGAATCGTTGTAGGAGCCAGGATCGCCACCTGCTTGCCATCCATGACGGCCTTAAAAGCCGCCCGTAGGCTGACCTCTGTTTTTCCGTAGCCAACGTCGCCGCAAAGCAGGCGATCCATATTCCGATCCGATTCCATGTCCCGGGTGATCTCACGCACGGACTGCTCCTGATCCGGGGTCAGCTCATACGGGAACTGGTCTTCAAACTGCTTCTGCCATTCCGTATCCGCACCGAAAGCATGCCCTTTATGCTGCTCGCGGGAAGCATAGAGCTTGACCAGATCAAACGCCAGCTCTTTTAAGCCCGCTTTGACTTTGCTTTTCTGCTTCTGCCACTCGCCGCCACCAAGCCGATTGAGCTTGGGCGCAGCATTTGGGTTACCGATATAGCGCTGCACACGGTCAAGCTGCTCGGTCGGCACATAGAGCTTATCGCTGCCCTGATACTGAATGGCAAGGTAGTCGCGATAGGTTCCCTCGCTTTGCAGTCGAACGGTCCCCTGATAAATGCCTACGCCGTGATCCTCGTGAACAACATAGTCCCCCACCTTCAAATCTGTGAAGGTGGCGATGCGTTCGCCGCTGTTCCGCCGAGTCTTTGCACGGCGATAGCCTGCACCGTACAGGTCTGTATCCGAAACAACCACCAGACGTGCTTCGGGCCAAATAAAGCCCTTGGAAAGCGTCATGGGCAGCACAAGTGTTTCGCCCAGGATCAGGTTGCTGTTCAGTTCCTCACAGAAGGTAACCGGCGTATTTAATGCCGTCAAGGCTTCCGTCAGGCGCTTGCCGCGCGCCACGCCACCGGATAGCAGCGCTACGCAATATCCCTCCTGCCGCCACTTGGCGCAGTCGCCTGCAAGCGTCTTGACCTGTCCCTGATAGCCTGCCACCCCGCGGCTGCCAAGCTGCACCATCACCTCGGGTTCAATGCCGCCCAGGCTGCGCAGAAACTCGGAAACCAGCGCAATGCTGCAGCCCTTGAGTGTTGCCAATACCTCGTCATAGTTCAGGAACAGCTGCTCCTGCGCCTGAACTGCATCACCGCGCTCCAATGCCCCCTGAAGCTCCTCTGCAAAGCCCATGCGCCTTTCCTCACAGCGCTGACGCAATTGATCCGGCTGCACCAGCAGCACAATTGGTGCATCGAACCAGTCCGTCACCGCGCTGGTTTGTGCAGCAATAACGGGTAGCCACGCCGCCATGCGTTTCATGGGCATGCCGCTTTCCATTAAGTCGGCGTCGCTTTGCAGCAGGGAAGCCCGCCGTTCCACGTCCGCCGCAAGCTGTGCAGACTGCATGCGCGGTGTGACCTGCTCGTCAAAGAAAGAGGGAAGTTCTTCATCATCCTCCGGCAGCGGAGGAAGATCGTCAAACAGCGGCTTTTCCTTCGGCACATCCTTGCCAAGCAGACCGGCAGCCTGCCGCAGCCGCTGTGCCGCCTGCTTCAGCTCATTCTCAGGAAGCAGCGTCTCCGTGGCAGGAGACAGCACGCAGCTTTTCAGCTTTTCCTGACTGCGCTGGCTGATGCAGTCAAAGGTGCGGATGGAATCCACTTCATCATCGAAAAACTCCAGACGCAGCGCCACGCTGCCAGCAGGCGGATAACAGTCAATAATAGAGCCGCGCAGGGCGCATTGTCCCTTACCCTCGACCATTTCCACGCGCTCATAGCCCATTCGGCCCAGATCCTGCATCAATTGATCCGGTGCAATGCGGTCGCCGGGAGCCAGACGGATGATCGCCTGATGGAAAGGCTCCAGGGACGTCATGCGGCGCATCATCGCGTCCATGGAGGCGCACAGGAGCATTGTTTCCCCGCTGACGACCTTTTGCAGCGTTTCCAGCCTGCGCCATGCGCTTTCCTGGCTGGAAACACCACGTCCCAACTCGATCTCACCACCGGGCAGGCAGGCTGAAATGTTTCCGACAAGCTGCTGCGCATCCTCGGCGGCCTTGCCTGCCGCAACATCGTTAGGCAAGACCAGTAAGACCTTTTTGCCTGTTGTGCGGGTCAGCAGTGCGGCAAGATACGTCGCCTGACTTTCCGGCAAGTCATAAACAGCAGCAGTCTGCCCCTTGTTCAGTGCATCCAGCAGTTTTTGCAGCGAGGCAGTTTTTTCCCCAGTCAGCAATCCCTGATACATGACGCTCTCCTTATGATTGTCACTTATGGTTAAAGTGCTGCATGGCTTCGTCGATGCCCTTGTCCAGCCACATTTCTACGCAGTCCGCTGCGGCAGCATAAGCATCGTGCATCGCATCCTGTTCCTCACGGGTCGCATAGCGGCTCAATACCCAATCCGCAAGGTCCCAGCCCTCCGGCTTTGCGCCCACGCCCACGCGAATGCGCGGAAACTCCTGCCCAGGAACATTTGCCATAATGGAGCGCATACCATTGTGCGTCCCTGCACTGCCACTTTTGCGCACACGCAGCTTGGATAGCGGCAAGTCAATATCATCATAAATCACCAACAGATGTTCCAGCGGTGCCTTATACCAGCTCAAAAGCTCTGCCACACATTCGCCGCTCAGATTCATAAAGGTCTGCGGCTGGCACAAAATCACACGCTTATCCTTGACATTGACCTCTGCAAGCATAGCCTTGCACTTTTTCTTGGTCAGCGGAGCGCCCCAGCGGCTGCTGAGCAGATCCGTCACTTCAAAGCCAGCATTGTGGCGTGTATGTGCATACGTTGTGCCGGGATTTCCCAGCCCAACGACAATCCAGCTTTCCTTTTCCATAGGATTCATCCTCTTTTCCAAAACGCCATTTTGCGGGGAGGAACCAGCCCCGCCCCGCAAAAAACAGCTATTCGCTTCCTAATCGTCCGTTTCCTGCCTTGTACAGGAAATTTGCTCATATCTTCTGCCCACGCAGGCATACAAATGGCCCGACCTTTGCGCCTGCGGCAATACTGCTGTCCTCTGCAACGACCTGCTCCAGCACAGCGTCATCATCCACCTGCGTTCTTGCAAGACGGCAGCCGGGATACAGCACACACCGGGAACCGATCACCGTACCGCGCTGCAAAACACAGCCGGGATAAATGACCGTATCCTGTCCAACGGTCACATCCCCCTCTACATAAGTGTTCGAGGGATCTAGCAACGTCACGCCGGAGCGCATCAGCGCTGCACAGTGACGGCGAATGATGAACGACGTAGCCTCCGCCAGATCGGCACGGTTGACGATCAGCTTGGCTTCCTGCGGATTTTCTGCCGGAACAGCGGCGATGTGCATACCCGCATCCGCCATCTGTCCAATCAAATCGCTGATATGATACACACCTGCATCATCCGCGGTCATATTGGGCAGGGCTTTACGCAGCACCTCGCTGCGGAAGCAATACACACCCGTGTTCACCGAAGGAATATCTTCCTCCGGCGGGAGCAAGTCAGCGCTGTGTGCAATGCGCTTCACATCGCCATCGCCATCAAAAATCAGGCGATCATAGCCTTCGGGATGACGCTGATCCGCGTACAGCACAGCGGCGTGATAGTGCGCATTCTCCATTGCATGCAACAATTGCTGATAGGAGTTTGGAGAAATGCAGGGCTTGTCGCCTGCGGTGACCAGCACCAGCGCGTCCTCATCGATCATCGGCAGCGCCGCCATGACGGCCTTTGCCGTGCCGAAGCCGAGGGAAAAGTCCTGCACACAGCTCAGGCACCACTCCGGCAGGGCAGGCGTAAGCTCCTGCGCATGATGGCCCAGCACCACAATGCTTTTTCCAGCCAGCGGGCGCAGGGTCTCTGCAGTGGTATCCAGCAGTGTTTTGCCAAGCAATTCATGCAATTCCTTGGCACGTTCAGAGTGCATCTGGTTTTCGCGACCAGCCGCAAGGATCAGGGCGATCGTTTTCAAATGGCATTCCCCTTTCAGGCTTTGAGCCAATCGGCGGGAGAGATCTTTGCAACAGGGTTTTCATCCTGGGTAATTTCCATGACCATCAGCGCTTTTTCCCCCTGAATACGCTTCTTTTCAGGACGTGCCGTAGCCATCACAAAGCCCAGACCAACGACCTCCACATTAAATTCGCGCATCAGGTCGACCATGCCCTTTGCCGTTCCGCCGCCCTTCAGGAAGTCATCGATAATCAGCGCCCGCTGCCCTTCCTTGACTGCGCGGCGAGACAACGACATGGTTTCAATGTTGCCGGAGGAGCCGGACACATAATTGATGTTCACGGCAGAGCCCTCATACACCTTGCTGGAACGGCGGGCAATCACCAGCGGAACACCCAGCGCATTTGCCGTCATAAGCGCCACGGGAATACCCTTGGTCTCCATGGTCAGCACAAAATCAGGCGCCAAATCATAGTATTCCGTGGCGAGTATCTCGCCCATACGCTGCACGATCTGCGGCGAGGAAAGAATATCCGAATAATATAGGAAGCTGCCGGGCAGCACACGGTTTTCTCCACTCAGGCGGTCGCACAGGCTGTTGATGTAATCCAGCGCCGCGCTGCGGTCTACGCGGGCGCGGTAGCGTACACCGCCCGCAGCGCCTGTGACTGTTTCCAGCTCACCAAGCTGAAAGGTCTTGACCACATCGCGAAGAATGTCAATATCCTCGCTCATGGTGGACTTTGCCGCGCCAAACATATCGCAGAAGTAGGACAGGGTAAAAATGCGGTTGGGTGAGGTGGACAGTATCTTCATCATCGCGCTCATGCGCTCGTTACGGCGGATCTTCTCCATGGGGATTTCGCTCCTTCACATCATGAATCCGTATGATTATATCACACAACTGCGAATATTGAAAGGGGGTTGAGAAAAAATAGTTCGTCATTCAGCCTGTACTTTTTAGGGGAAGTTCCTACCATTTCCCTAATGGAAAACGTCCGGCGCCTGCACAGGCTCTTAACATATCAACTGCCGTTGGAAGGATCAGGGAAATGATTTGACAACATCCCTTCCCTGTGCTATCATACGGGACTGCAAAAGGAGGTTTCCGTTTTGATGAAGCGGATGATTTCAATTGGCTTATTGTTCGTTCTGCTGCTGACGCCCAGTGCGCAGGCGTCAGAATCGTTTATGCTGGACGGCACAAAATACACGCTTCCCATTGCGCTGGCTGATCTTTTGGCCCAGGGCTGGGAGATCAACGAACCCGATGAGATGCTCTCCCCCGGCTCCTACACAATTGCAGATAGCCTGCGCCGCGGACATGCGTCCTGCACCGTGCAGATCATCAACCTTTCCATGGACGATCAGGCAAAGCGGGATTGCTATATTGGGCAGATCACCTTTTCAGAGGATATGGTGGAAAGCGTTGCTTTGCGGGACGGCATTACGCTGGACGATACCTGGAGCGTCGTCTATGATACGCTGGGAACGCCCACAGATTTGCGGGAGGAGGGCAACGGTCAGGCACAGGCTGTTTATGAAGGCAATGACTTTGACAAGGCTTCCTTTGCCTTTGACCAAACAGATGGGCGCATGACGTCCGTCACGCTGCGCAGCTTTACATCCCCTGCACCAACGCATCGAAATGCGCCTGACCCCGCTGGTGACGCTTATATCTATGAAGCGCCTGAGGCACTGGGACAGCACTTGGATAACTTTCATTTTCGCCTGAATGACGTGCTGTACCAGCTTCCCATGCCGTTGGAGGTCTGCATTGCTTCCGGCTGGTTTCCGCGTTTTGATACGTCCGAACAGATTGCTTCCAACAGCACTTGGGATCATTTACAGATGGTACAGCAGAACGGCAGCACCTTGCTGGTGGGTCTACTGAATCCGTCTGCTAGTGCTATGCCTGCTTCCGATTGCCTGGTATATACGCTTACCGTAACGGAAGATGGACAGACCGACCTGCAATTGCCCGGCGGTATCGCGTTGGGACTTTCAGAGGATGAGCTGCTTCCCCTGCTGAGTAGCAGCAATTACACAGTGGAAGAAAACGGAGCTGACGAAACATATACCCTTTTCGATGGCCTTGCACGTTCGATCAAGCTGCAAATTTCCACAGAAGACGAACGTTTGCATCAGGTCACGCTGCTGAAATTACCAGACTAACGCTCCTGCTGATTTCAAGGCACCTATACTGCTTGTACAGGTGCCTTTCTTGTACAAAGAAAAGTGTGAGCCGCTTGCAAGGCTCACACGCTTTAGGGAATAAGCAGCTGCTCATCCTCCGCAGCTGCGGCCTCCGTTTCTTCCTTTAAGTCCTGCGGTAGCGGCGGAAGCTGCTCCAAGCTGCTGATGCCGAAGTGATTCATAAATTCATCCGTTGTACCGAACAAAATCGGACGGCCCACCGTATCCTTACGTCCTACCTCCTCGATCAGCCCTTTGCTGCTGAGCGAAGCAATGGAGTAATCGCACTTCACGCCGCGGATCTGTTCGATCTCTGCACGGGTCACAGGCTGACGATACGCCACGACTGCCAGCGTTTCCATGGCGGCCTGACTCAGACTTTGTCGCTGCACAGGCTGCAAAAGCCGTTCCACCCAATCGGCATAGATCGCGCGGGTTGCCAGTTGTACATGCTTGCCGAAGCGCTTCAGACAGAAGCCGCGCTGTTCAAAGTCATATTCATTGATCAGCAGGTCGATCACATGGCTCGTGTCTGATTCGCTCATTTCTAACGCTTTCGCCAGGTCGCTGATCAAAACAGGTTCGCCAGCCACAAATAAAATGGCTTCTATGCGCCCACGCACCTCCTGCGTAAGCAGGTCAGGCTTCCTCTTCGGCAATGGACTCGCTCCTTCCGGGCAGCAGGGTAATCTCGCCGTAGATGCCCTCCTGCACAATGTGCGTCTCTCCCAGCCGCAGCAGCTCCAGCAGGGCCAGGAAAAGCGTCACAACCTCTTCCTTTGTCGGGGCTGCGCTGAACACCTCGTCAAAGCGCAGCCGATGCTTCTGCCGCAATCCCTTCAAAAGCACCAGCATACATTCCTGCACGGTATGTTCATCCCGGCGAATGTCCCGCGGCGCATAATGGTTTTCCTCAGAAGCAACAGGCTCCGCGGGCTTGCGGTCATAGATGCGCAGAAAGGCATCGACCAGCCCTTGCAGCGTCAGCCCGGTCAATTCAATGCTCTGCGGCGGCAGCGGATATTCCTCCGGCAGCTTTTCATACATGCAGGCAGCGGCTTCCTCAAAGCGCTGCATCTCTGCCGCAGTCTCCCGAAAACGCTTGTATTCCTCCAGGCGGCGAATCAGCGCTTCCTCGGGATCCTCTTCGCCTTCCTCCAATTGGGGCGGCTTTGGCAGCATAGCACGGCTTTTGATCTCCAGAAGCGTCGCCGCCATGACCAGGAAGTCCGTTGCATCGTCCATGTCCAGGTCTACGGCATTTTGGACATGTTCGATATACTGATCGGTGATTTGAGAAACAAAAATGTCGTGAATATCCACCTGTGCCTTGCTTATCAGATGCAGCAGCAGATCCAGCGGGCCATCAAAGTCCTTTAGTGAAAAAGTCATTGCCATGGCTCAGGCCCCACCTGAAATCAGCAGGAACAAGTGCAGCACGGCGCTGAACACGCCCGTATTGATCGTGTACAGCAAATTATTCAGTATCCCGGAGAAGCACAGCACCAGCAGGACGATCTGTGCAATGGAGAAGGCCTGCCGATTCAGCTGCAGCTTACCCTTCAGCAGCAGATCATTGACCAGATGATAGCCGTCCAGCGGTGGAATGGGCAGAAAGTTGAACACCGCCAGGGACAGATTGATGGTCGCCATATTCAGCAAAAAGCGCTGAACATACATCAGCCACGGATGGGCCATCATGGTGGTCATGTCCGATGTGGTCAGGCCATAGGTGATCGCCGTACCAACCGAGGAAGAATACGGGTTGATCAGTAGGTCCAGCGAACCGTAATAATCCTTCACATCCGCCAGGAAGGTCCGGTCAAACAACAGCCCGTTGATGCCTACCGCCAGTGCCGTGCAAAGAATGAACAGCGTCAGGTTCATCACGATGCCTGCAATGGAGACCATGAAGTCGTCCTTGCGGTAATTGCGGAAGTTTCGCGGATTGACGGGGACGGGCTTTGCCCAGCCAATGCCGAAAATCAGCATGCAGACGGTGCCGATGGGGTCCAGATGCTTGCGGGGATCAAGGCTCAGCCGCCCCAGCATTTTAGCAGTGGGGTCTCCGCAGCGATAGGCTACATAGCCATGGGCAATCTCATGGAGGATCAGGCTCAGCAGCACCGTCACCACCATATATGCCAGGTAAAGAATAAACCCTACAGGGTCTGTGCGAAGCATGCTGATCCAGCTTTGCAGGCGTGAAAACAATGTCATCCCTCATTTCGCGTGTTGCAGGAAAATGATACGGACTCTATTATACTGCGAACACGCGATTCCTGCAAGCATCAGCGCCACATGTTCAAAATTCGGTAAAACCCTTCGATAAAGCCTGGCAGCGGAACATCGCCTGCCGCAGCAACGTTGAGCTTAGCGATGACCGTATCCCCCAGCAGTACCCGCGCCATGCCCACGATCTGCCCTGCCTGCACAGGCGCTTCCACGCTTTCCGGCAGCACAAGCTCCATTTTCAGCTGGCTTGCCTGTCCTGTGCGCAGCAGCATGCTCAACCCGCTGTCCAGCATCAGGTCAACCTGTTCTGTGCTGCCGCGTGTCACAGGAAGCTGTTCCCCCAGCAGATCGCCCTTCTGCGCAACAGTCACCCGCTGATACGTTGCAAAGCCATAGTCCAGCATGCTTCTGGCTTCCTGAAATCTCCGCTGACTGTTTTCGCAGCCCAGCACGACAGCAATCAGACGCATACCGTTCTTTTCTGCCGTTGCGCTGATGCAGAACTTCGCCGCGTTGGTCGAGCCTGTTTTGAAGCCGTCGCAGCCGTCATAGAAGCGCACCAGACGATTGGTATTGGTCAAGTCGGTAATACGTCCGCTGGGATGCTTCAGCGTATCGAGCCATACCTTCGCATAGGTGTGATAGGCCGGATGACGGCTCATCGCACAGGAAAGCGTCATTACATCCCGTGCTGTAGTATATTGCCCCTCCTGCGGATAGCCCGTACAGTTGACATAACAGGTATTGGTCATGCCGAGGGCGGCAGCACGTTCGTTCATGCGCTGTACAAACTGTCCTTCGGTGCCTGCCAGATATTCTGCCAGCGCAACGGCGCTGTCATTTGCACTGGCAATGATCATGGTGCGCAGCAGATCCTCCAGGGAATAGACCGCACCCGCATCCAGCAGCGCCTGACTGCCCTTCATGGCGGCTGCCGTCTGCGAAACCGTCACCTGATCTGTCAGGGAAACATCCTTATCCTCCAGCGCCTCAAACACCAGCAGCGCAGTCATCAGCTTCGTAACAGAGGCCACCTCGCGCCGCTCATCCGCCTGCTTTTCGAAAACGACCGTCCCGGTGGAGGCTTCTGCCAGCATCACGGAAGGAGCCGTTATTTCAATGGGAACGCCTGTCTCCAGCGGCGCAGCAAATGCAGCCGAGGTCGTCAGCAGTGCCGCTATCAGCAGCCATACAAAAAAATGCGTCTTTCTCACATGCATACCACCTTTCTGCATCCCTTAGCATACCCAGCAAAGGAAAATGCTTCGATGGAAATACCTGGAGAAAGACGCTTTAGGCACATTTTTTAGATCAATTGCTTCTTTTCCCACACACCGCTCTTAAAGCGCCACACGAAGCAAATTACCCGGAACAGCCAGTCGATCTGCATAGCCATCCAAACGCCGATAACGCCAAAGCCCATGTTCTGTGCCAGCAGGAAGCCAAACACAATGCGGAAGGCCACCATGGAAAAGCAGGAAACCAGCATGGTAAAGCGAGCGTCGTTCGCCGCACGCAGGGCATTCGGCAGAACGAAGGAGGTGGGCCAGATAACAATGCAGCCCAGACCATGCAGCATGATAATTTTCGTTGCCATGTCGCTGGCTTCCGGGGTCAGGCTGTACAGCGAGACGAACGTAGATGTGCAGACGAGCATCAGCACATTCAGCAAGCCCATGTAGAGGTAGCATTTCAGCATCAGCTTTTTAACATAATACCGTACCTGGTCGTATTCTTTTGCCCCGATGCAGCGCCCCACCACGGCGACCATCGCCAGACCGATCGCGTTGCCCGGCAGCACCTCCAACGTTGTCAGGCTGTTTGCCACGGCATTCGCCGCAATGCTGGCAGTTCCAAAGGTGCTGATCAGACGCAGCAGCACCAGCTTGCCAAACTGGAAGAAGCTGTTTTCCAAGCCTGTAGGAACACCTACAGACAGAATACGCTTTACCATGTCGCCGCGCCACTCAAACTTATGCAGCACAGGATACGGAATCAGGTTATTAGGGTCCTGAAGCGTCCGCTGCATCAGCAGCGCGCCCACAATACGCGAGACTAACGTTGCCGTTGCCGCACCTGCAACGCCCATACCCACCACATAGATCAAAAGGGCATTGCCGACAATGTTAATAATATTCATGACCAGCGAGGTATACAGCGAAGCCTTCGCGTTGCCCATGGCCCGCAAAAGAGCCGCTGAAGCGTTGTACATCGCCAGGAAGGGATAAGACAGGGCCGTGATCCAGAAATACGTCTGGGCGCTTGCCATAACATCAGCGTCAATGTGACCAAAAACCAGATTGAGCAGCGGATACCGCAGCGCCAGAAACAGCACCATAATGACCGTGGACACAAGCAGGATGGTATAGAATAACTGCTTAGAGGCCATGCTGGCGTTTTCCCGCTCCTTGCGTCCCAAATACTGCGAAGCGACCACCGCGCCGCCCGTTGCCAGTGCAGAGAACAGGTTGATAAACAAAATACTGATGGAGTCCACCAGTGATATGCCGGACACAGCCGCTTCGCCGCAGGTCGATACCATCATGGTATCCATCATGC
>CAKTYE010000049.1 GCA_934631985.1 uncultured Clostridia bacterium | reverse complement strand
ATATATGTTCGCACCTTGCCATCTTAACAATATGCAATTTTGCTGCATGCTTGAAGCACATGAAATGAAAAAAGTGAAACGTCGCCGTCCTCGCCTTCCCCCAACATTTCCCCTTGCCAGAATGCCCAAAACCGTTTACAATAGGGTGTAAGAAATCCTGGGTATTGGAGGAAGAAACGATGAAGCAAGTAATGGCAACCGCCAAGGAAAAAATGAGCAAGACCTGCGACGTTTATTTCAAGGAAATGCAGTCCCTGCGCGCAGGCCGCGCAAACCCTAAGCTGCTGGACAAGATCACCGTGGATTACTATGGTGCGCCCACGCCCATCAATCAGCTGGGCAACGTGACCTCCCCCGAACCCCGCATGCTGACCATCTCCCTGTGGGATACCAAGGCGCTGCCGCTGGTGGAAAAGGCCATTCAGAAAAGCGATCTGGGCCTGAATCCTTCTAACGATGGCAAGGTCATCCGCCTGATCTTCCCCGAGTTGAACGAGGAGCGCCGCAAGGAGCTGACCAAAATGGCCCGCAAGAGCGCCGAGGAAGCCAAGGTCGCCGTGCGCGCCATCCGTCGTGACGCTATCGAGCAGATCAAGAAGATGAAGAAGGATTCCCTCATCACCGAGGATGAGCAGCGCAAGGGTGAGGAGGAAATGCAGAAGATCACCGACAACGCCATTAAGGAAGTCGATAAGATCTGCGCGGCGAAGGAAAAGGAGATCATGGAGGTTTGAGCCTGAACATGCAAGCGCTGCTGGGGCTGCCCCTCGCGCTGGCGCAGGAAAAGCTGCGCGCGGCAGGCATGGACGCGGAGGTCGTCGTTTCCCGCAGTCCCCGGCGTACGGCGGATGAAGGTACGCCTCGGGTGGTCCGCGCACAGAAGGGCCGACTGACCGTCTGCTATTTCCCGGACGGCGACCCGGAGGAAGCAAAAGCTGGGACAGACGCGCCTGCGGACGCGGCGCTGTCCTAAAGAAGAAAAAGCATGCATGCGCGGGCTGCTGAAGGCTTGCGCATGCATTTTTTCAAGGGAGGAGCATCATGGCGTTTTTCAAGGGCAAGCGCCCGCTGCATCATCACGGCCCCATGACCCGGGAGGATTTTCAAAAGCTGCCCCGGCATGTGGCGATCATTATGGACGGCAACGGACGCTGGGCCAAGAAGCATAAGCTGGCGGTCGCCATGGGCCACCGTCAGGGCGTGGAGGCGCTGCGGGAGATCATCCGTCACACGGACGATTTGAAGATCGAGGCGCTGTCCCTGTACGCCTTTTCCACGGAGAACTGGAACCGTTCCCCGGAGGAGGTCGGCGCACTGATGGGGCTGATCCTCGAATTTTTTGCCTCGGAGATCGATGAATTGGACGCGAAGAACGTCCGCATCCTGATCCTGGGGGACAAGAGCCGTCTGCCCGACAAGCAGCGCGAGGTGCTGTATCAGGCAGAGGAGCGCACGGCGAAAAACACGGGTCTGCATCTGAACATCGCCATCAATTACGGCGGACGCGCAGAACTGGCACTGGCAGCCCGGGAGCTGGCCCTGCTGGTGCAGAGCGGCGCGATGCGCCCGGAGGACATCACCGAGCGCACCCTGGCGGAGCATCTCTACACCCGCGGTCAGCCGGACGTGGATCTGCTGATACGCACCAGTGGGGAAATGCGTCTGAGCAATTTCCTGCTGTACCAGTGCGCCTATGCCGAGTTTGAATTTCCGACCACCCTGTGGCCTGATTTCAGCGTCCATGATTATGACCAGGCGCTGAAGGCCTTCGGGGGCCGGGAGCGGCGCTTCGGCAAGCGACTGTCCTGAGGCTTTGTCCAAGGGCAGTTCATGCTGAGTTCGAACAGGCGCAGTATCCTGAAATGGAGATCAAATGACAGGCGCAGGCACACTGCGGCGGAAAAGAGGAAAGGTCATGGGGCAGAGAGTTGCAACGGGAGCGGCATTGATCGCTTTCCTACTGGTTATGATGTATTTTGGCGGCGTGGTCATGGGCGTCGGCGCGATGATCTGCCTGTGCTTTGCCATGCACGAGGAATACCATGCGCTGGCGGTGGCGGGGCATCGGCCCGTGGCCTGGCCCACCTGGGTGTCCATGGCGGCGAGCGTTCCGCTGGTGGCGCTGTGGGGCATCGGCACAGTGATCCCGCTGTTGGCGATGACCTGCCTGATCACCATCATCTGCGTTGTGTTCCGTGATGAACCCAAGCTCGATGACGCAGTAATGAGCGTGCTGCCGCTGTTTACGGTGCTGCTGCCCGGCATGTGCATTGTCGGCATGGCGCAGGTGCAGCCCAAGGCCGTACAGGTGGTGCTGCTGAGCCTGACCTTTGCGGTGCCGGTGCTGGGCGATACGCTGGCCTTCTTTGTGGGCAGCCGGGTACGCGGCCCGAAGCTGTGTCCCGCCGTCAGCCCCAACAAGACCATTTCCGGCGCCATTGCAGGACTGGTAGGCAGTCTGCTGGCGGCTGCGGCGGTCGGTCTAGGCAGCCTCATTTTCTGCGATGCGGCAACGCTGGCGCAGCTGCCCACCTGGTGGCAGTACGCGCTGCTGGGCTTGATCGGCGGCGTTGCGGGACAGATGGGCGACCTGTTTGCCTCGCTGGTGAAGCGTCACTGTGGTTTGAAGGACTTTTCCAGCCTGTTCCCTGGGCATGGCGGCATGATGGACCGTCTGGACAGCATTCTGTTCATGGCGGTGGTTATGTTTAGCTTTTTGCTGCTGCGGGGGGCGGCGTTTTGAGGGACGCGGGGACTTTGGTGGAGTGATGGAGCTTGCGGCGGGTGAGAATATCCTCCTGCCGCCCTTGGGGCGGCTGTCCTCCCTCTGCGGAGGGAGGCTTTTGGTGGGGTTTCTTTACCGCAGGAATAGCTCTCGTTTTCTCGGTGATAGGGAGCGTGCTGGAAGGTTCTTCCCTGCTGCATGGGCAGTCCTTGCAGCAAAAGTCACCGTAGTCCAAAAGACTCCCTCCGCAGAGGGTGCTGTCAGCCGCAAGGCTGACTGAGGATATTCTCTTTGCTGGCTTTCCGCACCGCCGCATCCCTGCGGCCTTCTGGCTGCTTTCACGCTTTCCTATCTTTTCCTGCAAAAGGAGTATGCGCATGAAGTCATTGAATATATTGGGTTCAACAGGCTCTATCGGAACGCAGGCGCTGCAGGTAGCGGCGCTGCACCGGGATCTGTTTGAAATTCGGGCGCTGACGGCAAATCGCAACAAGGAACTGCTGTTTGAGCAGGTGCGTACCTTCCGTCCGCGCATGGCTGGTCTGGTCACGCCCATCCCCATGGAGGAGATCCCGCAGGACTGCCGGTTCTGCCAATGGGTCATGGGACAGGAGGCGCTGCATGCCGCTGCCGCAGAGGTGGAAAGCGACATGGTGCTGGTGTCCGTGGTGGGCATTGCCGGGCTGCAAAGCGTGATGGACGCCATCGGCGCAGGACGGCAGGTGCTGCTGGCAAACAAGGAAGCGCTGGTCACAGGCGGTCATCTGGTGATGGACGCGGCAAAGCGCGCCGGCAAGCCGCTGCTGCCCGTGGACAGCGAGCATAGCGCGATTTTCCAGTGCTTGCAGGGGGCTGGCCCCAACCATGCCAAGCGGCTGCTGCTGACGGCCTCGGGCGGCCCCTTCCGCACCTGGACGAAGGAGCAGATGGCAGCGGCGACCCCGGCGCAGGCCCTGAAGCATCCCAATTGGAGCATGGGCGCGAAGATCACCATCGATTCCGCCAGCATGTTCAACAAGGCCCTTGAAATCATCGAGGCTCGCTGGCTGTTCGACATGCCTGCCGAGAAAATTCAGGTGGTGGTTCATCCCCAGAGCATCGTACATTCCGCCGTGGAATTTGAAGACGGTGCGGTCATCGCGCAAATGGGAACCCCGGACATGCGCCTGCCCATCCTCTACGCCATGACGTACCCGGAGCGTCTGCCCACGGGCGGCGCACCGCTGGACCTGTTTGCCATCGGCAGTCTGACCTTTGAGAAGGGCGACCCGGAGCGATTTCCTGCCCTGCGGCTGGCAGGTGAATGCCTGCGGGCAGGCGGCGCGGCCTGCACCGTGCTGAACGGCGCGAATGAAGCAGCGGTTGCGGCCTTCCTGCGGGAGGAAATTCCCTTCGGCGCGATTGCGGAGCTAGTGGAGGAAACGCTGAACCGCCTGCCCGGACTTCCTGCCCGCACACTGGAGGAAATCTTCGCGGCGGATCAGTCTGCGCGGCAGACGGTGGCTATGCTGCTGCGCCAACAGAAAGGAGCCTTATGACAACGATCCCCTATGTATTGATCGCGATCCTGCTGCTGGGCATTCTGGTGACCATCCACGAATGGGGACACTTCGTCGCGGCCCGCATCACGGGCATTGCGGTGCAGGAGTTCTCCGTGGGCTTTGGCCCGAAGCTCTGCGGCTGGAAAAGCAGGAAGCATGATACAGTCTTCTCCATTCGTTTGATCCCCATGGGCGGCTACTGCGCCTTCTATGGCGAGGACGACGCAGAGGGCAAAACCACCGACGATCCCCGCAGCTACAGCAGGCAAAGCGTGTGGAAGCGCATGTTTTCCGTGCTGATGGGCCCTGGTATGAACTTTGTGCTGGCCTTTGTGGTGTTGCTGCTGTTCTTCTGGATCGGCGGCGCGCAGGTGCCTACGGCGGCGTATCCTTACATCGCCAGTGTGGAGGCGGACGGCCCCGCGGCACAGGCGGGTGTGCAGGACGGCGATGTTGTGACCGCTATCAACGGCGAAAACATGCTGGACGGCACCACGGATACCCTCATCCGCGCCATTTCCGCCTACCAGACGGGCGACGCGCCCCTGACCCTGACCGTGAAGCGCGGGGACGAGACCTTCGAAACTACGGCTGTCCCCTTCTATGATGAAGCAGCGGGCAAGTATCGTCTGGGGATCACCGTGGGCGCGACCTATGACACGGAATGGCAGCCCCTGACCTTTGGTCAGGCGGTAAGCAGCAGCTGGAGCAACTGCGTTTATGCGGGCGGGGTCATTTTCAACGCGCTGAAGAATCTGGTGACCACCGGCGCGGGCCTGGACCAGACCAGCGGCCCCGTGGGCGTGATCTCACAGGTATCGCAGGAAGTGCGGCGCGGCGGGTTTGACGCATTCATCAACCTGCTGGTAGTCATTTCCATCAACCTGGGCATTATGAATCTGCTGCCCATTCCCGGGCTGGACGGCTCCCGGTTTCTGTTCATGGTGCTGGAGGCCATTCGCCGTAAGCCCGTGCCGCCGAAGAAGGAAGCCATGGTGCATCTGGCAGGATATGTGCTGCTGTTTGGGCTGATGATCTTCTTCACGTTTAAGGACGTGATGCGGCTGTTTCAGTAAGGAAACGTAACCCCTCAGGCCCTGCCGGGCCAGCTCCCCTTTCAGGGGAGCCTTTTGGGGGCGGTTTTGTTGCTTTCGTTCTCTCTAGCTGCATGACCCTTTATGAAACGCAAGAGCGAACAACTTTGAAAAAATAAACATGGTCTTCGGGAGGGAGCGCGAGAGAGGGGCTTTTAGGGTAACACCGTGCCATGACGTGGTACGATGACGAGGGGATTTTGTGCCAGCTGCAAAGTGCAGAAATCGAAGGTTTACTGGATGTAAATCGAGATTTTTGCACAAAGCAGATGGTGCAAAAGCACCCGGCAGCGTTGCCGCGGCATGGTACGGTGTTACCCTAATACAGAAGCAGCCTCCCTCGCATCCCCCCGCATGGAGGTATCAGATGTACGAGACGCGGATGGTTGCTGTGGGGCGGCTGACCATGGGCGGGCATAACCCGGTGTGGGTTCAGTCCATGACGAATACGGATACGCGGGACGTGGAAAAGACGCTGGCGCAGATCAAGGCTCTGCATCAGGCAGGATGCGACCTGGTGCGCGTCAGCGTGTATGACGAGGCATGCGCACGGGCGGTGCGCGCACTGGTGGATGGGTCGCCCTGTCCGCTGGTGGCGGATATTCATTTTGACCATCATCTGGCGATCATGGCGGCAGAGAACGGCATCAGCAAGCTGCGCATCAATCCCGGCAACATCGGTGGGGAAAAGAATGTGCGCGAGCTGGCGGCCTGCGCCAAGCTGCATCACATTCCGATCCGCATTGGCGTGAACAGCGGCTCCATTGAAAAGGACATCCTGCAAAAGTATGGCGGGCCGACGGCGGCGGGCATGGTGGAGAGTGCCTTGCAGCATGCCCGCATGCTGGAAAAGGTCGGCTTTGAGGACATTGTGCTGTCCATGAAGGCCAGCGATGTGCGCCTGACGGTGGAAGCCTATCGCCTTGCGGCACAGAAGTGCGATTATCCCCTGCATGTGGGCGTGACGGAAGCGGGTCTGCCGGGTCAGGGAACCATCAAGAGCGCCATCGGCATCGGTTCGCTGCTGCTGGATGGCATCGGCGACACCATCCGCGTAAGCCTGACGGGCGATCCGCTGCCCGAAGCGCAGGCTGCATGGGATATTCTGCGGGCGCTGGGGCTGCGTACCCAGGGCGTGCAGCTGGTATCCTGCCCCACCTGCGGGCGCACTTGCATTGACGTGGCAGGCATTGCCGCGCGAGTGGAGAAGGAGCTGAAGGACATCACCGTTCCCCTGAAGGTGGCGGTGATGGGCTGTGTGGTCAACGGCCCCGGCGAAGCCCGGGAGGCCGACATTGGCATTGCAGGCGGCAAGGGCTGCGGCGCGCTGTTCATCAAGGGCCAGGCCCCGCAGAAGGTAGAAGGCGATCTGGCTGAGATTCTGGTAAACGCCGCGAAGAAGATTGCCCAGGAAAAAGCGAAGGCGTGAGTACGGCGTGGGAGGCCGCTTCTGCCAGAAGCACCTTCTTCGAGAATCGGCATAAAATTTGTTTTCGTATTCAGAACTTCGTACAGACATGCCGAATGAGAAGCATATGGATAGCAAACGGATAACCATTGACGGCATCCCTGCCCTCGTGTGGGGCAAGCCCGCCGAAAGGGTGTACATCCATGTACACGGCAAAATGTCCCGCAAGGAATATGCCGCGGACTTTGCAGCACTGGCGGAAAAGCACGGCTGGCAGACGGTCAGCTTTGATCTGCCCCGGCATGGGGAACGGCAAAACGAGCCGCGCCCCTGCGATGTATGGAACGGCGTGGCTGACCTACAGGCCGTGGGCGCTTACGCCCTTGCGCACTGGCGGGAGGCTGCGCTGTTTGCATGCAGCATCGGGGCGTCTTTCGCGCTGCACGCCTATGCGGACATCCCCCTGACGAAGGGCCTGTTCCAGTCTCCCATTGTGGACATGGACGGGCTGATCCGTCAAATGATGGCATGGGCCAACGTGACCCCGGCGCAGCTGGAAGCCGCCGGGGAGATTGAAACACCTGTGGATACGCTTTCATGGAGATATTGGCAGTATGTGCAGGCGCACCCGGTGACGCGCTGGCCTTTCCCGACAAGCATTCTCTATGCAGGAAAGGACGCGCTGCAAACCCGGGAAATGATCGAGGCTTTTGCGCAGCGGTTTGGCGCGCAGGTGACGGTCAGCGAAGGAAGCGAGCATCCGTTTATGGGTGCGGGCGACGCGGCGGTCGTGCGGGCGTGGCTGGAAAAGGTACTGGGATAAGGTGCAGGCAGCGGGGAGCATATCCTCCTGCCGCCCTCGGGGTGGCTGTCCTCCCTCTGCGGAGGGAGGCTTTTGGCGTAGGGAACCCTAAAGATGAAGCATCCCTTGAAAGCAGTGTTTCATGCTCCGCCCAAGCTGCATCTGTTCCCTTCCTTTAGCCCCATCCGCTGTTCTTCGGGAGAGAGCGCGAGGGAGGGGCTTCTCACTGAGAAGCCGCCTTCCTCGCACCTCACCCCATACACATATTGGAGGTTTCATGAGCTACGAGGACCTGTTGGGAAAGATTTATGAGGAGCTGCCGCATTTGAAGGGACAGCTTCATTCGCCGCATGTGGTGTATGTGCGGGCGCAGGGGAAGGTGTACATTACCTTTCAAAGCGACACGCTGGTCGAGGAAAAGACGTTTCTGAAAATGGAGCGTATCCTGCGGGGCATCTTTTCTCAAAAGCCGCTGGCGCTGCGGGTGGTCAGCCCGTCGCTGGCGGACGATTTTTTGCAGCACATCGAAAACTATAAGCAGGTCTTTGTGGATTTTCTGAAGCGCAACTATCCCGCATCCATCAGCTGGATGGAGCAGATGGACTGGCGCTGCGACGGGGAACGCATTACCCTGACCTTTCCTGATCCCTTCTCGCTGGAATTTATGGGACGGCAGGGCGTTTCGGCGCGACTGGCCCAGGCCGTGAAGGACATCTTCGGCATTGACGTGAAGGTGGAGCTGACTGTTGCGGGCGATCAGGAGGCACGGCTGGCGGCTCTGCGTGCAGAGCGCATCAAGGAGCAGGAGCAGGCCTATACCATGGCCCAGCTTCAGCAGGCAGCGGCACAGGAGGAAAAGAAGAAGGCCGAAAAGCGGGAACGCAAGCCCGCCGTACCGCGAGAAAAGAAGGAAACAGAGGAGCGCAAGCCGCGTTCCCCCATGATGCCGCAGATGACCGACCACGCGCTGGGCCGTCCCATCATGGGCCGTGCCATCGCCGACCGCCCCATCGAAATGAAGGAGCTGACCAGCGACGCGGGGCTTGTCACCGTGCAGGGCGACATTTTCAAAATGGAGACGAAAGAGCTGAAGGGCGGCGAGCTGCTGCTGGTCACCTTCGCCATCACCGACTATACGTCCTCGGTGCTGTGCAAGAGCTTCATGCGCTATCGCAACCGCTTCGGGCGCAAGCGGGACGATGAAGCCCCGCCCGAACCCATCACCGAGGAGGAGCGCAAGGCCGTCTGGGATAAGGTGAACCAGATCAAGGTGGGCATGAACGTCAAAATTCGCGGCGAATGCCTCTACGATAATTTTGCCCATGAGCTGTCCATCTCCGTGCGGGACGTGGTACCCATGGAGCGCATTGAGCGGGAGGACACCGCCGAGGAAAAGCGCATTGAGCTGCACATGCACACCAACATGTCCACCATGGACGCGCTGACCCCCGCGGGCGACCTGATCAAGCGGGCCATCAAGTGGGGCCACCCGGCGGTCGCCATCACCGACCATGGCGTGGTGCAGTCTTTCCCGGCGGCGTTCAATGCGGTGAAGGGCAAGGACATCAAGCTCATTCCCGGGTGCGAGGGCTACCTCATCGACGACGCGGAGATCGTGCAGGACCCGGATGACCGCGACCTGGACAGCCCCATTGTGGTGCTGGACTTCGAGGCCACGGGCCTGAATACCAAGACCTGCCGCGTGATCGAGATCGGCGCGGTGAAAATGGTAGGCGGTACCATTGTGGACTCCATGAGCGTGCTGGTCAACCCGAAAATTCCGCTGTCGGAAAAGGTCAGCAACCTGACGGGCATCACGGACATGATGCTGGCGGATAAAGAGACGGCGGAGACCGCCATCCCCAAGCTGATGGAATTCATCGGGGACTGCCCCATTGCTGCCCACAATGCGGCCTATGACGCATCCCTGCTGAAGGCGGAGCTGCGCCGCCTGAACATGACCTGGCAGGCTCCCGTGGTGGATACCCTGACCTTTGCCCGCAAGCTCTATCCCGACATGAAGAGCCACAAGCTGGGAACGGTCTGCAAGGCGTTGGGCGTAAGCCTGAAAAACGCCCACCGCGCCGTGCATGACGCGACGGCGACGGCGCAGTGCCTTGCCAGAATGTACAAGGAGGCCCGGGAGAAGGGCATCAACACCCTGCGGAACCTGAATGAGGAGCTGAAGGGCGGCGCTATCGGCGAGAGCTTCCACATCATTCTGCTGGTAAAGACGCAGAAGGGCATGGAAAATCTGAACCGGCTGGTGTCCATCGGTCATCTGGACTATTTCCGCCGCCGTCCCCACATGCCCCGCAAGATGATCCAAAAGTATCGTGAGGGACTGATCTTGGGCAGCGCCTGCGAGGCGGGCGAGCTGTTCCGCGCAGTGCTGGCGGGCGAGCCCTGGGATAAGCTGAAGAAGATCGCCCGGTTCTATGATTATCTGGAGATCCAGCCCATCGGCAACAACGCCTTTCTGGTACGGGACGGACAGGTGCCGGATGACGAGGGCCTGCGCGACCTGAACCGCACCATTGTGAAGCTGGGCGAGGAGCTGGGCATTCCCGTGGTCGCCACGGGCGACGTGCATTTCCTTGACCCCCACAACGCCATCAACCGCGCCATTATTCAGGCAGGTCTGGGCTTTGAGGACTGCGACAACCAGCCGCCCCTGTATTTCAAGACCACCAACGAGATGCTGGACGAGTTCAGCTATCTGGGCAAGGAAAAGGCCCATGAGGTGGTCATCGACAATCCCCGCAAAATTGCCGACCGGGTCGAGGAGCTTCGGCTGTTCCCCAAGCATCCAAAGGGAGAGGATACCTTCCAGCCCTTCTGGCCCGATGCGGCGGATAACATTCAAAATATGTCCTGGAACACCGCCAAGGACTGGTACGGCGATCCCCTGCCGGAGATCGTCACCAAGCGTCTGGAAAAGGAATTGAACTCCATCATCGGCTACGGCTTTGCCACGCTGTACAACATTGCCGAGCGGCTGGTGCAGCGCTCCCTGGCGGACGGCTATCTGGTGGGCAGCCGCGGCAGCGTCGGCTCCAGCTTTGTGGCCTGCATGTGCGGCATCACCGAGGTGAACGCTCTGCCTCCCCACTACCGCTGCCCCCATTGCCACAAGGGCTTCTTCGATGTGGACAAGAGCAAATACAAGGTGGGCGTGGATCTGCCGGACCGTGACTGCCCCATTTGCGGCAAGCCGCTGGTCAAGGACGGCTTCGACATTCCCTTTGAGGTGTTCCTGGGCTTCCAGGGTGACAAGGTGCCTGACATTGACCTGAACTTCGCCAATGAATACCAGTCCCGGGCGCACCATCAGGTGGTGGAGCTGTTCGGCGAGGGACATGTGTTCCGCGCCGGTACGGTGGGTACGCTGGCAGACAAGACGGCCTACGGCTTCGTCAGCAAATATCTGGAGGAACGCGGCATTCAGTGCGGCAACACGGAGAAGGAGCGGCTGGTGCAGGGCTGCGTGGGCGTGAAGCGCACCACAGGCCAGCACCCGGCGGGCATGGTCGTTGTGCCGAAGGAATATGAGATCTATCAGTTCACCGCAGTGCAGCATCCAGCGGACGACCCCACAGCGGAGTTCATTACCACCCACTTCGACTTCAACTCCATGCACGACATTCTGGTGAAGCTGGACTGCCTGGGTCACCTGGACCCCACCATGATCCACGAGTTGTGCGGCCTGACGGGGGTGGACTTCCGGGATATTCCTTTGGACGATCCCGCCGTGCGCAGTCTGTTCCACTCCCCGGAGGCGCTGGGCGTGACCTCTGAGCAGATCGACTGCTCCACGGGAACCTTTGGCATCCCGGAGTTTGGTACGGCCTTTGTGCGCGGCATGCTGGACGATACCCAGCCCTCCACCATGGAGGAGCTGATTCGCATTTCCGGCCTGAGCCACGGTACGGACGTTTGGCTGGGCAACGCGCAGGACATTATTCGTTCCGGCACCGCCAAGCTGAACGAATGCGTTTGCTGCCGTGACGACATTATGAATTACCTGATCGACAAGGGTGTGGAGCCAAAGCTGTCCTTCACCACCATGGAGGCCGTCCGTAAGGGCAAGGGCCTGAAGCCCGAGATGGAGCAGGCCATGATCGAGCATGACGTGGCCCCATGGTTCATCGACAGCTGCAAGAAGATCAAGTACATGTTCCCCAAGGGCCACGCGGTGGCGTATGTGACCATGGCTCTGCGCATTGCGTGGTTCAAGGTGCATTATCCACTGGCCTACTACGCGGCCTATTTTACCGTGCGCGGCGACGGCTTTGATGCGGCGACCATGCTGGTGGATCCGGACACCTGCCGGGCGAAAATCAAGGAGATCAAGAACATGGACAACGCCTCCGCCAAGGACAAGGAAGCGCAGACGGCGCTGGAGCTGGTGCTGGAAATGAACATGCGCGGCATTCGCTTCCTGCCGGTAGATCTGTACAAGAGCGATGTGCGCAAGTTCAAGATCGAGGACGGCTCCCTGCGCTGCCCCTTCACCAGCCTGGGTGGTCTGGGGGAAAGCGCGGCGCTGACCATTGCCGCCGCCCGGGATCAGGGACCGTTCCTGTCCGTGGAGGACCTGAAGGAGCGCGGCAAGGTCGGCAACGGCGTGGTGGAGCTGCTTCGCGCTCACGGCTCGCTGGAGGGGCTGAGCGAAACCAGCCAGATCAGCATGTTCTAAGGAGCAGCAGCAATCAACGAGCTATTTGCCAAACCATCTGACATATGCTATAATGGCGTTACCAAATTTGGTAAGGAGGTTTTTCCCATGCGCAAATTTCTGATGCTCCTGCTGGTGCTTTGCCTGGCGGCAGCCCCCGTGCTGGCTGAAACGATGGCCTATGACTTTGGCGATTTCACCATGTCCTTCCCGTCCGACGCGAACGGCAACATTGCAGATGAAATCACCGACGGCGCTGCGTTCTTCATCATCTACCAGGATGTGGAGGAGGGCGCGCAGTTCACCCCCAACCTGAACATTACCTGGTCGGAGTCCTATGCAGACCTGACCGCAGCCACGCCGGAGGAGAATGCCACGTCCATTGCTACGTCGGCGGCAGCGGCGCTGGAGGGCCAGGGCATTAAGGTCGCGAACACGCAGGTCGTTGGCGCTTCCATGGACGAGATTGGCGGCAAGCCCGCGCTGTCTGTGGTCTACAGCATGGACGTGGACTACACCGCTGTGGGCCTGGACCTGCAAACGACGCTGTACTGTGTGCAGGGCCTTGTGTCCGAGGAAGCCCTCGGCACCTACACCTTCACCATCACGACCAATGATATGACCACCGTGCAGTCGCTGGTGGACATCGTCAACACGGTGCAGTGGGCGGAGTAAGCTCCGCAGCAGGGCTTAGCAAAACGGCAGCGCTTCCTTCCGGCTTATGGGCAGATGGGAGCGCTGCTTTTTATTGGGGAAGGAGGGTTCTTCCATGCTTTCACTTTTTCCTCCCCCCTTCCCCCACTCGCATTTTTCCCGCAAACGTGTTATAATCCCCTTATCAACGACCACGGAGGATGATGACATGAAGCGGTTCCAACGCATCCTGGCCCTGCTTTTAACCTTGGCCCTGTGCCTGCCCTGGGCGGCGCAGGCGGATGAACAGGCGCATGGCCTGCGCATGGACCTGACCTTTCAGCTGGATGCATCGGCTTACCCCGACGATATGCAGGAGGTGCTGCCGGGGCTGGCGGATGCGCTGCAATTGCTGACCCTGCGCGGCGATTTGCGCTGGCGCGGAAATCTGTTCAGCCAGGACACCGCCTTTGACAGCGATGCAGCGCTGACCTTCGGCGAGGATGCGGAGGTTCCCTTCCACCTGTACGGCGTACCCAGCCATATCATGGTGGAAAGCCCGCTGCTGGGCGATCAGCAGGTGATGCTGAACATGCTGGCGTGGCTGGAATTTGCCGTGAAGGCCAACTTCCAGCTGGGCATTCCGCTGTATCAGATCGCGCCCTACGTCAGCACCTATGCCAACGCCAGTGCCTTCGACGCTTTTCTGCCCGCATGGAACGAGACCATGCAGGCCGAGGAGGGCAGCCGCACGGTAGACGCCGAGGCGGTTGTAGAGCTGGCTTCCGTCCTGATGGAGACGGCGCAGGAGGATCGTGCCTTTACCTATTGGCTGCAAGCGCTGCTGATGGACTCCGGCATGGACGAAATGGTGCAGGAAGGTCTGAGCATGCTGCCCGAATGGGTGGAGAGCTTTCTGGAGGAGGATGGGCTGACCATCGAGGTGGACGAGGATACAGAAACCTGGTCTGCCGGGGAGGAGCAGCTGTTCTATCGCGATGCATCCTCCTGGGAGCTGACCCTGCCCATGACAGACGAGGGCTACACGGCTTCCGCTTCCTGGGTGCAGGAGGAGGACGGCTTCACCTTCCGCCTGTGCTTTGGCATGGAGGACGAGGCCGATGTGCTGGACTTCACGGTCGCGCTGACGGGCCTGCCCACAGCGGAAGCAGAGGAAGGTCAGGCGATTTTCATGGTAGACCGCACGGGCGAAATGCTGGGCGATACCCACATGCGCTGGCAGGCAGACTGGAGCCGCGAAACCGATGCAGAAGACGGCACGGTCTATCAGGTACGCGCCGCACAGGTAAACACCGAAACGGACGCGGAAATGCTCGTTATCAGCGGCACGCTCACAAGCTATACACCTGCGGAAGCGCCCCAGTACACCGCCGCGGAGCTGGCAGAGCGCGGCGTGAACCTGTTCTCCGTTTATGAGGACACGCTGAGCGACTTTGTGCATCAGGTCGCGCTGCCCTTTGCCAAGGGCATCCTGCCGGTACTGGAGGTGCTGCCTGCGTCCTCGTATCAGAGTGCCTTCGTGCTGCTGGAGCAGTTCCATTTGCTGGATCTGTTGTCCTCCAGCCTGTAAAAGCTGAAATAAATGAACCGCCGCTGCAATCTGATAGGCAGCGGCGGTTTTGTCTATAGCTTTTGCTTGCAAAACAGTGTCTTAGAACAGTCCCATGACTACCTGCGCCACGGCAACGGCGGCACAGGCAAACACGGCAACCGTCAGCAGGCTCTTTTCCTTCCAGGCAAGCAGCACTGCCACCACCAATCCCGTCAACGCCGTCCACAGACTGTCTGTAGCATAGAAGATGTCGGGAATGGTCATAGAACCCAGCACCGCATAGGGAACGTAATAGAGGAAGGAGCGCAGGAAGCGGCTATGAATCTCCTTGCGGAAGACGGTCAGCGGCAGCATGCGGATCAGGTAAGTGACTCCCGCCATGACCAGCAGATAGGGATAGAAATCAGCGGCGCTCATGCCTGCTTCACCTCCTCCACGGGATGGAGCCATGCACCGATAGCGGAGGCAACCACCGCGCAGATGATGATGGCGAAGCCGCTGGAAATGCCACTGAACAGCGGCACATAGCGCAGACACAGGCTCAAGCCGATGGCAATCAGCACCACCAGCCGCACAGGCTTTTCCCGCTTGGCAGGGGGCAGGATGATCGCCAGGAACATGCCGTAAATGGCAATGCCAAGCGCACTGCGGAAGAACTCCGGCAAAAGCGTTCCTGCCACAGCCCCCAGCAGCGTACCGATAGTCCAGCCGAAATAAGGCGCGGTCATCAGCCCGAACAGATAATGCCGCCCCACCTTTTCCGGCTGACTGGCGGCAACGGCGAAAATCTCATCGGTGTTGGAAAAGCTGAATAGCAGACGGGCCAGCGTGTTCATGGACTTATCCAGCTTTTGACCCAGACTGAGGCTCATCAGCGCATAGCGCAGGTTAATGATCAGCTGGGTCAGGGCCATTTCCATCAGGGACGCATGCCCCAGCATCAGCGGTAGGCCCGCAAACTGGCCCGCACTGGTCAGGTTGGTGGCGGAGATCAGCACCGCCTGCAAGGGCGAAAGGCCGTCCGCCACGGCCTTCATGCCGAAGGTGAACGATACGGATAAATACCCCAGCGCAATGGGGATACCATGACGCAGACCGCGCACATAATCCTTTTTCATAGCGGCACTCCTTTGTGCAAAAGCGGAGGCGTATCCCCCGCATCAAGGCAGCCTTTTCTTTGGAAGTCTGCTTTCCTGCGCGTCCTTGCACAGCAAAGCGTAAGATTTATTCTATAAAAGAAAGACCCGCCGTGTCAAGGCGGGAAGCAGGCATTTTCGCAGGTGCGATTGTGCTTTTTCTGTTCTTTACCAAAGCTCCTTGTCGCTTTGCGACCTGTCGCGGCGCGAATTCCAAAACAAAACCGGCGCGAATTCCAAAACACAGGATTATACACAAAATATGCACTTTCCCGGCCTGCGGACGACCACACCGCAGGCCGTTTTTTCATGCCTTTTCGCGCGCCCTCACATGCGCCATTGCACCAACTCCACCCCCAGCCGCTGCGCCGCTGCCTGCGCAATCGCCGGGTGCGCCTCAATGCCCACGCCGTCGCGTCCCTCCAGCGCTGCCGCCGCAAGCGTTGAGCCGCTGCCCGCAAAGGGGTCCAGAATGCGCCCGTCCGGTACGCAGATACCAACAACCTCCCGCATCACCTCCAGCGGCTTCTGCGTCTGATGAATCCGCGCCCCGGCCTGCACATTCGCAGCCCGAAACACCCCCGGCAGACACGGCACCCCGCGTTCAACCGGCATCGCTCCGTTCGAACCCCATACGATAAACTCCGCCTGCTGGCGAAAGCGCCCCCGCTGAGGCCTACAAGCCAGCTTGTCCCACACCGCGACCCCGCGCAGACACCAGCCCGCCCATTGCACCGCATCCGTCAGAAGCGGAAGGTTCCGCCAGTCAATGAACAACGCCAGCGCCGCACCCGGCTTACATTTGGCCCGCGCCGCCTCCAAAATCTGCCGCATCATGTGCAGCCACGCCCGCTGATCCATCCCGTCCCCCACAAAATCCGGGAAGGGACAGCTTCGCTTCGTCGCCGTGTATTTCATCGCCGTGCCTTGCTGCTTCTCCGCCAGCGTCGCCCCCGAGGCATAGGGTGGGTCGGAGATCACCGCATCAAAAAGCCCCAAATCCGCCTGTAAAACATCCATCGTATTCCCGCAAATCATTTGATTCATGTAAATTTTCCTTTCACTATATAGAACGTATGTTCTCTTTTGATGCCGTAAAAAAACCGCCGATTGCCTCGGCGGTCGTGGAAAATGAAACGTTAATTCGCTCCGTCCTGCGTCGCAGGCAACTGCTCCGTGCTGTCCAGAAACGACTGAAGCGTATGCCCCGGCAGCCAGTCCTGCATCTGCTTTACGGCAGCCTCAATGGCGGCAATGACGGCCTTGTCATCCACATCATAGCCCTTTGCCTGCAAGCCCGCGCGTACATAGGCCAGCTTTTCCGCGCCCTTGTTCGCGCCGAATACCTGCTCTGCCGCATAAACAAACGTGTTTGCCAGCGCCGCAAGGTTCGCCTGCTGGCGTTCCGTCGTGCGGCTGTTGATCCACGGGATCAGCTTGCCCGTCACCAGCGCGGCAAGCAGGGCAAGCACCGCCTGCACCACAGGAGTCAGGTCGATGGTGCTGACCGCAGCGGTCTCGGCAAGCGCCGCCACAGGCAGCAAAGAAACAAGCACCATGAGCATCAAAAAGAATTCCTTCATTGTTGTAAACCTCCATCCTGATGTGATTGTATCCCAACATGTTCCCCCCGCAAAGGAAAATGCACGCTTAGCCCATTGGCATCACCTCCCCAGCAGCGCGGCCCAGGTCAGCGGCCCCACAATGCCATCGTTTGCAAGCCCGTTCGCGGCCTGAAAGCTCTTGACGGCATTCTCGGTCATGTAGCCGAAAATGCCGTCTGTTTCCAGCTCATACCCCTTGCCGCGCAGCCGCACCTGAAGCGTCACCACATCGTTGCCGCGGGAGCCTCGCCGAAGGGTCGCGGGAAACTGCGCCGTTGCGGAGGCAGCCGGGACCGCCTCCTCCGAGGCCAGCCCCTCCGGCAGCGGCAGCGCATCCAGCCAGCCCCAGTACCGCCAGCGCTTGGTATAGCGCGTGTCGGCCTTGACCACCCGCTTGCCCTCCGTAGAGGCATGCACAATCCGCAGCGGATGAACGCTGGTCACCAGCCCGATGTGCTGAAAATCTCCCTGCCCATCCTTGTACCGGGCAGGTGTGCGTTCGTTCCACTTAAAAACAGCCATCCCCTTGCGGAGCTGGCTGGCCTTCGTGAGCTTGCCCTTTGCGCGCAAATGCCTGCGCCAAATGGCGTTGCTCCCGTGGTAAATGGTGCTGCCTTGCAGCTTGTAGGCCCGAACGAACATCCCGGAACAGTCAATGCCGCTTTGGCTGCAATCCCGCCCTGTGCCGCCCGGAGAGGCGTAGGGCCACCCCAGGCAGTCCTCAAAGTCCTGACAGAGCTTGTCCAAATCAAGTTGCTTCGCCATTATTCTGCCATCCTTTCTAAGCCCCAACATAACCCCTCAGGCCCTATCGGGCCAGCTCCCCTTTCAGGGGAGCCTTCCCAGCCGCCGCACACGCGCCCCAAAAGCCTCCCCTGAAAGGGGAGGTGCCGCCCGCAGGCGGCGGAGGGGTTCCGTCTCTTCTTCCCCAGTGCTTCATCAGCGGAAATATCTTGCCCCCTTCCGCAGAAGGGGGACAGCCGCCCTCGTGGGCGGCAGGAGGATATACTCCCCGCTGCATCTTCCCGCCACTCCAGCAAGGGGAATCGGCCTGCGGGCCGACCAAAGGGCTTTCCGATCGCCCTTTGGAAACCTTCGGCCCCATCAATCTAAAGGGAACCCGCCCAAAAGCCTCCCTCCGCAGAGGGAGGACAGCCGCCCCGAGGGCGGCAGGAGGATATACTCCCCGCCGCATCTTCCCGACCGTCCAGCAACGTAACCCCTCAGGCCCTGCCGGGCCAGCTCCCCTTTCAGGGGAGCCAACGCGCCGCCGCCCCCGCCCCCAAAAGCCTCCCCTGAAAGGGGAGGGGGACCGCCGCAGCGGTGGTAGGGTTCCGTCCCCTCCCTCACAAGTCCGCATTCACATCAAAATACCCATACCAATACCCCGCCCCCGTGGCGGTGCCGATCAGCCCGCCCGCGGCGGTCGTTACAGCGCTCCACGCCTCAAAGGTTACGTTCATCCCCGAAGAAGCCGTTGTCCCGCCCAGCGAAACCGCAGGCCAAATCCTTTTCGGCGCATAATGAATGGAATAGTTTAGACCTCCCGCCGTGCTGAAATAAATATGTTCATGCACGCGCTCAAAATATTTCTTGCACTCCGCAAGCTCCGCGCCATACCCCTTCGAGACATACTGCGGCAGATTTTCCGCCGTGTAAGCCCCTTCATAGACAGCCACCCAGCTTACAACTTCACCGCCCGTGGCCCGGAACCCCATAAAGGGAACGCCATTTTGATCTAACTGCACCAGCGCAAGGATCGTCCCGGACGAAACTACCGCCCCCGTTGCGTCCAGCGTTCCCGTTGCACAGTGAACCGTGCCATCGCTCAGTCCGATGGCTACGGTATAAACGTCCCCCTTTCGCACCATTTCCTGCTGGAAATACTGGTATAAATAGTTGTTCATGGTGATGCCTGTCCCTGCATGCAGCGTCACCGTTGCCTGCGCGTCCCACGTCCGCCAACGGTCGATAGTGTAAACAGCGCCGCTATAGCTGCTTTGCCCTCGCTGGTTCACAGGATTCGCAAAGTCCGAATTATCCAGCAAATTTCTCGCCGCCGCCCCCACGCGATGCTCCCCCAGCCAAAGCCCCCTGTCCCGCACAATCTCCACCGCATGCTCCCGCGTGCAAGCCCCGCCGAAGCACACCGCGTTCCCCGCCGCGTTAAAGTGCATGGCAAAGTCCGCCGAGGGCAGCTCCGTTCGGCTTTCCGTGCTGCCGTAAGCGTCCGTCAGCACCACCCGCAGCGTATAGACCTCCGTCAGCGACAGCGCCAGCTT
>CAKTYE010000048.1 GCA_934631985.1 uncultured Clostridia bacterium | reverse complement strand
AAGGTATGCTGCCTCATGTGTCGGCATGCGCCGCGCTGTGATGCTTTACCGCCTTCCCCCGTGCCGGAATCGAAAAGGTGATACAGGTACCTTCGCCGACCTGGCTGCTGATGGCTAAGGCGGTGCCGTAATACAGCCGAAGCCGTGCGTTCAGGTTGCTCAGGCCTACACTGTGATGCGCCGGGTTCACTTCCTGCTCATGCTGCGCAAAGGCCGTTGTGTCAAAGCCGCGCCCGTCATCCTCCACACAAATATCCAGCTGCCCATCCTGCTCATGAAGCATGACGTTGATATGAAGCTCCGCGTCCGGCACATCCTTACGCAGACCGTGCTTGACACAGTTTTCAACCAGAGGCTCCAGCATCAGCGGATAGATCACCGCTTCCTCCGAGTAATCCTCCACGATATGACAATGAATGCGATCCTGATAGCGGACGTTTTCCAGTGCGACATAAGCCCGCACAAGATCTAATTCCTCGTAAACTGGAATAGGCGTGTTCGTTTGCTTAGGAAACAGGTTGCCCCGCAGATATTCGCTGAAACTTCCCAGCAGGTCGTAAGCCTTGGCGGCGTTGGTCATGCAAAGCGGCATGATTGCGCTAATGACATTGAAAATGAAGTGAGGATTCATCTGCGATTGCAGAAATTCCAGCCGCGCCTGCTGCAGGGCCAGTGTCGAGCGCTGAAGCATGCTCAATGAAAACACCCGTTGCGTTAGCTCCGCATAGCTGAAGGGCTCGCACAGCACATCGTTCACAACCTGAATATACCAGCTTTCCAGCTGCACCACACTGCCGTTTCGAAGCAGGATGATCGGCATTTCTCCCAGCGTATAGTTGCGGCGGATCTGATTACATACGTCATAGGCGCTGTCCTTCACCGTCATGGCGCCTACAATGACCACGCTGACCCGATTGGTGCGCAAATGCTCATAGAGCTTCTCCGCCGTTCGGAACGTATGAAGTGCAATATAAGAATCGGACAGGCAGGCCGCGACCAGCGAGGTCTGCGTTGCCGAGGTGCTGATCAGTGCAATCTGCACCGCATGCTCATTGTGCTGTCCGGCTTCGCGTTCCTTGGGTACGGCAGCAGGCTCCATCGGCTCCGCCAGGTGCAGCGACCATTGCAGCTGCGCCCGTCCTGCGCCGTAGGTCACATGAATTTTCGTGCCATGCGCCGCCAGAATACGCTGGGCAATCAGCAGGGACAGCTCCTCGTCTGTTACATCATGCATATCCCGATTCAGGGTATGCATGGCATAGCGCAGCTTGCGGACACGCCGCTCGTTTCCCGGGGCGATCCGCGTAGAGAGGCTCATTTGCACCAGGCCCTCTTTCAGCTGCGCCTGCACTGTCAGCGCTCCGTCAGCTGAAAGCTCCCACAGGGTATACCCCAGCGTAACGCATGCCCGCGCCATCAGCGCATAATCGCACAGCACCGTATAGTCCGGCAGGTCAATTTTTACCACTACCTCCTGCATGCTGATCTTGTGCTTCAGCATATGGCAGACATGTTTGAAGAAGATATGCAAGCTGACTTGCGAGTTGTCCATCGGTTCGTGAAAGTCATACAGCCTGAGCATGTTTAACGAATCTGCTGTTCGCCGTGCCGCATCGCTTAATTCCTTGCGCAGCGAAAGCGTCGCTTCAGGCCCGGCAGCCTCCGCCTTTCGGCTCAGCTGATCCAGCAGATTGCAGCTGTTGCGGATGGTATTGCTGGAAAGCACCTGCATATAAGCCTGAATATCCTCCAAGCGACGAAGCTCTGGGCGTGAAAGCGCCATGCTTTTGCGCTGATAGCGAAAGCAGAGTCCAAAGACGATCTGCAAATACAGCAGTAAAAAATAGGGACTCCAATTTAAATATAGCTCATAAAGCGCCCGGGTAGAATCCAGCTTGCTTTTTGCCACCACCAGAATAAAGCAGTCCAGCAGCACCGTCAGCAGCAGACGCAGCAGGCGGATGGATGAAAATGTGCGTCCAAACATGCGCAGCAGTTGAAAAATCGCCATGCCGCAAATCACGCAACCATAGGCAAACAGCATTTGCTCACTTTGGATAATGGTCGCACAGCACATGGTCACCCCAAGCAGCATATGAAAAACTACATAAGGTATGATTACCTGTGTGTGCTTTTCCTCGTTATAATCCCATAGCAGCAGCCATTGGAGCAGCGCCGACAACGTCAGCACGAACAGATCGCCGAAGTGCTGCCAGATGCGCCGCTCCAGCGAGGACGCATAGAAGATCACCTTGTAATCCATCAGCGTCACAATAATGCCTGCCGCCAGGAAAAAGGCGCAGGACAGCATCGTATAGCTACGGCTTCCCAGCGATTGAAAATGCAGAAAGATACAATAAATGCCTGCCACCAACATCACAATGCCCGTCAGCATCTTTGTCAGCAAAATAGTGACCATGCCACGCACGCTGATCAGGGTCGTGGTAGCGCTGCGCAGCCCCCGCCAAAGAATGCTGATGTGACAATTAAATGCAATCAGCGTACAGCCGATGACCATGCAAAGCAGCACTGCGATAATTCCCGTAATAAACAGCCGTTCCCGCTTCATTTGCAAGTTCCTTTCCAATGCGATTCTCTCTGGCAAAGGCGCTGTAACCCCGCCGCATTTCTTTGGTTTATTATATCATTCCGGCAGCCGGCCGTCATGCATTTCATGCTACATTTCTTGCATTTCATGCAAAATGTATTGAAATCACGCAACTGTTATGGTAAATATAGAGCAACAAATACGTGAGATCAAGCATACTAAACGGAGGTTCTGCAATGCACACCTTATTCACTGTAAACGGCAAGCCTTTTTTCTCCATCGGCGGGCAAACGCATAATTCCAGCACCTGCACCCAGGAAACCATGGAGCGCGCCTGGCAGGCGGCAACGCTGATGGGGCTGAATACCATCGCTGCGCCCGTGACCTGGGAAGCGCTGGAGCCGCAGGAGGGAACCTTCTGCTTCGATCAGGTGGACTGGATCATGGCTGGTGCGCGCGACCGCGGCATGAAGGCCGTACTGCTATGGTTTGGTACCTGGAAGAACGGCACCTCCCATTACGTTCCCACCTGGGTCAAGGCAGATAAGCAACGCTTCCCCTGGTGTCACAGCCTGGGCGGAGCGCCTACCCGCATTCTTTCGCCCCATGGCGAAGAAACGCTGAAAGCCGATCAGCGCGCCTTTGCCGCATTGATGACCTACGTCAGGGCACACAACGACGATCAAACGGTTATTGCCGTTCAGGTGGAAAACGAACCTGGCCTGTGCGGCACTCCCCGTGACTACGCTCCCATCGCCAACGCGCTGTTTGACGCAGACGTCCCCGCCGATGTGATGACCTGGCTGCCTGAAGCGCCTGACTGCTTCATCCGCCGCGCATGGGAAAAGCAGGGCAGTCCCGCTGAGGGAAGCTGGCGGAAGGTATTTGGCCCGGTGGACTGCGCCGAAATTTTCTCTGCTTACCATGTTTCCGGCTACTGCAACGCTGTTGCCGAGACCGGACGCTCCGTATACCCGGAGATGCCGCTGTATTGCAACGTGTGGCTTGGCGAAATGTACAACCGCGTCGCAGGCGTGGACTTCCCCTCCGGCGGCGCAACCTGCCGCATGCTCGATTTGTGGAAGCTGCGCACCCCTGCCATTGATGTGATTGCACCTGATGTGTATCTTCAGGATCTGCGCACCTATGAAGCTGTATGCAGCGCCTATGCCCGTCCCGATAACCTATTGTATATTCCTGAGTCCGGCCCCTCGGTGCTGAATGCGCTGAATGTGCTGACCATGATCGCAGAAAAGGGGTTAACCGGCATTCATACCTTCGGGATCGACAGCTGCGTAGACGATAACGGTCAGCTGCGTCCCGCCTGTGCGGAATGGGTCCATACGGTACGCATTCTCACTGCCATGAAGCCGCTGCTGGAAAAATACATCGGCACGGATAAGCTCTATGCCGTAGCGCAATATGAGGGCTGCTCCACCATCAACCTGGATTTCGGAGATTATCTGGGCCGCGCAGCCTGCTTCAACCCCAACGGCAATGCCTTTGCAGAACGGCCTTCCTTTATGGATACCTTCCACACAGACCCTGCGGATCGGCAGGTACGCGGCAAGGGCCTGATTGTGGACGCCGGAGACGGCGTGTTCTACATCGCGGGCGAGGGCTTCAATCTGGTGCTGACTCGCAAGGACGACATTGATTTGATGGCGAGCGGTGTTCGTGCCTCCACCTTCCACAATGGTCGCCACGGGGAATACCTCAGCGTGGAGGAAGGCCGCTTCGATGAGAATGGTAATTTTGTTCCGCATCGCAAGCGCTGCGGCGATGAAACAGACTTCGGCATCTGGACGCACTGGGATGTGGGCGTTATTCGAGTCGTCATGGATCGCCATTGAGTTTCCGAAGAAAGGAAGGATTTCCTGTGACACATGTGATGCAACGAACCAAGGCACTGCGATCCATTAAACGCTCCAGATACGTTTTTCTGCTGCCAGGCCTCATCATGTTTTGCTTCGCGATCTTCATCCCCTTCTGCATGGGCTTGAACATTGCCTTTACAGATTGGAACGGCATTGATAAAACCTATAACTACATTGGTCTGGATAACTTTATCAAAGCCTTTTCCGATACCCGCATCGTCAAGCCCATCAGAAACTCGCTGCTGTACATGGTACTGGGTACAGGCTTCGGCACCATCGTTTCCCTGGGGCTGGCGCTGATGGTGCATAACCGGCTGCTGGAAGGCAATCGCCATCTGAACTGGCTCAGCCGCTTTGCCCGCACTGCGTTTTTTACGCCTGTGTGCATCAGCGCTGTACTGACCGCTTTTATCGGCAAGTTCATCTTTGGTGAGGTGATCACCGAGCTGATCGGCGGCAAGAGCTTTTTAGGGCAGAAATCCACGGTCATCCCCGCCATTGTCTCCATGGGCATCTGGAATGGCTGCGGTATCAATATGCTGATCTACTATTCTGGACTGAAGGGGATTCCCACCGACCTGTATGATGCTGCCGCAGTGGATGGTGCAGGCTCGATCCGCACCTTCTTCAAGGTGACGCTGCCGCTGCTGATGCCCTCCTTCTCTGTATGCGTCACGCTTTCGCTGACCAGCTGGCTGCGGGAATTCGGCATGACGCTTGCCGCCACCAACGGCGGCCCCGCAGGCGCTTCCAAGACCATTACCATCTACATTTATGAGAATCTGTATTCTTACAGCAAGGCCGGCTATGGTCAGGCGCTTTCCCTGCTCTTTGCGCTGTTCCTTATCATTCTGGGCCGCACCGTCTCCGGTTTCTTCCGTAAAAGGGAGGTTGAATACTGATGATGAAGACCGTCAAGCTGGATAACCGCAAAGGCCGGAAATTTGAGGAGCCAGCCTCCTTGCAGATGGTCAGCCATCGCGGCTTAAAGACCGCTGTCTCTGTTTTCTTTCTCCTGCTGGTGCTGCTGATCTTCCTGTTTCCGGTATACATCGCGCTGCTTTCCGCCTTCAAGCCGGAAAATGAGATTCGCGCTTCCGCGCTGGCATGGCCCACCTCTCTTTACCTGGATAACTTCGTGGTGGGCATGAAGAAAAGCAACTTTTTCCACGCCATGCTGAACACCTGCGTGGTGGTGTTTCCCGCAGTTGCCGCCATCGTGCTGGTTTCCTCCATGGGCGGCTACACCATTGCCCGCAACAGCAGGACCAGCCTGATCATCCGCGCCATGGATACGGTCTATCTGGCTTCCCTGATGATTCCCTTTACCATCCTGATGATCCCCGTGTACAAGCTGTACAAGGCACTGGGACTGATGAACACGCTGCTGGGCTACGCCATCATGCTGGTCGGCACCTCCGTTGCCTATGCTACGTTCCTGTACACTGGTTTCGTCAAGTCTGTTCCGAAGGAGCTGGAGGAAGCCGCCATGATCGACGGTGCAGGCCCCTACCGTACCTTCTTTTCCATCGTGTTTCCGCTGCTGATGCCCGTTACCGCAACGGTCATTGCCCTGCACATCATGTGGCTGTGGAATGACTTTAACATTGCCGTCATCCTGCTGCAGCGTGAGTCTGTGCGAACCCTGACCATTAAGCAGTATTACTTCTTTGGCGAGCATTCCTCTGACTACGGCAATGCCTTTGCCGCATCCGTCCTCGCCATGCTCCCCGTGCTGTTCTTCTATGTACTGATGCAGCGCTACATCGTGTCCGGCATTTCTGCCGGCGCAGTTAAGACTTAATGAGGTGGCCTATGCTTGACGTCATCGGAATCGGAAAGCCTGTCAAAGATTTGTTGGTTGCAATTGATGAAATGCCGCCGCAGGACGGCGCAGCTCTCGCCAAATGCTTTTCCAGCCAAAGCGGCGGCAAGGTCGCCAGCGCCATGGTGGCGGCAGCCCGGCTGGGCATGAAGGCCGGCATGTATGCGGTGCTGGGGGATGACGCGAAGGGACGCTTCTGCGTGGAGGACTTCCAGCGCCACGGTGTGGACGTAAGTCATATTGAGCTTCGTCCCGGCAAGACCAGTCCTTACTGTCTCAGCATTGCTGAAAAGAAAAACGAGAACCGTCGATTCATTGGAGATTTAGGGACCTCCGGCATGCTGGAGGCTGATGCGTTGGATCTGGCGTATCTGGCCTCTGCTAGACTGCTCCACCTGGAAAATGGTGATCCCGCCAGCCTCCGTGCGGCAAGGTTCGCAAAGGAGCATGGCATCACCGTCGCCATGGACGCGGATACGTATTCCCCAGCTATTGAAGCCATAGAGCCTTATGTGGATTTGTTCATCGCTTCCGCCTTTTATGTAAAGGGACGCTTCAAGGACGCGACCCTGGAGGAGGGGCTGGAGCAGATCGCCGCCCGCGGCTGCAAGGTCGTCATCTTTACACTTGGCTCCCGCGGGTGTATAGGCTACGCTGAAGGCAAGCATTTCTCGCTGCCAGCCTTCAGCGGCTTGCAGGTGGTAGACACCACCGGCGCAGGCGATGTGTTCCACGGCGGTTATATCACCGCATGGCTGCTGGGCCAGTCTCCCGAGGAATGCGCCCGCTTCGCCTCTGCTGTATCTTACATCAAATGCACACGTCTGGGCGGGCGTGCCGGTATTCCCACGCGCGAAATGGTGGACTACTTCCTTGCCCATGGCACACTGCCCGAAAAGACGGATCTGGACGAGCGTTCCGCTTTTTACGCCTCCCTGGTCACCTGATACGCCGTCCGCATCTGCAACGTATATTGGGCTGTTGGCATAACAGCTTAATAGCTTGGCACACCGCATGAGGGTCTTGCGGATAAGGGAAGCCGACGCTGCTCAATGGCTTGACGCTCGGTCCTTCATCCCCCTGAAAGCCGTCCGTCACGCTTGGAGACGCACCGTGCTTCGCCGATCCCGCACTTTATGCGAAAGCCAGAAAAGAAAGGAGAACCACTATGAAAAAGACGTTGGCCCTGATCCTCTCTCTGATGCTGCTGGTTGCCGCGCTTCCCGCCGTCGGTATGGCGGAGACCAAGGTTTCCATCACCTGGATGCACCACTTTGCTGAGGAAGGCATGATCAGCTGGGTGCAGAAGCTGGCGGATGAGTTCATGGCGATGTACCCTGAGTGCGAGGTTCTGGTCGAAGCCATTCCTGCCAGCAGCTATGACCAGACGCTGAAGACCCGCATCGCAAACGAAGACGCGCCCATGATCTTCGACATGATGAATGGCCGCACGGGTCTGATCGAGTTCTATAACGCCGGACATCTGGCGCTGCTGGACGACATGGAATGCCGTGAGCGCATTGTGGACAATGTGCTGGTTGAAGGTCAGTACGACGGTCATCAGATTGGCATCCCGTGGGATCAGCTGTCCTATGCCGCGTTCTACAATGTAGATCTGTTCAACGAGTTGGGGCTGGAGGTTCCCACCACGCTGGATGATTTCTACACGGTGCTGCAAACCCTGAAGGACAATGGCTACATCCCGCTGACCAGCCCCTATGGCGAGACCTGGTGCATCGCCTGCGCCATGTATCCCATCCTGTACAGCATGGTGGACACCGATGCGAATCCCGAGTGGTGGTCTCAGCTGATGAAGCGCGAGAGCCGCTTCTCGGATGAGGAAAACTACAAGGCCGCGCTGAAGGAATTCATCAAGCTTCTGGACTACGCTGAGGACGATCCTTTCGGCACCTCCTCCGCCACTGCCTATTACAATCTGGCAAACGGCAAGGCTGGTATCTTCATCAACGGCTCCTGGGTGCTGGATGGTGCAACCTCGCTGAATCCCGATGTGAACCTGAGCTGCTTCGCGGTGCCTACCGACAACAGCGGCGAACCCAAGATGATGATGGCCTCCGGTACGCTGTCCTGCCTGTACAACAGCACCGATCCCCTGAAGATGGAATACGGCCGCAAATTCTACAATTACATCTACTCCGTGGATTCTGGCACCTACTACGCCTCCATCGCCAAGCGCATTACCGGCGTGAAGGGCGTGGACCTGACGGCTTACCCGAACCTGAACGAAATCCTGACCTATCCGCGTACGTTCTCTCTGGCTGGCAAGAATCAGTTCTCTGCTGAGTTCTCTAACTACTACATCGAGTGCATCAGCGCCGCCTTGCAGGACTACATGGATTCCCATGATTTGGACGCTGTCGTGGACAGCCTTGTGCAGAATCTGGACGAAGGCTTTGACGACATCGCCGGTGTGTAAAGCAATTTTCCCCTGAAATTTTGAAGGGGAACGCCTGATGAAAATCAGGCGTTCCCCAGCTTATTCTGACGCCAAGCCTTCTACTTATGCAAAGAAGTTGATGACATGAAAATTTTTATGGTAGACGACGAGCCGCTCGTCATGGAGAACCTTGAAATTCTGCTGAAGGCTTACCCTTCCGTGGAAATTCTGCTGAAGACCACTGACCCGCTCTATGCGCTGGAACAAGCTTCCCTGCTCCATCCTGATGTTATTTTTCTGGACATTAGCATGCCCCAGATCGACGGCCTTACCTTCGCGCAGACGCTGCAAGAGCGTCAGCTCGACACAAAAATCGTGTTCATTACGGCCTATGCAGATTACGCCGTTGACTCTTATGAATACAACACCGTGGACTATTTATTGAAGCCCGCCACCGCTCCCCGGCTGAAGCGCACCATGGCGAAGCTGGAAAAGGTGCTGAGCAGCTCTTCCTCTGAAAAGGAAGCTCCCGATGAAACGGAATACAAGACCATGGCCCTGCGCAATGACCGCAATTACGTCATTGACCTGCGCCAGGCACAGTACGTTTATGTGCAGGGCCGCAGGCTGCTGATTGTGGTAGAGGATACGGAATACCTGCTGAAAAACACGCTAACCGATTGGGTAGAGCGATTGGAAAAACAGGGCTGGCTGCAGGTTCACCGGGCGTTTATTATCAATCTGGCCCAGATCGAGTCGATCTCGCCCATGGCAAACTCGGTCTATGGTGTGCGCATGAAGCATTGTTCCGAGATGATTCCCGTCAGCCGCTCCTTCATTACGAAGTTTCGGCAAATGATGCACCTGTGATTTTTCCCGCGCAGCAAGGGGACGTCCCCTGACAATAACGACACAATGGTACAGAGGAGGTTTTTCAACTTGAAGCAGGTAGGCAGAACCAATGTCCAAATCTCTGATTTTGTATACGGCTGCTGGCAGATGGGCGGCGACTATTGGGGTGCGGCGGATGACGACAAGGCCCGCACACTGGTTCGCTACGCCATCGATAAGGGTATCACCACCTTTGACACGGCATATTGCTATGGTCAGGGACGTGCTGAAACCACCCTGGGCGATATTCTCACCGGCGTAGATCGTTCCTCTTATCAGATGATCAGCAAGCTGTGGATGGACTCTCTGAAATATGACGATACCATCAAGGCCTGTGAAGCGTCTCTGAAGCGCCTGAAGGTGGATTATCTGGATGTGTACTTCATTCATTATCCGGATCGGACGGGTACCATGCCCATTTCCGGCACCATGAAGGCGCTGGAAAAGCTGCGCGCAGATGGCAAGATTCGCGCCATCGGTGTGTCCAATTTCAGCCTGAAGCAGATGAAGGAAGCCGCTGAATACGGGCAAATTGACATCAACCAGCCCTGCTACAATCTGCTGTGGCGCTACATTGACAAGAAGATTCGCCCCTACTGCATTGAAAACGACATTTCCATTATTCCCTATTCCTCGCTGGCGCAGGGGCTGCTGACCGGCACCTTCACCCGGGAAAACCGCCCGCAGAGCGATGGTCGCCGCGTCTCCGCCCTGGCGCAGGATCCCTACTATGACCGCGCCATGAACGTCACAGACGAGGTTGTGCGCCTTGCGAAGAAATACAATGTTTCCCCCGCTTGCGTGGCGCTGAACTGGAACCTGCATCAGGAAGGTATTACCGCCCCCATTGTAGGCGTCAGCGAACAGCGGGATGTGGACGAGCTGTTCGTCGCCAAAAGCTTGAAGCTGGAGGAGGAGGACCGTGCAGCGCTGGATCGCGTAAGCAAGGCTTTCTGCGATACCATGCCTTATTTCCTCAGCCTGTTCCAGCCCACCATCATCCCTGATCCCGATGAAGATGCTTGAGCGTAAGGAGGAGAAGCACCATGTTGAAGTTTGAAAAGCCGCGTCTGCGCCTGGGTTATGCGCCCACACGCCGCGATATGTTCCTGCACCCCCTGGCGGGCCAGCTTCGTGCCGAGATTGATGAAGTGGTGGTAAAGCTTGCCGCCCAGTATGATGTGGATGTAGTCGATACGAAGGGCCTGACCTTCAGCGCCAAGAGCTTTGCCCTGGGCAGCCAGACCATTCAGGTGCCTGCGGATACCTTCATGACGGACTATGCCGATGCGGAGATCATTGCGGATTATTTCCAGGATCAGCATGTGGACGCGCTGTTCGTCCCCTTTTGCAACTTCGGTCAGGAGGAAGCGGTGGCAAAGCTGGCAAAGCAGCTGCATGTGCCGATTCTGGTGTGGGCTCCCCGCGATCCTGCACCCAACGGCCTGGACGCTCGTCCCACAGACAGCCAATGCGGCATTTTTGCCGCCACAAAGGTACTCAGCCGTTATGGTGTGACCTTCAGCTATATTGAGAACTGCCGCCTCACCGATGCTGCCTTTGAGAAGGGCTTTGTGGATTTTCTGTCCACTGCCCGCATCGTCAAGGCCTTCCGCACCGCCCGCATTTTGCAGCTCAGCGTCCGTCCGCAGCAGTTCCTCAGCGTAATGGTCAACGAGGGCGAGCTGCTGGAAAAGTTCGGCATTGAACTTGTGCCGATTGCTGGCTCCATGCTGGTCTCTACCATAAAGGAAATTCTTGCCAACCGTCCCGATGAAGTGGATGAAATGGTTGCCGACATTGAGAAGACGCTGGACATGAGCCGCCTGAAGGACAAGCGCGTTGTCGCGGCAATCGAGCTTGGCATCATGCAGCTGGCGCAGAAATACCATTGCACCGCGGTGGCCTGTGACTGCTGGTATACTATTCGCTCCGCCTTTGGCATTGCTCCCTGCTTTATTCTTGGCGACCTGAACGACCGTGGCCTGCCCGCAGCCTGCGAACTGGACATCCATGCTGCCGTTGCATCCCTGATGGCAGTCGCCGCCACCCATCACCGTTCCGCCAGCTTCGTGGCAGATCTGACTGTTCGCCATCCTGAGGATGACAACTGCGAGCTGCTGTGGCACTGCGGCCCCTTCGCCAAGCAGCTGAAGGATGAAAAGGCCGACGGCTATATCGTGGAAGGCGGTCAGGGCTTCTATCCACTGAAGAAGGGCGCGCTGACCACGCTGCGCTTTGACGGCGTAAACGGCAAATACAGCTGCTTCGTCGGCAAGGGCGATTCTGTGGAGGGACCCGTCACCAACGGTAACTATGTGTGGCTGAAGGTGGACGATTGGATCAAGTGGGAAAAGAAATTCGTTTACGGCCCCTACATTCATCACGTTGTGGGCGTGTTTGGCGATCATCGCGCCGCCTTGCAGGATGCCTGCCGCTATCTGGGCATTGCCTATGATACGCCTGACACGCCGAATTTCTGAGAAGGAGGGACACCCATATGCCGCTGGTAAAGGTTTCGGAAATTCTGAAAAGCGCCGAGAAGGTCAATACTTCCGTTTATGCGTTTGATTGCCTGGATCTAAACACCATTACCGCCGCCATCACCGCCGCCGAGCTGGAGCATAAGCCTATTATTATCATGCTCTACCCTGCCATGCGCGCCGTATGTCCCCTGCACATCTTTGCGGAAATGGTGAAGACCGTTGCCCGGGATGTGAAGGTGCCTGTGGGCCTGCATCTGGATCACTGCAGCGACTTCGACCTCATCGTGGAAGCGATTCGCGAGGGCTTCACCTCCGTTATGGCGGACGGTTCCCTGCTGCCGCTGGAGGAGAACATCGCCTTCACAAAGTCTGTTGTGCGCGTGGCGAATATTTTCGGCGTGGACGTGGAAGGTGAGCTAGGGCATGTCGGCAGCGCCGGTACGGTGACTGATTTTGACGATGAGGCCGCCTACACCCTGCCCGAGGATGCGAAGACCTTTGCCGAGGCCACGGGTGTGGCTTCGCTGGCGGTAGCCTTCGGCAGTGCCCATGGCGTGTATGTTAAGCAGCCCAAGCTGTCCATCAAGCGCCTGCAGGAGATCAACGCCGCCACCGACACACCCCTTGTGCTGCACGGCGGCAGCGGCATTCCCGAGGATCAGCTGGCGGCGGCTTTTGAAAACGGCATCAATAAATTCAACGTGGGGACGGAGTTCTTCATGCTGAACGCCAAGCTGAACCGCGAGGCGCTGGAAAAGGCCGATCCCACCAAGCCCTTCTCTGATGTGAAATACATTCGCGAGGGCCTGACCCGGTATGTTGCCCAAAAGCTCCATTTGTGCAGGCTGTCCGTGTGACGGCTGAAAGGAGACGCCCATGAACACCATTCAAGCCAAGCCCCTGACAGAGGATGCTTTTCAAAAATACGGTACGTTTCTTGATTTGACGGACGATAAGGCACTGGCAGCCCGTTCCGTATTTCCCGCAGGCTTTTTTGCAGACGTGATTCCCCTGACCTTTGGCGGTGAACTTCCCCCGACTGTCTCGGTGAACTCCCTGCGCAAGGTGGATAAGCCTGTCATTCAGTTCATTGAATTCCACCACCACACCTGTGAGGGCATTCTGCCCCTGGACTGCGACGTGGTTCTGTTCGTCGGTCTGCCAGAGATGGGCAAGCTGTCCAGCAAGCATCTGGAAGCCTTCGTGGTGCCCAAAAACACTTTCGTTTGCTTGAATCCGCTGATCATCCATGGCTCGCTGTTCTGCCTGCAAGAGACGGGTCATTCCCTGTGTCTGCTCTCCGGTCGTACCTTCGCCAACGATTTTGAGGCAAAGCTGCTGGGCGAAGAAGCCATTGCCATTGAGCTGGAATAAGCCTGAAGGTGGCACTGCGCAGCGCCTGCTTACGCTGGGCAGTGCCGCTTTTCAAAAATAGGGAGGATTCCCCATGTATGCAATACAGCGCCCCTTTGGCCATCTTCCTGATGGGCGTGAGATTACACGCATTGTGCTGGATAACGGTTGCGGTATGTCCGCAGAAATTCTGACCCTTGGTGCGGTTCTGCACAGGTTGATGGTCCCAGACCGCCAGGGCGTTGCTGCGGACGTCACGCTGGGGCAAGATACCGCGCAGGACTACTGGAGGCACCCCTATGGCGTAGGGATGGTGGTAGGCCGCTGCGCCAACCGTATTGCCAACGCCTGCTATCGGGACGGTGATCGTCTGGTCAAGCTGGAAACCAATGCATCCGGCTTCACGCTTCACAGTGCCAGCGGCAACTGGGGACGGCATGTATTTCAGGCACACATTCCCGATCCGCATGCGGCCCGGGTTCAGCTGACCCTGACGGACGACGCATGGGCAGGCTTCCCCGGCAGGCTGGAGCTTTGCGTGACCTACACGCTTGAGGAGGATCAGACCCTGCGCATTGACTACGATGCGATCTGCACAGAACGCACGGTGCTGAATCCCACGCATCATATGTTTCTGAATCTTGCAGGACAGGCTGCAGGCAGCATTGCAGACCAGCTGCTGGAGGTCTCTGCCAATGCCTATCTGCCTGCGCGGCCCGATGGGCTGCCCACGGGCGAAATTCGCGCACTGGATGGCAGCGCGCTGGATGTGCGTCAGCCTAAGTCCTTCCGCAGTCTGTTTGCCTCAGATGACCCGGACATTGCCATGTTCGGCGGACTGGATCACAATTATTGCCTGCATGGCGATGGCTACCGACGTGCAGGCAGCGTTACCGACCCAGTCAGCGGGCGGCGCGTGACCGTATATACCGATATGCCTGGCATACAGGTGTATACCTTCAACGGCCTGCCTCATGCCCTGTCCGGCAAGGATGGCGCACAGTATGTGTCCCATTGTGCCTTCTGTCTGGAAACACAGCACTATCCCAATGCCGTAAACGAGCCGCGTTTCCCATCCGCGCTGGTGCCTGCCAATACACCCTGTCATTCCGTCACCGCCTATCGTTTTGATGTGGCGGCAGAAGGGATATGAGCCGCAATGAAAAAACATCCCGCTTCCGTTTCGCAGCGTTGGGCGCTGGCTTCTATTCTGCTGGCAAACGCCTTTGTCTATGTCTGCCCTGCCATTTATGCGACCTTTCTCTCCGCCTACTTTACGCGGACAGGGCTTTCCGCAGGAGAAATGGGTATCCTGTTCAGCCTGTCTCCACTGATGTACCTGATGGCCTCTCCCTTATGGGCGCGCCTGGCGGACCGCACGGGCAAACGCAAACAGGTACTGGCCCTTGTATGTACAGGGTCGGCTGTGGCGCTGCTGCTTTTGTATCGGTGCCGCAGCTTCATCTCAACCCTTGCTGCAATGCTCCTGCTGAATGTCTTTGTTACCTCTTTGGTTCCCCTGAGCGATTCCATTGTTCTGATGCGTTCCAAGGCGCTGGGCATTCCCTTTTCCAGGGTCAGGCTGGGCGGCACGCTAGGCTATGCTATCGTTGTTATTTTCTGCGGCTTTTTCTTGCACGGCACAGGTGCGATCATGTTCCCCATTGCAGCAGCTTCCTTTTTGCTGTATGCAGCGCTGATTCTTACCTTTCCTCAGGAATCAGCGGCTGACAGCAGCATAGCGCATCACGCTCGTGCGCCCCTCTCGCAGGGACTTTTGCGGCAATTGCAGCCCGAATTCTGGTTTGTCCTTGCTTTTGCCTTTCTGGGGTATACAGGACTTTCCGTGCTTTCCGCTTACTTTGGCTCCTTTCTGGTTGGGCTGGGCTATGGACATTTAGAGATCGCCATCGCCAGCACTTTTTCTGCCCTGAGCGAAGTGCCGACCCTGCTGCTGATGCATCGACTGGTTCAAAGGCAACCGATCATGCGCCTTCTCTGCCTGTGCTGCATCGCCTTTGCCCTGCGGCTTGCACTCATCAGCCTGGGCATCCTTCCGCTGATTTACGCTGCCTCCACCCTGCAAAGCGTCAGCTATATGCCCCTGTACTATTGCTGTGTGACCTATGTCAGCGAGCATCTTCCCGCATCACAGCAATCGCAGGGACAAAGCCTGCTGGTGCTGTGCCAAAGCGGGTTGGGTGGACTGACGGGGTATCTGCTTGGCGGGCAGGCTGTTTCTACACTGGGAACGGCCTCCACCTATCGGCTTTTCGCAATGCTTTTAGTTTTCTGCGCCCTGGGGCTTTACGTATGCTATAGCTACACGTTAAAACGAAAGGACGTGCAACATGACTGATTACCAAGTGCTAAAACAGATCACCTGCGGAAATGTTGGCGTTGAGCTGCTTTCCAACGGAACCTTTTTCTATCTGCTGCATAGGCAGCGCATTCAATGGGCGCACAGCGATGCCGCAACGGTGGATGGCCGCCGCATTTCAACCAAGACAGGAGAGCGCAGAGAGGTAAGTGTTCAGCCGCAGACAGACGGCCTCCGCAAGGGCGTGCTCGTTACATCGATTTTTGAGGAGAATGGCCTTCAGCTGGAGCAGCAGCTATTGCTGCCGGAGACCGAGGACTGGATCAGCGTACAGGTTTTTCTGACTGACTGCACCGGAGAGACCGTCACACGGGAATTGGCTCCCATTGCTACGCCCTATCCAGATCCCAGCGGCAAGCCGCTGTTCCTGTCCCTGGATCAACGCATGCTGCTTGTCCCCTATGACAATGATATGTGGGTTCGCTATGAAGAAACGCCCCTGCGTCCCGGACGGCGCAGCTATGACGTTACGGCTATATTCTATCCCGACACACGGGAGGGACTCCTTGTCGGGGCGCTGGATCATGATCTGTGGAAAAACGCCATTGCATGCGGCTTTACGGATGCCCGCTCTATCCGCGCCTTCTGCGGTGCAGCGGATGCATGCACCCATGACAGTCTGCCACACGGCTGTGTTCGAGGGAAGCGCGTGGCCTCTGCCCGCTTCATCCTGCATTGGTGTGATGACATTCGCCATGGCCTGGAACAGTTTGGCGATTTGTGTGCCGAGCTGCATCCGCCGCTTCCCTGGACAGGCGGCGTTCCCTTCGGCTTTAATACCTATTCCGGACTGGGTGCACGGCTTTCATTGGATGCCTGGCAGGCAGCGGGTGATTTGATCCACGAGCTGCCCTCCTTCCACGATGAACAGGGTGCTACCTATATCAACCTGGACGGCTCCTTCGGCCTGGATCAAGCGCGCATTGCGCAAATGGTGAAGGCTTTTCACGCGCGTGGACAAAAGGTTGGCACCTACTGCGCCCCCTTTGTGGGACATCCTAAGCTGGGGCTGGACCGTGTAATTGACCCTGACAGCGGAACCACGCTGCGCGATCTGCTGCTTTGCGATGCGCAGGGCCGTCCGCTCCCCGCCTGCGACAATTTGATGCCGTTGGACTGCACCCATCCGCTGTGGGAAAAATACGCCCGCGACCTGATGAAAAAGGTCGTTGACATGGACTTTGACTACCTGAAAATAGATTTTCTTTCCCATGGCGCAACTGAAGGACATTTTTACAATGCCAGCATTCCTACGGGCCGTGCCGCGCTTAACCGGGCCTATCAGATTTTGCTGGATGAGCTGAGCCGGGCGAAGCACTCGATCTTTATCAGCCTGTCCATTGCGCCTCTTTTCCCTGCTGGTTATGGGCATGCGCGCCGTTGCTGCTGCGACAGCTTCGGGCATGTGGAGGATACGCACTATGTGCTGAACGCATTGACCTTTGGCTGGTGGGAAAGCGGTCGGCTGTATCATTTCAACGACCCGGATCATATTGCGCTGTATCGCTCAGAGATCGACGGGCGCGCGCCGACGACCCTTGAGGAGGCGCGTTCCCGCTACAATGCCGCCGCCATCTCGGGTACCGTCATGCTGCTCAGCGATGACTTTGGCCCCGACAGCCTGCATGCGGCCCCCAGCATTGCGCGCGCAAGGGCGCTGGCAGATCAGCCTGCCATCAATGCGCTGGCCCGGCTCGGACGCGCATTTACGCCTGTTGAGCTGCATGACGACAGCACGGCAGTATTCACACTGAAAGCTGACGACGGCTGGTATATTGCCTGTTTTAATTTCTGCACCACACCGCAAACCGTTCAGGTGCTTGCCAGCCGTGCCGGATTGCCGGATAACGGCACACTGACCGACCTCAACCGCCAGATAAGCTGGAGCTTCCGTGATACCCTCACCTGCGCGCTGCCGCCTATGGATTCCGCCATTTTGAAGCTGACCCGCTGAGCATCAAATCCTTCATTTTTGCAAAGGAGCTGAATCGTATGAAGCGCTATCCCATTGTTTCTCTGCCGGATGATGAGCCTTACCGCTACTGGAAGCTGTATCCCGATACAATCGTCATTCATTACGGCGAAGCCCTTGATACCTTCTTGCTGCTGGGTAAGGAAAAGGCCCTGCTCATTGATACCGCCTATGGTCGCGGCGACTTCCCCAATCTTGTGGAGGAGCTGCGTGAAGGGCGGGAGCTGATGGTCGTCAATACCCATGGTCACTTTGACCACACCGGCGGCAACTTCTGGTATCCCGCAGTCTATATGCACCCCAACGCCAAGGCTTACGCCCGCAAGTCGTTCGCGCCCCTGAACGAATCCTGGATACAGAACATGCCGTATCCCGACTATCAAATGCTGGATGTGAATGATGGCTATGTTTTCCAGCTTGGCGATCGAGACGTTGAAGTGCTTTACACGCCCGCACATTGTGACAGTAGCCTGACCTTCCTGGATCATGGACGCCGCTTGCTGTTCTGCGGTGATGAATTTGACGCAGGACAAGCCAACATGTTCTCCGAAGCGGCTGTTCCGGCCTTTCTGCACAACATGCTTCGGCTGAAGCAGCGGGAAAGCGAATATGACTTCATTATGCCAAACCATAACGGCTGTCCCATCTGCAAGGACTACCTGGATGACTTCATTACGGCAGCACAGCATGTTGTGGATGGTAAGCCAGACATCGTATCCCGTGAGGGATTGCCAACATACAAGCTGGGTCTGGCAGCGCTGAACCAAATCCGCCGTGTGCAGGTCGGACAAAGCTGCATCAATTATCCTGTGCTTGATGCGCCGCTGGATGTGGATCAGGCTATTTACGGGAAGAACGAAAAGGCATAAAAGTCCAAAATAAACGGTCCGCCCCCCATTTTCTTCAAAGGGGCGGACCATTTTACATGCTTTCCGTGCTGATGGCGGGACTCGAACCCGCACGCCGGTTAAAGCAGGGGATTTTAAGTCCCCGGTGTCTGCCATTCCACCACATCAGCGAATAATTTATTATACCACGCTTCTGTGGGGAAAGTCAAACCGCGCAGCACGCTTGCATCCCCTTTCCCGCTTGCTTGCAATCCTTCCGCGTCCGTGGTAAAATAAATCATTCATTGGATTCATTCCTGAAGGAGGCTCCCCTGATGCGTATTTTTCTGGACGCCATGGGCGGCGACAACGCGCCCCAGGCTCCTGTTGCAGGCGCGATCGAGGCCCTGCGGAAGTTCCCGCAGCTGGAGATCACCCTGGCGGGCGATCCGGCAGCCCTCACGCCCCTGCTGACGGCTTGCGACGATGTGCGCAGCCGCCTGACGGTGCTGGACGCACCGGAGGTCATCACCAACCATGAAAGCCCCGTGATGGGCGTTCGCCGCAAGACAAAGTCCGCCACGGTGATGGGTATGCTGCAGGTGCGGGACAAGGAAGCGGACGGCTTCGTGTCCGCAGGCTCCACCGGCGCGGTGCTGGCAGGCGGCATGTTCCGTCTGGGCCGCATCCCCGGCATCGAGCGGCCCGCGCTGGCTCCGCTGCTGCCCAACGGCAAGGGCAATTTCCTGCTCATTGACTGCGGCGCAAACGTGGACTGCCAGCCCGATTGGCTGAACCAGTTCGCCGTCATGGGCAGCGCCTACATGGAAAGCGTGATGGGCATGAAGAACCCCCGCGTGGGCCTCATCAACATCGGCGCGGAAAGCGAAAAGGGCAACGCCCTGGTCAAGGCCGTGTACCCCTTGATGGAAAAGGCCCCCTACAACTTTGTGGGCAACGTCGAGGCCCGGGACATCACCGGCGATCAGGCGGACGTGCTGGTGTGCGACGGCTTCTCCGGCAACCTGGTGCTGAAGTTCATGGAGGGCGTTGCCGGCACGCTGATGCACATGATCAAGAAGGAGCTGCTGGCGGACACCCGCAGCAAGCTCGGAGCACTGCTGGCAAAGCCCGCCTTCAAGCGCGTGGCAAAGACCATGGACTACACCGAAGTGGGCGGCGCGCCGCTGCTGGGCGTGCAGGGCGCTGTGGTTAAGGCCCACGGCTCCAGCGACGGTCATGCCATTGCCTGCGCCATCGGGCAGTGCGTGAAGATGATCGAGGGCAATGTGGTGGAGCTGATCTCCGCCAACCTGGCAGGCATTCTCCCCAAGGCTTGACCGCGGGGTTGATGCATACATTGTGCAAACGAAAAGCATCCTAAGCAAGGAGGACACAAGCATGGTATTTGAAACGGTGCGGGCGATGATCGCCAAGCAGCTGAAGGCCGATGAAAGCAAGATCACCCGGGAGACCCGTCTGGTGGAGGACCTGAAGGCCGACTCCGCCAACGTCATGGTCATGATC
>CAKTYE010000047.1 GCA_934631985.1 uncultured Clostridia bacterium | reverse complement strand
ATCTTCAACGACGCGCTGCCCCAGAACCTGGGCTTCCGCAAGCGCGAGTGCATGGACGATATGTTCCTGCTGGAGGTCGACGAGTTGGTCGGCAAGAAGCAGCTGGGCAACATTGTGGACCAGTGCTTCCGCAGCCAGGGCGAGCATCGCACGGCACAGGTGCTGGACAGCATCAAGTCGCTGGGCTTCAAGTATTCCACCGTGGGCGCGATCACCGTGTCCGTGGCGGACATCAAGGTGCCTGACTGCAAGAAGACCATGCTGGCGGATGCGGACGAGAAGGTTCGCAAGGTCAACAACCTGTTCCGCCGCGGTCTGCTGAGCGAGAACGAGCGCTATACCCGCGTTATCGACATTTGGAACAACACCACGCACTCCCTGCGTGACCAGATCCTGCCGAACCTGGACAAGTTCAACCCCATCCGCATGATGACCGACTCCGGCGCCCGCGGTTCTTCCGCGCAGGTGTCTCAGCTGGCCGGCATGCGCGGCCTGATGGCTTCTCCTTCCGGTAAGACGGTGGAATTGCCCATTCGTGCGAACTTCCGTGAGGGCCTGACAGTGCTGGAGTTCTTCCTGTCCTCTCACGGCAGCCGTAAGTCGCTGTCCGATACCGCACTGCGTACCGCTGACTCTGGTTACCTGACCCGCCGTCTGGTGGACGTTTCTCAGGAAGTCATCGTGCGCGAGGAGGACTGCTTCGAAGCCCGCGGTGAAAAGGTGCGCGGCATTGTGGTGCAGGACATCATGAGCGGTCGTCAGTCCATCGAAAGCCTGGAGGATCGTCTGCGCGGTCGTGTGGCTGCGGAGGACATCTGCGATCCGCAGACCGGCGAGGTGCTGGTACATCTGAACGAGGCCATCGACCATGCCAAGGCGAAGCTGATCGTTTCCCGCGGCGTGACGAAGGCGACGGTTCGTTCCGTGCTGACCTGCCGCACCGAGAACGGTGTGTGCGCCCGTTGCTACGGTACCAACCTGGCCCACGGCGGCAAGGTGGACATTGGCGAGGCTGTTGGTATCATCGCTGCACAGGCTATCGGTGAGCCTGGTACTCAGCTGACCATGCGTACCTTCCACACAGGCGGTATCGCTTCCGGCGAGGACATCACGCAGGGTCTTCCCCGCGTTGAGGAGCTGTTCGAGGCTCGTAAGCCCAAGCGTGAGGCGATTCTGAGCGAGATCAGCGGCCGCGTGTCCATTCAGGAGACGAAGAAGAAGCGCGAGCTGGTCATCACCTCGGAGGAGGACAGCCGCGAGCAGAAGGCTTACCAGATCACCTATGGCAGCCGCCTGAAGGTGCAGGAGGGCGACCATGTGGAGGCTGGCGACGAGCTGATCGAAGGCTCTGTCAATCCCCACGACCTGCTGCGCATTCTGGGTGTGAAGGCCGTTCAGGAGTACCTGCTGAAGGAAGTTCTGAGCGTGTACCGCCTGCAGGGCGTGGCTGTGGCCGACAAGCACATTGAGATCATTGTGCGGCAGATGCTGCGCAAGGTTCGCGTGGAGGATGCCGGCGACACGACGCTGCTGCCCGGCTCTCTGGTGGACATCTTCCGCTTCGAGCAGGCGAACATGGAGACCATTCAGAACGGTGGTCGTCCCGCCATCGCCAAGCGTATCCTGCTGGGCATCACCAAGGCTTCTCTGGCAACGGAGAGCTTCCTGTCTGCCGCGTCCTTCCAGGAGACCACCCGCGTGCTGACCGAGGCCGCTATCAAGGGCAAGGTTGACCCGCTGATCGGTCTGAAGGAGAACGTCATTATTGGTAAGTTGATTCCTGCCGGTACTGGCCTGAAGCGCTACCAGAACATTGACATTCGCGAAAACTACGATTTCTAATTAGGTGCAGCTGGGGGAGGCGGCTTCTCTGAGAGAACCCCCTCCCCCAGACCCATTTCCGAAGAGCAGCGGGTGCGTTATGCATTGGTTGCTTCGATGGAATGTGTTGGTCAATAAACATGCTTCCCCTGGCGGGAGGCTTTTGTTTTATGGAGGTGCGCATGAACATCACCCTGATCGGCATGCCGGGATCGGGCAAGACGACTATCGGCAAGGCACTGTCCCGCGACATGGGGCTCGCCTTTCTGGACAGTGACCGGGAGATTGAGCGGCTGCACGGCGGGACGCTGGCGGAGATCATTGCCCGGGTTGGGCAAGATGGTTTCCGCCGCATTGAAGAGGACGTGAACGCTAATCTGAATGTGACGGACGCAGTCATTGCGCCGGGAGGCAGTGTGGTCTATGGGCCGCGGGCCATGGCGCACCTGCGAGAAATCAGCACGGTGGTTTACTTGCAGCTTTCCTATGAGCATGTGGCGGAACGGCTGGGCGATTTGGCTGCACGGGGCGTGACCTTTGCACCGGGGCAGACGCTGCACGACCTGTACAATGAGCGCATTCCGCTGTATGAGCAATATGCGCAGCTTATTGCACCCTGCGATAGGAAGAATGTGGCGGAGATCGTCGCGTGGATTCGGGCGCAGCTTATAAAGAGGGCCTGAAAACCGTGCTGACAGCTTATTTCGGGAAATGACCACCGACTTGAAATCAGGAGGCGCTGCCATGGCTGTACATTTGAAGCCCATTACGGAGGATAATTTTCTGGATGCTTTCAACCTGAAGCTCGGTGCGGGGCAAGAGGCTTTTGTTTCCCACCCTATTCGCAGCTTGGCGCAGGCGTATGTGTATCGTACGCAGTGCCAGCCCTTTGGCATTTATCAGGACGATGTGATGGTCGGATATGTCATGGTCATTTACGACTATGACGTGCCGGAATATGACATTTGGCACATGATGATCGACGCATCACAGCAGGGCAAGGGCTACGGCAAGGCTGCGCTGGCACAGGTGCTGGATTATATTCGGACAAAGCCCTTCGGGGATTCATCGCGGGTAGCGCTGACATGCCATCGTGAGAATCTGCATGCGCTGCGGCTGTATGAACAGCTGGGGTTTGCGTTGACGGGGAATGCAGATGAGGATGAGGTGGAAATGGTGCTGCAGGTGTGAGGGGGAAGCGGGCGTGTTTCTACATGCAGCTGGGGAGTTTATCCTCCTGCCGCCCTCGGGGCGGCTGTCCTCCCTCTGCGGAGGGAGGCCTTTGGTGCGGAGCATGCTTTGAGATGCTCCCTTATTGTGACGCTCGTTGTGGATGGCGTTTATTCCAGTCCTAGTAGGGAGGAGTCGCCAAAAGGCTCCCTCCGCAGAGGGAACTGTCAGCCCTTGGGCCGACTGAGGATATTCCCCTCTTTCCAGGCCCCCTTCCGCTCCCCCGACAGCTCCTTCGTGACTGTCACGGGGGCTTTTTTTCGCATGCGCAAGCGATGGAAATCTTGCCGGTTGGGGAAAAATGTGGTATACTTAATGTTCGCAGGCTTTGCCAAAAGCCGAACATGTGAACGGTTATTTGACTGAGTGAAGGAGTTGTCAGCATGGCGCAGACCTACGATGCAAAAAATATCCAAGTGCTGGAGGGCCTTGACCCTGTGCGCATGCGTCCCGGCATGTACATTGGCTCCACGGGCAGCCGCGGTCTTCACCACCTGCTGTGGGAGATCCTGGACAACGCCATTGATGAAGCTGCCAACGGCTATGCAGATGAAATTCTTGTGACGCTGCATCAGGATGGCTCCGCCAGCGTGTTTGACAACGGACGCGGCATGCCCGTCGATATGCACCCCACACTGGGCATCTCCGGCGTGGAGGTCATTTACACCAAGCTGCATGCGGGCGGCAAGTTCAACAACGAAAATTACAGCTACTCCGGCGGCTTGCACGGCGTGGGCGCATCCGTGGTGAACGCCCTGTCCAAGTGGGTGACGGTGGACGTTTACCGCGACTGGACGCACTGGCGCATGTCCTTTGCCAGCAAGTTTGACCCCAAGGAGGGCAAGGTCACGGCAGGCGTACCGCAGGGGCCGCTGGAACGGGTCGGTAACACCCGCAAGCGCGGCAGTCTGGTGCGCTTTCTGCCTGACGACACGATTTTTGAGGATACCCGCTTCAACAGCGATCTGGTGGCGCGGCATTTGCAGGAGCAGGCATTTTTGAACAAGGGCCTGCGCATTGTGTTCACCGATGAGCGGGATAAGAATACCGAGACCCGCGAGCGCGTCTTTCATTATGAGGGCGGCATCGTGGACTTTGTGAAATATCTGGACGCAGACAAGACCGTGCTGCACGACCAGCCTGTTTATTTCGAGGGCAAGCGTGAAGATGTGATCTTCAAGGCGGCGTTCCAGTACACCGACGGCTACACCGAGAACATCTTCTCCTATGCCAACAACATTCCCACGGGCGAGGGCGGCAGCCATGAGACGGGCTTTAAGGCCGCATTCACCAAGGCGTTCAACGACTATGCCCGGAAGATCGGCGCACTGAAGGAGAAGGACAACAACCTTTCCGGCGAGGACTTCCGCGAGGGCCTGACCTGCGTCATGGTGGTCATGGTCAAGAATCCTCAGTTTGAAGGTCAGACCAAGGGACGGCTGGGCAACACGGAGGTTCGTCCGCTGGTAGAGGCCATTGCTTCCCAGCGGCTGGCGGAATTTCTGGAGGACCTGAAGCATCAGGAGTTGGCCCAGAAGATCGTGGAGAAAGCGGTACGCGCCGCCCAGGTGCGGGAAGCCAGCCGCAAGACCCGTGACCTGGCCCGGCAGAAGAATCAGCTGGAGGCTGCGCCGCTGGTGGGCAAGCTGTCCAGCTGCACGGGCCGCCACCCGGAGGACAACGAGCTGTTTATTGTGGAGGGCGACTCCGCAGGCGGCAGCGCCAAGCAGGGCCGGGATCGCCGGTTCCAGGCCATTCTGCCCCTGCGCGGCAAACCCCTCAACGCCGAGAAAAAGCGGCTGGATCAGGTGCTTGCCAACGAGGAATTCCGCAGCCTGATCACAGCGCTGGGAACCTCCATTGACGAGGGCTTTACCCTGTCCACGCTAAAGTATAACAAGGTCATCATCCTCTCCGATGCAGACCAGGATGGCGCTCATATTCGTGCCATTCTGCTGACCTTCTTCTACCGCTACATGCGGGAGCTGGTCACGGCGGGGCATGTGTACATCGGCATGCCGCCCCTGTACAAGGTGCAGAAGGGGGACAAGCTATGGTATGCCTATGACGACAAGGAGCTGGTAAAATGCACCAAGGCAGCGGGCAAGGGCTACAACTTGCAGCGCTATAAGGGCCTTGGTGAAATGAACCCGGAGCAGCTCTGGGCCACCACCATGGATCCCAGCCAGCGCAAGCTGTTACAGGTGACCATTGACGACGCGGCACAGGCGGATCGGCTCATCACCATTCTGATGGGCGACAAGGTGGAGCCGCGCAAGGATTATATCAGCCAATTTGCCGACTTCAATCGGCAGGATAACTTTGAGCTGCCAGAGCATCAGCAGCAGGGAGGGAAATAAGCCATGGCGAAGAAAACCAGCGATCAGCGCCCCATCGTCAAGGACGATCCTTCCCGGATCATCCAGTCCTCACTGGAGGAGGTCATGCACAACTCCATGATCCCCTATGCGGAGCATGTCATCATGGAGCGGGCCATTCCCCGGGTGGAGGACGGCCTGAAGCCCGTGCAGCGGCGCATCCTCTACACCATGCAGGAGTTGGGCCTCAGCCCGGACAAGCCTCACCGCAAGTGCGCCCGTATCGTGGGCGACTGCCTTGGTAAGTATCACCCTCACGGCGATTCCTCTGTGTATGACGCGCTGGTGCGTATGGCCCAGCCCTTCTCCATGCGCGGCCCAATGGTGGATGGTCACGGCAACTTCGGCTCCATCGACGGCGACAGCGCCGCCGCCATGCGTTACACCGAGGCCCGCATGACGCCCCTGGCGCTGCTGATGCTGCGGGATATTGAGAAGGATACGGTCCCCTTCCGCCTGAATTTCGACGATACGCTGAAGGAGCCAGACATGCTCCCCGCGCGTTTTCCGAATCTGCTGGTCAACGGCGCAGGCGGCATTGCAGTAGGTTTGGCGACGAACATTCCGCCTCACAACCTGCGGGAAAGCATCAGCGCGACCATTGCACTGATCGAGAATCCGGACATCACGCTGGATGAGCTGATGCAGCACATCCCCTGCCCCGACTTCCCCACCGGCGGCGTGCTGGTGAAAAATGAGGAGATCCGCAAGGCCTATGAAACGGGCAAGGGCAAGCTGACCCTTCGCGCGCGGGTGCATGTGGAGGACGGCCTGGCGGGCCGCAAGCTGCTGGTCATCACCCAGGTGCCGTACCAGATCAACAAGGCCACCATGCTGGAAAAAATCCTGAAGCTCTCCGAGGAAAAGAAGGCGGCGCTGGGCTGCATCTATGACATTCGCGACGAGAGCGACCGCACAGGCATGCGCGCCGTGGTGGAGCTGAAAAAGGATGCAGACCCTCAGCGGGTGCTGGCTTATCTGTACAAATACAGCGATCTGCAGATCACCTTCGGCGTAAACATGGTCGCCATTGCCGAGGGCAAGCCGCTGCTGATGGGCCTGAAGACCATGCTGCACTACTTCATCGAGCATCAGAAGAACGTGGTCACCCGGCGCACCCGCTATGATCTGGCGCAGGCGCAGGCCCGGGCGCATATCTTGCAGGGCCTGATGGTGGCAGTCGATAACCTGGACGAGGTCATTGCGCTCATTCGCGCCAGCAAGAACCCCAAAGAAGCCAAGCAGGGCCTGATGGCCCGGTTTGAGCTGGATGAAGCGCAGGCACAGGCCATTCTGGACATGCGCCTGCAGCGGCTGACCAACCTGGAGCTGCTGGCCCTGAAAAAGGAATACGAGGACCTGCTGAAGCTCATCAGCCGCCTGGAGGCCATTTTGAAAAGCGAGAAGAAGCTGCTGGGCGTGATCCGCACAGAATTGCAGGAGATCGCGGATACCTATGGCGACGATCGGCTCACCAGCTTGGAAGCCCCCACCGCCGCCAGCACCGACCTGATAGAGGAAGCACCCGTAGCCGAGGAAGCCGTGGTGGCCTTCACCCGCGGCGGTCAGCTGAAGCGCATGTCTCTGGCACAGTATCGAAAAGCGCCCCTCGATGCAATGGAGGACAGCAGCGAGCAGCCCCGCTTCCTGTTCATGACGGATACGGACGAGACCCTGCTGTTCTTCACCACCCTTGGCAACTGCTATCCCCTGCGGGTGGACGCACTGGCGGAGATCAAGCCCCGTGACCGCGGCAGCCTGCTCACGGGCGTGCTGGCAGGGCTGGAAAACGGCGAGGAGCCGCTGTGGATCTCCTGCGGACGCATGGCAAACCTTGGCAAGCAGCCCGATCTGCTTTTCATCACCCGAAACGGCATGATCAAGCGCACTGCCGCCGCGGACTATGACGTGCGCAGCAAAAAGTTTGCCGCAGTGAATATCAAGGCAGACGACCGTCTGCTGATGGTGCAGCCCGCCTTTACCCGCGACGATTTGCTGATGTTCACCCGCAGCGGCATGTGCATCCGCTTTGGTCTGGATACCGTGCCGACCCAGGGCCGCATTTCGGCCGGCGTTCGCGCCATGCAGGTGGATGAGCAGGACGAAGTGGTCTGGTGTGCGCAGGTAGGCGAATCGGACGAAATGGTGCTGTTCAGCGAGCGCGGCTACGGCAAGCGCATTCTGAGCTGCGACTTTGAAAAGCAGAACCGCAACGGCAAGGGCGTGAAGTCCTTCTATTTCAACAAGAACGGCTCCAATGGGCGGTATCTGGCGGGACTGTATCTGGCAGGCAAGGATCCCTGCACCCTCATTGTGCATCAGGCGCAAAGCCCGGATACGCATCTGAGCAAGGATGCTATCCGCCTGCAAAGTAAAACGGATCGCGGCATGCCCTATGTCATGGCAGTCATGGACGATGTGGTGACGGGACTGGAAGGCGAGGAGATCGTGGAGATCAAGGAGTAACTCCTTTCCCCTCTTATCTTCATTCCCCCAATCGCTGGAATGCTCCCATCCTTGCCTCCCCTCCGCTGTTCTTCGGGAGGGGGCGCGAGGGAGGGGCTTTTACTGTTTCCCTAACAAAGAAGCCGCCTCCCTCGCAGTTTCACACTCGTTCCCCTTGCATGTCTTTTCCTGACGTGGTATCATGTTCTGGACGGCATGTGCGCCGCGAAAAGGAGCGTAGCATGAACAAGATTTTGACCTTTTCTCCCACCGCCATTACCGGCGTGGAGGTGCATCTGGCCTGGGCCTCGCTGGAGGTGCTGACAGATGATGTGGATGAATTACAGCTCATGGCTGCCGGCGACGACAACGACGTGAACGACCTGAAGGTCGAGGAAAAGGACGGGAAGCTGATGGTCGAGCAACCCACCTACGGGCTGACCATCAAGCTGAACACCGAGCGGTGGATGCAGCTGCTGCTGCGCCTGCCGCGAAGCTGGAAGGGTGCGCTGGACGCTAACACCATCGCAGGCCCGCTGCGGGTACGCGGCATTCAGGGAACGGACGTGACCCTGGACACGGTATCGGGTGATCTGCGCGGCGCAAATCTGTCCGCCATCGCCCTGTCCATGCGCACGGTGTCGGGCGTGATCCAGGCGCAGGGGCTTGCCTGCGACCAATTGGCTGCGCGTACCGTGTCCGGCAAGGTAACGCTGAACGACGTGGGATGCATCAGCTGCAAGCTGGGCGGCGTGAGCGGCGACCAGCATTTGGAGCTGAACCGCCCCTTCGATAAGCTGGACGTGACCACCGTCTCCGGCGACATCGACGTCTATGCGCCCATGACCCAGGCGGACATTGCGCTTCGCGCCGTCACGGGCCGGGTGCTGACCAGCGGCGTCAGCATTGTGGAAAACGCCCCGCAGGTGCGCGGCACCAGTGTATCGGGCAATCTGGGCATTCATTGCAATTTGGCGTAAACTTGAATTTTTGAGGAGGAATCCCCTATGGCACGGAATAATTTCGGCGGATTTGGCGGCGGCGCCAACATGCAGCAGCTGATGCGTCAGGCGCAGAAGCTCCAGCAGCAGATGACCGAGGCCCAGGAGAACCTGGACGCGGCGGAATATGAAGCAGCCTCCGGCGGCGGCATGGTGAAGGTGAAGATCTCCGGCAAGCGCGAGCTGACCGAGATCACCATTGATCCCCAGGTAGTGGACCCCGAGGACATCGACATGCTGCAGGACCTCATTATGGCAGCGGTGAACGAAGCGCTGCGCAAGGGTGAGGAGACCCGCGAGGCGACCATGAGCAAGCTGACCCCCGGCATGGGCGGCATGTTCTGATGGCGCAGATCGAGCCTATTGCCCGGATGGTCACACAGCTGGCGCGGCTACCCGGCATCGGGCAAAAGAGCGCCCAGCGATTGGCCTATTATATCGTCAGCCTGCCCCAGGAGGACGTGCATGAGCTTGCCGCCGCCATTTGGCAGGGACGAAAGGCCGTGCGCTACTGCGAGGTGTGCGGCAATTATTCCGCAGGCGAGCTGTGCGACATTTGCGCCACCCCCGCCCGGGAAAACGGGCAGATCTGCGTGGTGCGTGACCCGCGGGACGTTGCCGCCATGGAGCGGATGCACGACTTCCACGGACGCTATCATGTGCTGCACGGCACCCTCTCCCCCATGGACGGCATCGGCCCGGATGACATTCGCATCAAGGAGCTGATGGCACGGCTGAGCCGCGAGAACATCACCGAGGTGATCCTCGCCACCAACCCGGATGTGGAGGGCGAAGCGACCGCCACCTATATTGCCCGGCTCATCAAACCCATGGGCATTCGCGTGACCCGCATCGCGCACGGCGTACCTGTCGGCAGCGATTTGGAATACGCGGACGAGGTGACGCTTTCCAAAGCGCTGGAAGGGCGCAGAGACATGTAATTGTAACCTTGGCGGGAGGCCATGGCACACGCCGGGCCTCCCGCTTTTCTTTTTTCAGGAGTACGGCAATGGAAAAATCTATGCTATACGGGATGCTGGCACTGCTGGCAGTGCTGCTGATCGTTGCCCTGATCCTGCTGGGTACCCAGCGCAGACGGTTCGCCCGCGATCTGGAAGCCCAGCGGGACGAGCTGCTGGACGCCATGGACGCACAGCAGGCGAATCAGCAGATGGCCCTGCGCGCCCTCAGCGACAGCCTGATCCAAAGCGTTCAGGTGATGGGGCAGGGGCAGACCGAGCTGTTGGCAAGCATGCAGCGTCAGGTGATGAATGCCGACAACCACCAGGAAACGCGATTCGCACAGATGAACGATGCGACCACCCGCACACTGGAACAGCTCCGCACCAGCATGGTGGGGCAGTTCACCCAGCTGCGGCAGGAAAACAACACGCAGCTGAACACCATCCGTCACACGGTCAACGAGCAGCTGACCGAAAACCTGGATAAGCGGCTGAACGCCAGCTTTGCCCAGGTCAGCGAGCGGCTGGAGCAGGTCTACAAGGGGCTGGGCGAAATGCAGCACCTGGCTGCCGGGGTGGGCGACCTGAAAAAGGTGCTGACCAATGTCAAGACCCGCGGCATCTGGGGTGAAATGCAGCTTGGCGCACTGCTGAGCGAAATGCTCACCCGGGATCAGTACGCCGAGAACATCGCCATTGTTCCCGGCAGCCGGGAGCGGGTGGAGTTCGCCGTCCGCCTGCCCGGCAAGGGACAAAGCGCTGTGTGGCTCCCCATTGACAGCAAATTCCCGCAGGAGGACTATCTGCGGCTGGTGGAGGCCAGCCAGCAGGGAGACGCGGCGCAGGTAGAGGCAGCCCGCAAAGCGCTGCTGACCCACATCAAAACCGAAGGCAAGCGCATTGCCAAATATATCGTTCCCCCGCATTCTACCGACTTTGCCATCATGTTCCTGCCCGTGGAGGGGCTTTATGCCGAGGTCATGCGGGACATGGAGACAGCGGAGCGGCTCCAGCAGGAGCAGCGGGTGGTCGTAGCAGGCCCCTCCACCTTTGCGGCGCTGCTCAACGCCCTGCAAATGGGCTTCCGCACCCTGGCGATCGAGCAGCGCTCCGGGGAGGTCTGGAAGCTGCTGGGCGCGGTAAAGAACGACTTCTCCAGCTTTGCCAAGGTGCTGGAAACCACGCAGCAACGCTTGCGTCAGGCTACGGAATCCATTGACACGGCGTTCATCCGCACCCGGGACATTCAGCGCCGTCTGGGGCAGGTAGAAACGGCGGATGCGCGCTTCTTTGCGCCATCGGAGGAAGCCGAGGCCCCCGACGATACGGACGAATAAGGAGGAATATCCCATGGCGACCGCCCTTTGGGTACGCACCATCAAGCATCACCGCATGGACTTGCAGACCGTTCAGCCCTGCACCCGGGAGGACCCGCAGGACGCGCTGGCGGAGGCCTGCCATGCGCTGGATCTGCCTAAGCCGATCTGGCTGCCGAAGAATCAGCGGGAATGGGAGGATTTTGGTCAGACCCGCTTTCTGCCGGACGCTTTTCTGGAGCATGTCGACTTTCAGCGTCTGGAAATTGAATACATTGACCCCGACGCCAAGAAAAAGCGCAATAGCGACCCGCGCAATGCATAAAGGAGGCTGACCCTGATGCAGGCACCCGCACTCCGCCTCGGCGATACCATTGGCCTTGTCTCCCCCAGCGCCATCCCCGACCCTGAGAAAATGCAGCTGATTAGCGCTGCGCTGGAGGGGCAGGGCTACCGCGTCCGCTTGGGAAAAAACCTGTTTGCCCACGGCTGGGACTATGCCGCCACGGATGAAGAACGCGCGGCGGACTTTACGCAGATGGCTCTTGATGAAGATGTAAAGCTGGTGTTTTTCAGCGGCGGTGAGGGCGCGGACGAGGTGCTGCCCCTGCTGAACTATACGCTGATCGCCGCGCATCCCAAGCGATACCTGAGCTTCAGCGACGGCACCAGCATTCTGAATACCCTTTGGAGCCGCACGGGGATGATCACCTATTACGGACAGACCCCCGGCGATGCGCTGAAGGAGCTGAACAGCTATACCTGGCAGAATTTCCGCCTGCACATGGAGCAGCCCGGACTGGCCCCGCACATTCCAAGCGCCCCCTGGCGGACGCTGCGCCCCGGCGAGGCCCGCGGTACGCTGATGGGCGGCTATCTGGAAAACTTCCTGTATCTGCTGTACGGCGGATGGGTGCGTGTCGATCCGGCGCAGGACTATGTGCTGTTTCTCGAGGAGCATGAGCAGTTCTTCGGCATTCCTCACCTGAGCGACACTCTGGCACGGCTGGAGCACAGCTCGCTGATGCCGCAGGTGCGCGGGCTGCTGTTCGGCGAATATTCCCAGACCCCCAATGAGCAGTTGATGGCGCGTTTGACCCGCTTTGGCGAGCGCTTCGGCATTCCTGTGGCCTATTGCACGGACTATGGGCATGGGGAAAACCACGCCATTCTGCCCATCGGCGCGTCGGCGACGCTGGACACGGCAAAGCAGGCCCTGTGCTATGCGTGAGCAGTTGGGAGAAAATTCACAATTTCCGCGCTTGTCCCTTGACAATCGAAGCGGATTGTCCTATGCTCAATGATGGCGCGGAAGCGCCCGTTATGCAATCATCCCGGCGATGTTCGCCGAAATACACTAGGAGGAAATCACATGAAAAAGCCCGTGGTTCTGGTAGTCATGGACGGCGTGGGTGAAACGCCGTGCGAGCTGGGCAACATGGTTCAAAAGGCCACCACGCCCGTTCTGGATGAGCTGAAGGCCACCTGCCCGCATACCACCATCAAGGCGCATGGCACGGCGGTGGGTCTGCCCTCCGACGACGATATGGGCAACAGCGAAGTGGGCCACAACGCCCTGGGCTGCGGTCAGATCTATTCTCAGGGTGCAAAGCTGGTCAATGAGTCGATCCAGAGCGGCAAGATCTATGAATCCGCTGCCTGGAAGGACCTGATCGCCAACGTGAAGGAAAAGAATTCCACGCTGCACTTCCTGGGCCTGCTGTCCGACGGCAACGTACACAGCAACATTTCTCACCTGCTGGCAATGCTGGAGGAAGCCAAGAAGGAAGGCATCCGCCGGGTGCGCTGCCACATTCTGCTGGATGGTCGCGATGTGCCTGCCACCTCTGCGTTGGAATATGTGCAGCAGCTGGAGGACGAGCTGGTCAAGCTGAACGACGCCGACTTTGACGGACGCATTGCTTCCGGCGGCGGACGTATGAAGATCACCATGGACCGTTATCAGGCCAACTGGGGCATGGTAGAGCTGGGCTGGAACACCCATGTGCATGGTCAGGGCCGTCAGTTCGCCCATGCCAAGGACGCTGTGGAGGCCTTCCGTCAGGAGCTGTCTGTCATCGACCAGGATCTGCCGCCCTTCGTCATTGCGGAGAACGGTGAACCCGTAGGCAAGATCGTGGATGGCGACAGCGTGATCCTGTTCAACTTCCGCGGCGACCGCGCGCTGGAAATCTCCATGGCCTTTGACGACGATGTATTCCCCCACTTCGACCGCGGCGTGCGTCCCCAGGTGAAGTATGCGGGCATGCTGCAATATGACGGCGACCTGTGCATTCCCAAGAGCTTCCTGGTGAATCCGCCGGAGATCCGTCACACCCTGACCGAGCTGATGGTGGAGAACGGCGTGAACGAGTACGCCTGCTCCGAGACCCAGAAGTACGGTCATGTGACCTATTTCTGGAACGGCAACCGCTCCGAGAAGTTCTCTGAAGAGCTGGAGACCTGGCAGGAGGTTCCTTCCGACGTGCGTTCCTTTGATGAATGCCCCTGGATGAAGGCCACCGAGATCACCGACCTGGTCATCGATGCGATGGCAAGCGGCAAGTATGGCTTCATCCGCTGCAACTATCCCAACGGCGACATGGTGGGTCACACCGGCAACCTGCTGGCGACCGAGATCGCTGTGGAGAGCGTTGACCTGTGCCTGGCCCGCCTGAAGAAGGCTGCCGACCAGTACGGCTGCATTCTGGTCATCACTGCCGACCACGGCAATGCCGACCAGATGCTGGAAAAGGACAAGAAGGGCAACATTGCCGTCCGTACTGCGCATAGCCTGAACCCCGTTCCCTTCATCATCTATGACAAGGATGAGAAGCACGAGCTGAAGGATGGCAAGTTCGGCCTGGCGAACGTCGCCCCCACTGTTGCATCCCTGATGGGCATCAAGCCTTATGACTGCTGGGAAGAAAGCATGCTGAAGTAAGGCAGGCTTTCGGCTGACATAGGTGAAAGGTACACCGTCTGTGCGAAAGGAGCATGGGCGGTGTGCTTTTTATTTTGGGAGGGGACGGAACCTCTCCGCCCCTTCGGGGCACCTCCCCTGTCAAGGGAGGCTTTGGGTGTGGGGGCGGCTTCGCTGCGTTCATGCGGCATAATGATATTTTTTATAAACGATTTGATACTCCAGCGGGGGAGTTTATCCTCCACCACCTGCCTGGCGGCAGGCGGTCCCCCTCCTTCTGCGGAAGGAGGCAAGGGGGATGTGCCTTGATGTGGGGTATGGGAAGATGCAGCTTGTGAGAGTATCCTCCTGCCGCCTTGGGGCGGCTGTCCTCCCTCTGCGGAGGGAGGCTTTTGGTGTGGGAGCGGCCTGGGTGCATCTCTGTTGCAAAACGCGGCTTTTCGTGCAGAAGTTTTATGCTTTTAGCTGTTACTTTATAAACTGTTTGCTTTCCGGTGTGTGGGAATCAGCTTTTCGAATAGAAGCAGCGCTTCTTTCCCTTGCTGTTTATCAAATACTTTTCGATGCTTTCACCCTGGGTTCGATTTTCCTTTTTCCTCGGCTCTTGCATCCTTTGGGCATCCGTGATATGCTATCCTTATCCCTGTATGCAAAGGAGTAACGAACGTTGTCAGTCTCGTATTTGATGATCGGCGAGGTGCTGCGGCCCCAGGGGGTTCGGGGCGAGGTCAAGGTAAAGCCTTATGCAGCAGAGCCGGAAATGTTTTTGGATTGGACGACTCTCTATATGAAGGAGGGCGAAAGCTACATCCCCCACGAAGCGCACTGCTCCCGGGTGCATGATGGCTTTGCCTATGTGACCCTGGGCGATGCGCAGACGCGGGAAGCCGCCGAGGCGCTGCGCGGAAAGGAACTGTGGATCGACCGTGCGCATGCCGCCCAGCTGCCCGAGGACGCGGTCTATATCAGCGAGTTGATCGGCTGCAAGGCCGTCGATGAAAAGGGCGAGGAGATCGGTACGCTGACCGACGTGCTGCAATATGGGTCGGTGGACACTTATGTGTTCAAAACGCCCCGGGGCAGCATGATGGCTCCCGCCCTGAAGCGCGTGTTCACGGCGGTGGACATTGACGCGCAGGTGATCCGCGTCCAGTCGGACGCCCTTGCCGAGGTGGCTGTCTTTGAAGATTAAGATCCTGACCATCTTTCCCGAAATGTTTGAAAGCGTGCTGAACGCCAGCATTCTGGGCCGCGCCCGGGAGCAGGGGCTGCTGGATGTGACCTGCGTGGACATCCGTCCCTTTTCCAACCGCAAGCACAAGAACACCGACGATTACCCCTTCGGCGGCGGCGCAGGCATGGTCATGATGGCGCAGCCCATCCTGGCGGCAATGCAGTCCGTCACCGGCGAGGACTTCCATGGCAGGCGCATTTTTCTGGGGCCGCGCGGCAGCAAGCTTTCCACCGCCAAGGCGCGGGAGCTGGCAAAGGAGGACGAGCTGGTGCTGCTCTGCGGACATTACGAGGGCGTGGATCAGCGGGCGCTGGATGTATGCATTGACGAGGAGATCAGCATTGGGGACTACATCCTCACGGGCGGCGAGCTGGCTGCCATGGTGCTGGTGGATTGCGTAAGCCGATTCATTCCCGGCGTGCTTGGCTCCAGTGAAAGCCCCGAGGAGGAGAGCTTCTCCGATGGGCTGCTGGAATATCCGCAATACACCCGTCCGCGGGAAATTGCCGGGCTGGAGGTGCCGGAGGTGCTGCTGAACGGCGACCATGCCAAGATCCGTGCATGGCGACGGCAGGAATCCCTGCGTGCGACGCTCCGCTTCCGTCCCGATCTGCTGGAAAGCGCCCCCCTGACCGACAAGGAGCGGCGCATGCTGGAGGAGATGAAGACCGCATGTTCACAAGAAAGCTTGTCGTAATCCTTGTGCCGCTGCTGCTGGCAGCGGCCTTGTGCTGGCTTTTTCCGCTGCTGGGGACGCTGGGCTTTTTCAGCAATGTGCTGCGCGGCCTGCTGCTGGGCGGCTTTCTGGCGCTGCTGCTGCCCCTGAGCGGCGCTGGCAAGCGCAAGGAGCCTTTCGGACACCTGCTGTGGGTTCCGGCGCTGCTGCTGGCGCTGACGGTGGCCTATCAATACGGCGCAGTAATCTTCGGCTGGCAGCTTCCGCTGCTTTCCCTGCTGGCAACGCAAAACGGCACGGTTGTGCTGGTGGAATGCAGCTTCATCGGCTATATGACCATTACATGTTTGCGAACCCGTCGATAAGGAGGAATTGTCTATCATGAAAAAACAAGCATCGCAGACCGGGGCGCGAGTCTTTCTGATCCTGCTGGCTCTGGTGCTTGCGTGCGGTAGCGTCGCAGTCTTTCTGCTGGACACCCGCACGGATGAAACCGTTTTCGACTATGTGTCCAAGCACCGCACGGGCGTGGGGCAGCTCACCGAGCAGCCTGTCACCCAGGCGTTTACCTTCACCCAGGACCATCCGCTGGCGGTGGAGGTCATGTTCTCCAACTACAACAAGAAACCCAAGAGCGGCACCTTGACCCTGACCCTGATGGACAGCACCGGCAAGGAGGTTGCCAGCCAGACCTGGGAGGTCAGCGAGCTGCGCAATAATGCGTTCGTCTCCCTGCCGCTGACGGTCAGCGTGGATCACGCTGCAGGGTCGGTCTTTACCCTGAACGCCACCAGCACCTGTACCGAAGGCAAGGGCGTGACCCTGCGCATGGGCGACCGTGCTGAGGATGCCCCTGCCGGGACGCTGACCCTGGCGGACGGCTCTGTGGATACGGAAAGCATGGTGAACCTGCGGGTAGTGTACGGTAAGAAAACTTACGGCTGGCAGGGCGCTTATGCGCTGGCAGCGCTGGCAATCTGCGCACTGCTGTGCCTGCCGCTGACGGGAAAGGAGCGTAAGCATGCGTAAGAAGCATTCGCTGCTGCAAATACTGCTCGCCGTGGTGATCGTCGCGGCGGTGACCTTTGGCGTGGAGGGGATATGTAATCTGTCTCTGCTGCGTCTGCCGGAGGGGCAGCGCGGCGAGATCGCGCTTGACCTGACCCAGGCCGAAATCGGCGAAGCCCCGGCGGACGAATTCTCCGAGGAGGAAGACTTTGCCGATGAGGATTTTGCGAATGAGGACTATGCCGCCGAGGAGGATGCAGAGGATGAAGACTACGCAGCGGACGATGCATCCACTGCCGACCCTTCCACCCCGACCATCCTTGCGGGACAGCCGCTGGCGCTGGCCTATGAGGGCTATGTGCATCACCTGCGCGTGGAGGGCGAGGTTAACAATTCCGCCACCAGCACCGGCATGGCCTATACCGTGACCTGCACCCTGGCGGATGGCTCCACCCAGCAGTATACAAGCATTTTCTACCTCTCCTCTCCCGCCGATGACGTCATCATTGACGCGCAGATCACCAGCCTGACGCTGACCTGCGACGAGGCGGGCATCACGCTGAGCAATGTGGTGGTGGACAACCTGCCCCGCCTGCATGTGCAGCGGATGCTGTTCAGCGGGCTGACTGCCGCGGCGGTGTGCCTGCTGTGGCTGCTGCGGGAGCTGATCGGGCGTAAGGCGGAGTACGGCTTCCTGATCGTGGCGCTGTGCTTCGGGCTGTTCATGACCCTGTGCCTGCCGCCCTTCACGGGTCTCAGCTATGACGATGAGACGCACTTCGGCAATGTCTGGTCGCTTTCCTGGGGACGGTATGTCCATGCAACGGACGCAGCGGACAGCCAGGTTTCCTACTCCTGGACGTACCAGGGGAAGGACTTCATGAAGGATCCTGCCGACACTGCCATCGACCATGCGCGTCTGACCGCTCTGCTGGATCAGCCCGCCATGAACGAGGTGCATGAGGAAACGACCCTCAACCAGTGGCAGCTCATCAACACGGGGTATCTCCCATCGGCACTGGGCATGCTGCTGGGGCGCGTACTGGGTGCGCCCATGTCCGTGCAGATGATCCTCAGCCGCCTGTTCAATCTGCTGGCCTATGTGGCGCTGTGCTTCTTCGCCATCCGCCGACTGAAGCGGTTCAAGCTGACCTTTGCGGTGCTGGCGCTGATGCCCTCCCCCATGTACATGGCATGCAGCCTGTCCTATGACCCGCTTTGCTCCGGCCTGTGCTTCCTTGGCACGGCGCTGACGCTGGAGGCTATGCTGGACCGCAGCACCCGTCTGAGCTGGCAGCGGCTGCTGGGCATTTATGTCTGCTTCCTGCTGGCCTGCACCATCAAGGCGGTCTATGCGCCGATGCTGCTGCTGGTGCTGATGCTTCCCCGCAGCAAGTTTGCCTCCCGCAAGCAGGCGATTTATGTGAAGTTCGCGACGCTGCTGGTGCTGTGCCTGGCGGTGGGCGCAGTGGTCGCCAGCATTACGGGCGACATCAACAACCTTCAAGATTCTCGCGGCGATGGTGCGGATTCCAATGCACAGATCGAATTCATTCTGGCGCATCCCCTGACGTATCTGGGCATCTTCTTCTCCACCATCTTCAACAACTTCAACATGTATTTCCTGGAGGCGGCGCGCACGGGCTTCGGCTATCTGGGTAACCAGACCGGCACCTGGTCGCTGCTGGGGCTGATGCTGCTGCTATTCACCCTGTACACGGACAATGACGCAGCCCTGGATCAGCGCGTCACCTGGCAGCAGCGGGTGGGGCTGCTGATCATTGGCGGCATGACGGTGGGTCTCGTGTTCACCACCATGTATGTGGCCTTCTCCCCGGTGGGAGCCACCAGCTACAGCGGCGTACAGGGGCGGTATTTGCAGCCTGTGTTGCCGATCCTGTTCCTGCTGCTCAGCCCCAACGGAGTGAAAAACAGCATGAACAAAACAGGCTGGCATTGCTTCTTCTACCTGAGCAATCTGGCACTGCTGATGATCACCTGCGGGCAGCTCGTTTTGCTGGCCATGCTGCGATAAGGAAGGCGGTATCCCGTGAAGCATTGTTTTGCCGTCTGCGCCTACAAGGACAGTCCCTATCTCACGGCGTGTCTGGACTCGCTGAAGGCGCAGGAAAGTCCCTCCCCCATTCTGCTGTGCACCGCCACGCCCTCCCCGTATTTGGAGGGCATTGCGGCGGAGTATGGTGCGGAATACCATGTGAATCCCGATCATCCCGGCATTGGCTCGGACTGGAACTTTGCCCTGGCCTGCGCCAAGGCGGCGGGGTATGATCTGGTGACGCTCTGCCATCAGGATGATCTCTATCTGCCCAGTTATGGTGCCGCCGCCAAGGCTGCTGCCTGTCCTGAGCTGCTGATCTACTTCTCCGACTATGGGGAGCAGCGCGGCGAGGAGCGTGTAACGCAGACGCGCCTATTGAAGATCAAGCGTTTGCTGTTATGGCGGATGCGGATTCGTGCGTTTCAGGTCAGTCGCTTTATGAAGCATCGGACGCTGGCGTTGGGTGATCCCATTTGTTGTCCTGCGGTGACGTTCAATCTGAACCGTTTGCCCGTGCCGCTTTTCTTCACGGACATGACCACCAGTCTGGACTGGGAGACCTGGGAGCGGCTCAGTTTGATGGAGGGGCGGTTTGCTTACGATCCCGAGGTACGCATGCTGCACCGCATTCATGTAGGTTCGACCACGACGCAGGTGTTGGAAAAGGGTGGACGGCAGCCGGAGGATCTTGAGATGTTTCGGAAGTTTTGGCCTGCGCCCATTGCACGGGTGTTGGTGCGGTGGTACAGTTCGAGTGAAAAGAGCAATCAGGTATAAAACGGAGTGCGAGGGGGAGGTGCTTCCCGGAAGGGAAGCAGCCTCCCCTGCTTTGGTTTTGGGGGTGGGGATTGCTTTAGTGCTATGGTTTTTGCTAGGCGTTTGAAAAAACATGTACATGTGTCTTTGGCATGGGATTGGCGGCACACGACCGCGCTGAGGTTTGTTGCTTGAGAGTGTTTCGTCCGTCTGCGGACGGACGACCTACTTTGCTCTCGGGCAAAGTAGGCAAAGCCGACCGGGGGCCGGCAAAAT